>DASSRG010000248.1:0-25099 GCA_035701885.1 Candidatus Limnocylindrales bacterium
CCGACGCCCGCGGCCAGCGAGCCCCGGAGCAGCTCCCGGCGGGAGACGCCCTGGACCTGCTCGTGACGGACGGCCTTGAGGGCCTCCGTGGTCAGCGCCTTCGGCTTGTCCGCCGGTTCGACGTGGTAGTTGCTCATGACGCGTTCCTTCGGATCACAGGGCGAAGTGCAGGCCCGGCGTCCCGATCGAGAAGAACTCGAGATACGGGATGACGAACGAGTAGCCGGGACCGCGGAAGAAGATCCCGACGAAGGTGACGAACAGGCCGAGGATGCAGAACAGCGAGAACAGCATCACGGTCGTCTTCCGCTCCGACGGGCGGACGGCGAGCAGGTTGCCGCGGTCGATGAACGGGATCAGGGCCGCGCCCACCAGCACGAAGGTGGGGACGAGGACGCCCGCGACCGTCGGGTGGAAGTAGGCCAGCAGCTCCTGGAGGCCGAGGAAGTACCACGGGGCCTTGGCGACGGCCGGCGTGATGTTGCCGTTCGCCAGGTCCTCCAGCGGCGCGTTCACGAACAGGCCCATGAGCAGCAGGAAGACGCTCATCAGGCCCGCCGCCATGAACTCGATGGTCAGGAGGTGCGGCCAGGTCATGACCGTGTCGTCGGGTTCCTTCTGGACCCGGACGACGGCGTCCTGCTTGACCAGCGCGAGCAGGCGGTACGGGCGCGCCGACATCGGCACGCGCTGCTTGTCGATCTCGGTGCGGCGAGTCGGGTCGACGGGGAGGACGACCCGCCCCTCGGTCGGCTGCTTGGTGTCAGTCATCGATCAGCTCCAATGAGCCGGCAGGACGCGCCGAGCGCAAGGCGCCCCGGAGCACCGGAGCGAGCGCACTCTGACGTGCGTGAGCGAGGAGCGCATCGGGGCAACGCCGCGATCGGCCGTCATGTCGGCTCATAGCGGCCCCGAGATCCCGCCGTCCTTCCGGATTCTCCAGAAGTGCACGGCCAGGAAGATCGCGGCGACCAGCGGGAACACCATGATGTGGAGCACGTAGAAGCGGAGCAGCGTGTTCTGCCCGACCTCGATGCCGCCGAGGAGCAGCAGCTTTGACGGCGTGTTGAACAGCGGCGCGTAGCCGGCCATGTTCGTCCCGATCGTGATGGCCCAGTAGGCGATCTGGTCCCACGGGAGCAGGTAGCCGGTGAAGCTGAGCATGATCGTGAGGAACAGCAGGATCACGCCCACGACCCAGTTGAACTCGCGCGGCGGCTTGTAGGCCCCGTGGTAGAAGACCCGCATCATGTGCAGGAACACGAAGAACACCATGAGATGCGCGGCCCACCGGTGGACGTTCCTGGTGAGCAGCCCGAACACGACGGTGCTCTGGATCTCGAGGATGTTCGAGTACGCCTGCGTCTCCGACGGGATGTAGAAGAACATCAGGTAGACGCCCGTGACCGTCAGCACGAGGAACAGGAAGAAGCTGAGGCCGCCGAGGCAGAACGTGTAGGCGAACTTGACCGCGTGCTGGCGGACCCGCACGGGGTGCAGGTGCAGGAACACGTTGTTCATGACCGCGTACGCGCGCGACCGCTCGTCGTTCGGGTACGGGTTCCGGAAGATCGACCGCCACACCGGGCTCCGCCGGATGGACTGGTCGACCCGCTCCAGGAAGCTCACCTGGCTCCTCCTGCCACGCCGGCCGTTCCGGCGAGCTGCGCGTCACGGTACGACTCCTTGTAGAGCCGCCCGTCGCTCGAGATCTCCTGGAGCTCGAACCGCTCCATGGTGATGGCGTCGAAGGGGCACCGCTTGACGCACAGGGCGCAGCGGATGCATCGCTCCTCGTCGAGGATCATGGCCGCCCCCTGCGACCAGCCGTAGGCCTCCTCGATCTCAGGCAGCAGCCCCTCGGTCTTCAGCTGGTTCACGTCCACCATGTGGATGACGCCCTCCGGGCAGACGTCGGCGCAGGCGCCGCAGAGCACGCACCGGAAGGGGTCGAACCAGATGTTGTAGTTGCACATCAGGCAGCGGGTCGACTCGGCCACCGCGGCCGTCGCGTCGTAGCCCAGCTCGACCGGGGTCGTGAAGTTGACCGTGGGATCCGTGGACGGCATCCGGGTCTCGAGCTGGACCATCGGGATGTGCTGGCGCGGCAGGACGTCGTAGAACTCCGGCATGTCGTGGCGCCAGGAGCTCGTGATCTTGACGTTCGGCGTGACGGTGACGTCGGTGCGGCCGGCGAGGTAGCGGTCGATCGCGTAGGCGGCCTTCTTGCCGTGACCCGCGCTCTCGATCAGCGTCGTGGGGCCGGTGACGAAGTCGCCGCACGCGAACACGCCCCGGACGTTGGTCGCGTAGGTCGCCGGGTCCACCTTGATCCGGCCCCGGTTGACCTCGAAGTTCGACTCGACGGGGAGGAAGGTCAGGTCCGCGGCCTGCGACACCGCGGGGATCACCGTGTCGGCCGGGACGACGAACTCGGAGCCCTCGATCGGCACTGGCGAGCGGCGGCCGGAGGCGTCGGGCTCGCCAAGCTTGTTGCGGATGAACCGCACGCCGGTGAGCTTGGCGTCCTCGCCGATGAGCTCGATCGGGCTGACGAGGAACTCGAGGTTGACGCCCTCGCGCTCCGTCTCGCCCAGCTCCTCCTCGTCCACGACGAGCTCGGACCGGGTCCGCCGGTAGGCGATGGTCACGTTCTCGGCGCCGTAGCGGAGGCTCGTGCGCGAGCAGTCCATCGCGGTGTAGCCGCCGCCGATGACCACGACGTTGCGGCCGACCTCGAGCGGCTGCCCGAGGTTCGCCTTCTTCATGAAGTCGACGCCGTACTGGACCCCCTCGAGGTCCGCGCCCGGGACGTCGAGGTAGACCGGGTTCATCGCGCCGGCCGTGATCGCGATCGCGTCGTAGTCGCGCTGGAGGTCCTCGAACGGGACGTCGATGCCGATGGCGGTGTCGAACACGAACTTCACGCCCAGCCGCTCGACGAGGCGGACGTCCATCTCGATGGCCTCGCGCGGAAGGCGGAAGGCGGGCACGCCCACGAGCATCGTGCCGCCGCCGAACGGCAAGCTGTCGAACACCGTCACCTGGTAGCCGCGGGTGCCGAGCTCGCGGGCGACGGCGAGACCCGCGGGGCCGGCACCGACCACCGCGACGCGCTCCTCGCGCGGCGTGACGTGGGGCATCACGTCGGGGATCCCGGAGGCCTCGTGCCACTCCACGAGGAACCGCTTCATCGCGCGGATCGCCAGCGGCCGGTCGATGTCGCCGCGGCGGCAGGCGCGCTCGCAGGGCGCCGAGCACACGTACGAGCACATCGCGGCGACGGGGTTCGGCTCGCGAGCCAGGATGTAGCCCTCCTCGAACCGGCCTTCGGCGGCGAGGTTGAGGTACCCGCGGCAGTTGGTGCCGACGGGACAGGCCTCCTGGCACTCGATGTTGCACTGGAGCCAGGACGCGTCGACCGGCTGGACGAGGAACTCCTGGGTCTGATCGAGGGTCACGAAGCGGACGTGCCTTTCCTGCGGTGCTCGAAGGAGGGCGACGGGAAACCTCGGCGGAGGACGCGCCGACCGTTCGGAGATTACCCCAGCCGCGGCCACCCGTGCATCGCCGGGCGGGCCATTCGGCACGGTCGGGGGCGGGCATCCGGCCCGGTCGGGGCGCCGCGGTCCCCCGCACGCGGCCTCCGCGCGCCGAGTCGGGCCGTCCACGGGCGTGCGATCGCGACGCTCACAGGTCGCGCGCGCCCTCGCGCACACCGTGCGCGTGTTGACTCCGGCACGTCGCCGCAGCTACGCTTTCGCGGTTGCGCGGCCCGCCCTGCCGGCCTCGCGAGGAGTCATGTGAGCCCATCCGAGATCGCATTCCTGGCCGTGGGCCTGATCCTCGGTGCGGGGGTCGGCGCCGCCGTCGCCGAGGCCCTCCGCGCCCGTCCGGCGCCCCGCCGCCAGGTCCGCATCACGGTCTCGCCGAACTCGATCGGCGCACGCGGCGGCTCCACCCTCTCGGAGGCGTCACCCGCCACGGGTCGCGGTCCGGTGCCCGGCTCACCGGCCGACGGCGGCTGGACGGACGACCACGACGCCGTCGCGGCGCCAACAGTCGCCGCCGGTGAATCCATGGCCGACGAGGCGATGAGCGATCGAACACGCGTTCCATCTTCGCCCCCGGGGCTCCCGCCCGGTGTCGTCGGCGTCCCCATCCAGGGAGCTCCCTCGATCGCCGTGGGACCCGGATCCGCGGCGTTGGCGTCGAGCAAGCCCCGACCGCCCGAACCCGCGCCGGAGCCCGGCTCGGACCCGCCCGACCGGCCGACACGCGTCGCGGTCCTCGAGCCCGCTCCCGCTCCGCTGCCCGCCGCGGGCTCCCCGGCGCCGCCGTCCCCTCGCCCGGCGATGGTGTCGGCCGTCGACATCGGGCCTCCCGGGGCCGGCGTTCGGGTGCGCCCGCGGCCGCCCGTCCAGGCGCCGCCGCCGTCCCTCGGGAGCGCCGCTGTCGCCGTGCCGGTCGGGCGGCCGGCCGCGCGCCTTCCCCGTCGCGCCATGGACGAGGAGCTGAGCGGCCCGCTGTCGATCGCGCCTTCGGCAGCCGATCCCTGCGACGTCCCGAGGCGGCTCGTCGACGAGCGATGCACCGTGGCCTCGGAGGCGCGCGACCACGCGAAGGCCGCGGCCGATGCGCTGCGGGAGGCCCAGCGCGCCTACGACACGCTCCGCGAGCACCTGGACCTCGCGGAGAAGGTCGCCGACCCACGCGAGATCGCGGGGGCCAAGGACGAGCTCCATCGCCGGTTCCGCCAGGCGAACGAGCGCGCGACGGACGCCGAATCGGCGGAGGCCGCGGCGCGCGAGTGGCTGGACGCCATCAACGAGCTCAACCGTCGCTCGAAGGAGGCGGCCCGGTTCCTGGAGTCGGGCGGGACCGAGCTGCGCGCGGCGGGCCCGCGGATCGAGCGGCTCGCCCTGGAGGCCGACGCCGCGAGGATCAGCGCAGAGGGTGCCGAGTCCGCGTGCCGGGATGCACGCGAGCGGCTGGCGGAATGCGAGGAGGCGGAGACGCGCGCGGCCGCGGGCCGGGCGCGTGGCGGCGGAGACCCGGGCCCGGACGCCGAGCCGGAGCCGCACCCGTTCGACGCGGTGTGGCCGGGCGAGTCGGAATCGACGCGGACCCAGAGCCTCACGGACGACGCGGACGAGGGTGACGTGCCCGTCCTCGGCGGGCCCGGCATGCCGCTCGTGATCCGCGTGCTGCGCGGCGACCGCGACGCCCGCGACCGGCTGGTGGCGACGCTTGCGGGGACGGACGCCGAGGCGACTCGATCGTGGCAGCTCCGGATCACCGCGCTCGTGGACGCGATCGTCGCCCGTGCCATCGAGGACGGCTACCTCGACCTGCCCGACGACGACCCGTTCTGGGGCCTGTTCACGTACGCCGAGCGGCGCGAGGTGGTCGGCGCGCTGTCCGCCCTCGGCTACCGCTACGACGGGCTGCACGGGTTCGCCGACGGCCGGGTCCCCGCCGCCCGGGACCTCGCGCTCGCCGTCGGCTATGCGGGCCTCGACCGGATGCGCATCCGGACCTGGCCGCGCGAGTCGGACGCTGCGCGGCTGTACGAGCACGCGACGGTGGCCGGTGACGAGTGGCTCGCGAACCAGGCGGACGACCTGTCGCTGGGCCGGATGGTGGACGCCCTCGGGTCGCGCGCGGCAGACCTCGCGGACGTGTGGAACGCGTGGGGCCGGGTCCGCCCGGCGCTGCTGAGCGAGGACTGACGGCGGGTCCCGTCAGGCCGGGTCGGCCGCGGACTCGGTCTCGGGCTCGTGGGCGTGGGTCGGCCCCTCGTCCTCGTCGTCCTCGATCACGATCACGCGGTGCGCCTCGGCGGCGGCCACGCCGATCGGCGCCCCTTCCTCCCTCGCCCACTCTCGGATGCGCTCCTCGAAGGAGGCGGGCTCGCGGATCTGGCTCGCGTGCGCCTGGAGCGCCGCCAGCTTTCGGTCGAGCGTCGGCGTGATGTCGACCCACGCGGTCGGGTGGTTGCTCCACGACAGATAGAGGCGGCGCACGGTCCAGGGGTCGAGGCCGTCGCGCGCGAGCCACGGGAACGCCATCGCGTTGCGCGCGGCGGGGTATACCGCGTCGACCGCCGCCATGCCGGCGGCGCGATGGTCCGTGTGGTTCACCCCGCCATCGCGGTGGAACACGGTCTCGGGGTCGATCGTGAGGACGGCGTCGGGCTTGAAGGTTCGGATCTCGCGCACGAGCTGCTCGCGCAGGGCGAGGTCGTTCGCGAGGGCGCCGTCCGGCTGGTGGAGGAAGGCGACGCCCTCGTAGCCGACGACCTCGGCCGCGGCCAGCTGCTCGCGCTCGCGGAGCGCCGCGAGCTCGATGGGATCCGTCCGCCAGTCGTCCGCGCCCGCGTCGCCGCTCGTGCAGCAGACCAGCCGGCCGACGGACCCTTCGTCGATCCAGCGAGCAGCGGTACCGGCAGGCCCGAAGTCCGCGTCGTCGGGGTGCGCGACGATGACCATGAACCGCGCGGGACGCCACCCGTGATGGGCCGGCGAGGTGGTGTCGGGCATCGGCGGAACCTCCGGGGAGCGACGCCCGCGCCGACGTCGGCCGGGCGGGCGAAATGTACAGACAGGCTGGCCCGTTGTGTTACATTCGCGATCGAGGCTTCGCTCGTCTCCCCCCACGGGCGAAGTCTCATTTGGTGTCCGGCGGCGGGCGAGCCGGCACCGGAAACACCGGCGTCAGGCGGCTGCGCGAGCCTCCACGAGCGCCTGCTTCACCTCGTCGGCATGGCCGTCGGCCTTGACGTTCGCCCAGGTCCGCGCGACCCGTCCGTCCGGGCCGACGAGGAAGCTGGACCGCCCGATCCCCATGTACGTCTTGCCGTAGTTCGTCTTCTCGCGCCACGCGCCGTACGCCTCCGCCACGGCGTGGTCCTCGTCGGACAGCAGCGTGAACGGCAGCCCGTACTTGGCGCGGAACGCGGCGTGCGAGCCGGACCCGTCGGGGCTGATGCCCCAGATCTCCGCGTCGAGGCCTGCGATGTCGTCGTGGAGATCGCGGAACTGGCAGGCCTCGGTCGTGCAGCCCGGGGTGTCGTCCTTGGGGTAGAAGTAGACGACGGTCCACGAGCCGCGCCGGTCTGCCAGGCGGTGGGTCGTGCCCGTCTCGTCGGTCAGCGCGAAGTCGGGCGCCTGGTCGCCGGGTTGCGGGATGCTCATCGACCGAGGATATCGCCGCCCGTCACGTCGGGGTCTCCACGACGAGGATCCGGCCTTGCCGGAGGGTGACAGCGGCATCGGGTGATTCCCGGACGTTGGACAGACCCCGGGCCGGTCCGGTGACCAGCGGCTCGTCGCGCAGTGGGTAGCGAAGCCCATGCGTGGTGATGCCGATGGCGTCGCCGCCGAACGGCAGCAGCGAGACGGTGCCCCCGACAGGGCCGGGGAGGTGCCGGGTGACGGGCGCTTCGCCGGCGGGCGCGACGATCAGCGTCGCCCGTGCCCGATCGTCGAGCAGCTCCACGCGTGCACCGACCGTCGCGGGGTGGGCCAGCAGCCAGATGTTGGCGAGCTCGTGGTCGATGCGGCTCCCGCCGAACGCGCCCAGGATCGTGACACGGCCGGCGCCGGCGTCCAGCGCCTCGACCAGCGCGAGCTCCGCATCGCTCTCGTCCTTCGCCGCCGGCGAGCGGTGGACCGTCAGGCCGTCCGCCCGGGCCTGCGCGAGTGCCGCCGCGTCCAGCGAGTCGAGGTCGCCGACGAGGAGCGTGGGCTCGAGGCCGATCGTGCGGGCGCGCACGAGCCCGCCGTCCGCGGCGACGACGAGGTCGATGTCGTCCGCCCACCCCGGCCACGCCGCATCGAGCGCGTCGCGGGTTGGAACATCGCCATCCGCCACGACGACGGCATGGCGCACCCTGGGCTGCCCGTCGTGGAGGGTTCTCACCGGCGGATCGTACCTCCCCATCCGGTAGACTCCCGCCGTGCCCGAGACCCCCCTCGCCCCGCCGATCCAGCGCGTCGTCGATGCCGCGGCGCGGAAGGGCGTGGCGCTCGACGTGCGCGTCTTCACCGAGTCGACACACACCGCCGAGGAGGCGGCAGCCGCGGTGGGCGCTGAGCTGGGGCAGATCGTCAAGTCGCTCGTGTTCGTGGCCCCCGAGGCTGACGCCACCCTCGAGCCCATCCTGTGCCTCGTCTCCGGCCCGAACCGCGTGGACCTCGCACGGCTCGCGGCGGTCACCGGGGACCCCGACGTCCGGCGGGCGACGGCCAATGAGGCCCGGGAGCTGACCGGGTTCACCATCGGGGGGATCCCGCCCATTGGTCACGCGCGGCCCGTGCGGGTCGTGATGGACCCCGACCTCGGGCGGTTCCAGGTCGTCTGGGCCGCCGCCGGCACCCCGACCGCGGTGTTCCCGGTCCCGCCCGCGACCCTGCGCATGCTCTCGAACGCGCACGTCGCCCCGATCTGCCAGGACCCCGAATCCGCCCCCGCCGAGCGGGAGGGTGCCGGCCTCGGCGTCCCGGCATCGACGGACCCGCTTCCGGGCGCGGGCGTCGCGGGCGGTGCCGCAACCGGTGGACCCACGTCCTCGGGCCCGGGCTCGAGCACGGCCGGCCCGGCCGGCGCCTGAACCCTGCCTCCAGCCATGCCGGCCGTCGAGCCGCGACACGCCGTCATCTCGTTCCCGGGCGCGATCCGCGCGAGCATCCGCTGGGCGGGCTCCGGACAGGCGGCCGCTGTGTTCGCCCTCACCCAGGCCGGCGGGCCGGTCGTCGACCATGGCGAGCTCGCCGGGCCGGACCCCGATGCCCGATGCCGGGCGGAGATCCGGGTCGAGACGCCGGCCGGCCCATGGACGGTGCGCCTCGCGTCGACGATCAGCGACGACCCGGCCGGCCTGCTGTGGGACACCGAGGGCCTGCTCGTCATCAAGTACGGCTTCCACGTGTACGCCTTCGGCGCTCGGACGGGCGAGCTGCGATGGACCCACCGCTCGGCGTCACCCGTGCTGGTGGTGATCGGCTCGTCGCGGCTGGCACACGTGCTCGTGCAGGCCGAGGTCGAGACGTTCGCGCTCGAGGCGGACGGCGAGGTCGCCTGGCGGGTCGCCCATTCGGACGTCGTCGTCGAGGCGGAGCTCGTGGGCGGTCGCCTCGTGCTCACCAGCTTCGACGGGCAGGTGCGGGCGATCGACCCATCGACGGGCCGCGGCATCGCATAGGTCCAGGTCCCGCCTGGAACGTCTCGCCGTCGCCCTCGAGACGGTGGATAACCGGTGGATAACTCGGCCGGTTGTGCACGATTGGGCGGTGATAGGTGGATAAGCGCATTGACCGGCCGCCCGGGGCGCCCGTAGCGTGGATTCCAGCCCGAAGGGGCCGAGCGATGCTAACGGCGGCGATCACCTCAACGCCCACGCGTCGAGTAGGTTCCTTCGGGCGACTGATTCCCCGGCCCCGCCGCGTTCCGCGGCTATGATCGGCCGGTGATCCCCCTGTTCCTCGTCCTCGCGGGTGTCGTCGCGCTCGGCGCCGGATGGTGGCTGCTCCGCGGCCTCGGCCCGCGGGCTCGCGTCGGACGGATCCTCGCGGCGACCCCGGTGGTCGAGGTGACCCGCGCGATCGAGATCGCGAAGGCGGGCGAGGCGAAGTACGTCGGCGTCGGGGGGCGCCTGGACGCCGAGGAGCCCTGGGACGACGAGAGTGGCCGGCCGCTCGTGTTCCGACGCAGCTCGCTCGAGCGCCGGGAGGGCGGCCGCTGGGTGCCGTTCGAGACCGATCGCCGAGTGGTGCCGTTCGAGGTGTCGGGCGCGGTCGACCGGATCGCGGTCGACGGCGAGGCGCTGGAGGAGGGCCTGATCGTCGTGACCCGGGAGTCGTCCGGCACGGCTGCGGAGATCCCGGATCGGGTCCCCGCAGGCACGCCACCCGAGACGCCGATCCGGTACCGCGTCGAGCACCTGAGCTCGATCGACCATGCGCTCGTGCTCGGCGTGCCCCAGCTGGGCGATGACGGCCCGATCCTGCGGCCCGGCCTCGGGCGCCCGCTCATCGTCACCACGCTCGAGCCGCCGGAGGCGATGCGCCTGCTGGCGGAGGGCCGCCAGGCGACCACCCGGCTGATCAGCGCGCTGCTGGCCGGCGGTGCCACGGCCATCGCGATCGGTCTCGCCTGGCTGGCGATCGATGCGCTGCTCTGACCCGCACCGGAGGCCCCT
This sequence comes from Candidatus Limnocylindrales bacterium, assembly GCA_035701885.1. GTDB lineage: Bacteria > Chloroflexota > Limnocylindria > Limnocylindrales > CSP1-4 > CAIXZV01. The sequence continues at coordinate 10,202 of DASSRG010000248.1, forward strand.
CCGGGCCATCCTCGCCCTCGGGGTCGGCTGGCTCCTCGTCATCCTGCTGCCCGCGCTCGCGCTCGCGGCCGACCCGAGTGCCACGCCGGGCGGCGAGGCCGGTGATCCCCGGAGCTCCGGACAGGGGCCGGGGCTCGTGGGCAACCCCGGCTGGGCGCTCGCGGTCGTCGCCGTGATCGGCGTCACGACCGTGCTCGTGACGCTCGCGTATGTCCGCGTGACGGCCCGTCGGTCCCGCCCGGAGGAGCGCTAGACGCCGACCCGCGTGCGGGAGCGAGGTGGGACCCGCAGGTGTCCGGGGGCACCGTCGCGAGCGCGCACCGGGGCCGATGGGCATATGGTCCTATTGGCAATACCTGTGAAGTTCGGGAGCATCCGCCACGATCGGCGATGCCTACCAAATCCTCCACCCTCCCCCCGGCACCCAGGACCCCTCGCCCCGGCGACGCGACGCTCTCGGTCACGAAGGCGGCGCGCGTGCTCGGCGTGCATCCGAACACGGTGCGGGCGTGGAGCGAGGCAGGACGCCTGCGCTACTACCGCATCAACGAGCGCGGCGACCGGCGGTACCGCCTCAACGACCTCCAGCGGTTCCTTGCGGCTGCCGAATCCGCCGCGACGCCGGTCGATGCCACGCCCACCGGCCGAGGGGCGGGCCGGCGCGAGGCTGCGGCGGCCGCGGCCCCGACCCTGACCGAGACCACCGCGGGCCTCGACCTCCTCGCCGATCTCGCCGAGGTCGCCTCGCTGCCAACCGGTCTCGATCCCGCGCTGGACGAGGCCTGCCGCCGGATCCGGATCGCGACCGGCGCCGCGCTGGTGGGGATCTGGGAGCGAAGGCCGGGCGGGCTCGTGCCCCGCGCCACCGACGTCGAGGGGCCGGGGATCACCGCCGCCCGAAGCGTGGGGCAGGGACGCACGGTGTTCACCCTCGCGCTCGAGTCGGCGTCCCCGATCCACGCCAGACCCGGCGGGGAGGGCCCCACCCCCGTGCTCGGCATGGGGACGGATGAGCTCGTCGTCCGCATCCCGGGCGGCGAGTCGCCGTGGGGCGTCCTCGTGCTCGCCGGCGCCATGGAGCTCGGCCCCGACGACGGCCAGAAGCTGGCCGGCGCGATCGCGCGCACGCTGGGGGTCCTGATCCGCGGCGCCTCCGCGACCGAGCAGGCCACGAGCCGGCTGCGTCGCAGCGAGGCCCTGCGCAGGATCGCCACGGATCTCGCCTCGCGCCTGGACCTCGGCGACGTCGTCCGCGACCTGTCCGATCATGCCCGCGTCCTGTTCGGCGCGGACCGGGTCGCGGTCGTGCTGCGCGATCCGGAGGGCCGCATCTCCTCGCCAGGCGGGACTGGCTTCTCGGACGCGTTCCTCGCCGCGGCCCGGGGCGTGGAGGCGGCCCGGAGCGCGAGCAACGAGATCCCGCCCCGCCGGCCGGTCCTCCTGCTCGGCCCGGACGCACCGCGTTCGGCGAGCCCGCTCCGGGCGGCCGCAATCCAGGAGGGCGTCGACACGCTGCTCGCCGCGCCGCTCGTCGACGGCCACGAGCTCCACGGCGCCCTGTACCTCGCCCACGACCGTCCGCATCGCTGGCGCGAGGTGGACCTCGACGGCGCCGAGGCGCTCGCCGGCGATGCCGCGATCGCCGTCCGGTCGGCGCGCACGTTCGGTCGGATGGCCGCATGGGCGGCCCAGCTCCAGTCGATCCAGCGGCTGGGCGCGCGCCTCTCCGGCCTGAGCGACGTGGCGCAGATCGGCCACGCGATCGCGACCGAGCTCCGCCAGCTCATCGACTACGAGAACGCGCGCGTCTACCGGGTGCGGGAGACGAACCTCGTGCCGGTTGCGATGCAGGGGTCGGGCGCCGTCTACGCCGACGAGAACCCGGAGAACCTCACCGTCGCCGTCGGCGAGGGCATCACCGGGTGGGTCGCCCGGTTCCGCGTCCCGCAGCTCGTCGACGACACCGCCAAGGACCCGCGGGCGGTGACGATCCCGGGGACCGAGGAGGATCTCGACGAGTCGATGCTCCTCGCCCCGATGGTCCACGAGGGCGTGTGCCTCGGGGTCGTGGTGCTGAGCAAGCTCGGGCTGCGGATGTTCACGGAGGACGACCTGCGGCTGCTCGTGATCTACGCGTCGTTCGCCGCGCAGGCGATGGCGAACGCGGACTCGACGGAGCGGCTGCGCCACCAGTCGGAGGCGCTCGAGCGGCAGGTCCTCGCCCAGCAGGCGCTGATGCGGACGACGGAGTCGATCCTCACGACGCTCGACCAGCGACAGGTGCTCGACCAGATCACCGATCGCCTTGGGGCGCTCATCCAGTGCGACAACATCGCGATCGAGGTCGTGGAGCGCCCCACCGGCCTGCTCGTGCCGCTCACCGCCCGGGGCACCCACGCCGACGAGTACATGGCCCCGTGGGAGCCGGGCGAGACCGGCATCGCGACCTGGGTCGTCGACCACAACGAGCCCGTGCTGATCGAGGACGAGGCCGCGGACGAGCGCGTCAACCACTTCCGGGACACCGGGACGCTCGAGGGCAGCCTGATCGTCGTGCCGCTGCTCGGTCCGAGCGGTGCCGCCGGGGTGCTCACGCTCGAGCGGCTCGGGCGCGAGCACCCGTTCGACGAGCAGGAGTTCGAGTTCGTCAAGCTCTTCGCCGGCCAGGTGTCGATCGCGCTCCGGAACGCGGAGACGTTCCGGGCGGCCGAGATCCGGGCCCGGACGGACGACCTGACCGGCCTGCTCAACCACGGGACGTTCAAGGACTGGCTGACCCGGAGCGTGGCGGCACGCGATCCGTTCGGGCTCGTCATGATCGACCTCGACGAGTTCAAGGCAGTCAACGACACCCTCGGCCACCAGACGGGCGATCGGCTGCTGCGCGACATCGCATCGGCGATCCTCAACGCCGCCCGCGAGACCGACGCGGTGTTCCGGTACGGGGGTGACGAGTTCGTCGTGATCCTGCCGCGGACCGACGCCACCGGACTCGCGTCGGCGGCCGAGCGCATCCTGCTCGCGGTCGAGGCCGTGGGCGAGGCGGGGTCGCCGTGGCACGCGGAGGGACTGCGCGTCGGGGCGTCGATCGGGACCGCGTTCTATCCCGATGACGGTGAGACGCCCGAGGACGTGCTGCTCGCCGCGGACCGCGCGTGCTTCGTCGCGAAGCGGGCCGGTCGGGGGCACGTCGCGACGGCGTCCGAGGGGCTCGCGATCGCGAGCGAGTTCGAGCTCTCCGAGCCCACGCCGGTGGACCCGCCCACCGTCGACCCGGCCGCGGTCGCCGACGGCTGATCTCGCCGACGTCCCGGCCGGGCGTCACCAGGGATTTCACGGACACGTCACAATCGCGGCAACGCGGAGGTGGGGCGTGCATCCGTCAGATCGGGGACATCGCACGATCATCAGGCTGGCACTCGTCGCCGGTCTCGCCATTGCGCTCGCGGGCTGCCTGCCGGCGACGGTGGCGCGACCGACCGGCACCCCGCCCCCGACGCCCCGGCCGACCCCGACCCCCGACCCGACTCCCACCCCGACGCCCGCACCGCCGACCCCCACGCCCGCGCCGACGTTCGCCATCTACACGGTCGAACGCGGCGACACGCTGAGCTCGATCGCAAAGCGGTTCAAGACCGACGCGCGCTCGATCTCGTACTGGAACCGGGACCGCTACAAGTCGCTGGATCCCGAGGCCGCGCGCTACCGGCCCGACAACATCAAGGTGGGCTGGGAGCTGCAGATCATGCCCGGCCAGAGATACGTGCCGCCGGAGGACGACGGCGAGAGCGGCGAGCTGTACACGCGCCCGCCGGAAGATCTGGACCCCGAGGAGCCCGAGGGGTCGGCGTCACCGCCGGCGTCGCCCTAGCGTCGCCGGCGCGTCGTCGCCATCGGGCCAGGAGTTCGTCCGGGCGCGGGCTATCCTGCCGGGATGGCCATCGACCGTGGGGCGCCTCGGATCGCCGTCACGCTCCAGAGCCCCGGCGCCGCCCGAGACCCCGAGCTCGCCGCACGCAAGAACACGCTCTATCTCGATGCGCTCGCACGGCACGGCGCGGTCACGATCCCGATCGACTCGACGGCGACCGATGCGGAGCGCGACGCGGTGTTCGTCGCGATGGACGGGCTGCTGCTGAGCGGCGGGGTCGACCTCGATCCTGGGCTGTACGGCGCGACGCCCGACGGGCGCGGCTCGGTGGACGCGCCGCGCGATGCCCTCGAGCTCGCGGCATGGAAGGCGGCCGAGGCGCGGTCGTTGCCGGTGCTCGGAGTGTGTCGAGGGCTCCAGGCGATGAACGTGTTCGCGGGCGGGCGGCTCCTGCAGCATGTCGAGGGGCACGCGGGATCGTCGTTCGGCACGGGCTCGCCGGTCACGCACCCGATGCGGGTCGTGCCCGGCACGAGGCTGGCGCGGATCCTGTTCCCGGCCAACGTCGGCGGCGGCGTGCTCCAGGTGAACAGCTACCACCACCAGGCGGTGCGCGTGGCGGATCTCGCGCCCGGGTTCATCGCGGCCGGAATCTCGCCGAGCGGAGAGGGCGAGCTGGTCGAGGCGCTCGAGGCGGCGAGCGGCCCGTTCCGCGTCGGCGTCCAGTGCCACCCCGAGCGCGCCGAGGGCACGCCGCGCCAGCTGGAGCGGCTGTTCGCGTTCTTCGTGGATGCGTGCCGCGGCCCGGTGGCGCGCCGCTAGCGTTCGGTCGCGCCCGTGGATCGCTGGGCGTTCTACCGCCGGCGTCGCGAGCGTCGCTGGGCCTGGAACGCTGCCCGTTCCAACGAGGGCGATTCCCGCCGGGTGGATCGCGCCACGTTCCACCCGGAGCGATCCCCGCCGGTTGGAACGCAGGCTCTGTTCCAACGGGGCCGATTCCCGCTGGCTGGATCGCCGGGCGATCCACGGACGGAGGCACGCCGCCAGGCGTCGGTTCGCCGTCCCGCCGGCGGCGGCCCGGGAGGGCCCTAGAGGCGCCCCGCCTCGAGCGGCCCTAGAGGCGCCCCGCCTCGATGATCCGGTTGAGGAACTGCCGCGTCCGCGCCTCGACCGGATCCGCGAAGATCTGCGCGGGCGGCCCCTGCTCGAGGATCCGGCCCTCGTCGAGGAAGCAGACCCGGTTCGCGATGTCGCGGGCGAAGCCCATCTCGTGGGTCGCGATGAGCATCGTCATGCCGCCCGCGGCGAGCTCGCGGATGACGTCGAGCACCTCGGCGACGAGCTCCGGGTCGAGCGCCGAGGTGACCTCGTCCAGCAGCAGCAAGTCCGGCTGCATCGCGAGCGCCCGCACGATCGCGACCCGCTGCTGCTGCCCGCCCGACAGCCGATCCGGCAGGTCGTGCGCCTTCTCCGCGAGCCCGAACCGCTCGAGCAGCCCGAGGGCGTCGCGGCCGGCGTCGGAGCGCGAGCGGCGCAGCACCTTTCGCGGCGCCAGCGTGACGTTGTCGATCACCGACATGTGCGGGAACAGGTTGAACGACTGGAACACGATCCCGATCCGGCGCCGGATCCGGTTCACGTCGACGCCCTTGGCGGTGATCTCCTCGCCCTCGATCAGGATTCGGCCGGCGTCGATCGGCTCGATGAGGTTGATGCACCGCAGCAGCGTGGACTTGCCGCTGCCGGACGCCCCGATCAGGGCGATGACCTCGTGCTCGGCGACCTCGAGATCGATCCCCTGGAGCACGCGCAGCTCGCCGAACGACTTCCACAGGCCGTCGACGTGGAGCGCGGGCGACGCGGACGTGCCACCGCCCGACGACACGGAGGTGCTCACGGCTCTCCGACTCCGCTGTTGCGCCGGCGGTACCCGAAGAAGATGCCGCGTCGGTTGCCACGCGCGACCTGCCCCTGTCCGCGACGCTGCTGGCGCGCGACCAGGTAGTCGGTGAACCGGGCGAGCGGGATCGTCACGATGAGGAACACGAGCGCCGTCGCGACGTACGGCGTGAAGTTGAAGTTCGCGGCGACCAGGATCTGCGACTGCCGGAAGATCTCGACGACGCCGATCGTCGAGACCAGCACCGTGTCCTTCTGGAGCCCGATGAAGTCGTTGAGCAGCGGCGGGATGACGCGCCGGACGGCCTGCGGGACGATCACGTAGCGCAGGGCCTGGGTCTGCGACAGGCCGAGCGACCGCGCCGCCGCGTGCTGCGAGGGATGGACCGACTCGATGCCCGCCCGGTAGACCTCGGACACGTAGGCCGAGTAGATCAGGGTCAGCGCGATGACCGCATAGATGAACTCGTCCTTGGGGACACCCTCGATGCGCAGGGCCGGGATGCCGATGCCGAGCACGATGACGACGAGCAGGCCGGGCAGGGCGCGGAAGATGTCGACATACGCGGTGGCCGCCAGCCGAAGCGGGAAGAACACGGGGCCGGGTAGGCCCCGCAGGATCGCCAGCACGAGCCCGAAGGCGAGGATCAGGACCTCGGCGAGGAGGAACAGCTGGACGTTGACCCAGAACTTCGCGACGACCTTGGGGAGGGACTCCCAGAAGATGGGGCCGTTCAGGAACGCGTCCTGGACGCGCGGCCAGCCCGGCGAGTTCACGACGATGTAACCGACGACGCCGAAGACGACGACGGTCGAGACGAGCGCGATCAGCAGCGATCGCGCCCCCTCGGCGCCCAGCCCGTACCGGGGCCCTCGCGTCCGGGGCGGCGGCACCGCCCCGATGGACTGTGGGAGGGCCCCGTCGGGATCCATGGGCTAGGTCGGACGAACGGTCAGGGCTGGAAGACCGGCACGTTGGCGTTCGTCGACATCTCCTCGGACGTGATCTGCGCCAGCTCGCCGGTCGCCTTGAGGTCGGCCAGCGCGTCGTTGACGCAGTCGGTGAGGGGGCTGTCCTTGTCGAGGACGATGCTGAAGTGCTCGCCGCCCTCGGGCGCCTCGAACTGGCCGCTCACGACACCGTCCTCGTACTGGGTGGCGGTGATGATCAGCGCCGTCGGGAGGTCGACGACGAGGCCGTCGATCTGGCCGCTCTTGAGCGCCTCGATCGCGAGGTCGTTGGTGTCGTAGACCTTCGCCTCCTTCGACGGGGCGATGATGGTGTTGATCGTGTCCAGGCTCGTGGTGCCGACCTGGGCGCCGAACTGGAAGTCCTTGAGCTCCGAGATCTTCGTCGCCTTCGAGAGGTCCGAGTCCTTGGCGGCGACGACCGCCTGCGCGACGTCGTAGTAGCCGTCGGACAGGTCGACCGCCTGGGCGCGCTCCTCGCTGAAGCTGACCTGCGTCAGGTAGATGTCGAAGTCCTTGGGACCGGGGGCGATCGCGTTGTTGAACGGGACGGCGACCCACGTGACGGTGTCGCCGACGTACCCGAGGTTGCGGGCGACGGCCCAGGCGACCCGGCTCTCGAAGCCCGTGTGGTTGGTCGGGTCGCCGAGCTCCCAGGGCTCGGGGTTGGGGTCGGACGGCTGGAAGTACGGCGGGTACGCCGGGTTGTCCGCGCCGATCGTGAGCGTGCCGGCCGTCCTGGTCGGCATCGAGTCGGGCGTGCACGCCGCGGCGGCGGACGACGGCGACTCGGATGCCGCGGCGGATTCGGACGCGGCGGCGCTCGGGGCGGCCGATCCGGCGGCGGACGGCGACGCGGTGCCGCCCGTGGAGCATGCCGCCGCGAACACGGCGACGAGGGCGAGGGCAGAGACGCCCGTGACGGTTCGCATGGGTGTGGAATCTCCTCCAACTGGTGCGCGGCGGATTGTACCGTCCGCGATTCACGGTCCCCGTCGGCCCCATCGGGCCGGTCTGGCGTGCGGCGGCGATCCACCGCCGCGTGCCGGAGAACAAACGAGCCGCGAACCCCACTCGGGTTTCGCGGCCCCGGGACCTCGGGCTCCGAGGTCCCTGCTGTCACGTGCTGACGATCAGCCCAGGGGCTCTCGGCGCCCGTCCTCCGAACGACGGGGCCGCCTGCGCATACACATGCACCGGATCGTGGTGGTGTGGGTCATCAGGCGGCCGATCATCGGGGAGCCGGGTCGCCTGCGTCAACCGGCCTCGCGCGCAAGGCGCACCTCGAGGCCGCCGGTCAGGCCCAACGCCTTGGCAGCGTCTCCCCTGTTCACGCCGAGACAGACGCGGCCGTACGAGTCCTCGTACAGGAGCGGCTCGCCCGGCCGGCGGTCCCCGAACGTCGGCGACCACGGGACGATGTGGACGCGTCCGTCGCCCAGCGTGACGCGGAACCGTCGCCCGGCCGGCTCGCCGATCGCGGCGACGAGGTCGGCCGTGAGCGCGGACAGCTTCGCGTTGCCGAACGTGTCGACGTAGATGATCTCGGCCGTGAGACCGCCGTCCTCCGCGCGGGGGGCGGGGAGCGGTGACGCGACCAGGCTCGCCGGCTCCACCGCAGGGCCGACGCTCTCGAACGCCGCACCCGCGGCGAGGTGCGCCGCAGCGGGCGCGAACACGTCCCGGCCGTGGAACGTGGACGTCACCACGGGCAGCCGGTAGGCGGCGTTGGTCAGCTCGCGCGCCTCGATGATCCCGCCCAGCCGCTCGGCGGCCGGGACGAGGAGGCCGTTGTCAGGCCCGATCAGCACGTCCTCCCGGGCGACGCGGACCGCCAGCGGCCGGCGGGCGGTCCCGACGCCTGGGTCGACGACCGCGACGTGCGTCCCGACCGGGACGTACGGCAGCGCCGCCCACAGCGCGAGGGCGCCCTCCCCGATCGCGTACTTGCGCACGTCGTGCGCGAGGTCGATCACCTCCGCGTCGGGGCAGATCCCCAGGATCACCGCTTTGCAGATCGCGGCCGACGGGTCACGCAGGCCGAAGTCGGTGAGCAGGGTGACGATCGGGCGGGCCATTGGCGCGCATGGTACGGGCGGTTCGACCGGGCGGTCAGGCGGCGCGTCGGATCGTGACCGGGCGGCGGCAGGCCCGTTCCGCCCCGGAAACGCCGAAGCGACGCCGGGAGGAGGTCGGCGTCGCTTCGGGGGAGGAGTTCGATGCAAGCGGGGAGGAGGGAGGGACCGCCCGCATCGAGGGATGTTCTGTTCGTTGTGCTGCACCGTGGTGCGGTGTGGGCACTATGGCTGGGGTCGTCGCCGCCTTCGATGACCCGTGAGTACGGGGTGCCGGGTACTTGCGGAGGCGCCGGGATGCGGCCGCTCGACCAGCAGGGCAGAGCCGGTGGGGCGGCCGGTCGCATCGCCGTGCGTCGCTAGACTCGCGCCGTGCGGGTGCGGACGATCGAGCTGCGGATCCTGGCGGTGGCGCTCACCGCGCTGTGGGCGGCCGCGTTCCTGCTCGTGCTGTTCGGGTACCGGCCCGGCGGCCCGGTGGACCTCGCGGTGGGGCTCGCGGTCATCGGGCCAATCGTCGTCGCGCTCCTCGCCGTCGCGTTCCCGCCCGTCGCCCGCGGCGACCGGGCGTTCGCGGCGATCGCCTGGCTCGCGCTCGCCGCGATCCTGCTCCTCGTCCCCTCGCTGAACGGCCTGGTCACCCAGCTCCAGGGGCAGGGCCCGCAGACGCTCCTGCCCTCGCTCGAGGCGGCCTACCCGTGGCTGCTGGCGTTGGTCGCCACGGGCCTGTTCGCCGGGCTGGGGCTCGCCAGGCGGCGGCTCGGCGAGACCGCCCTCCGCCGGCGTCGGCTCCTCGTGGGCAGCGCCCTCGGCCTGCTGCTCGTCCTCGTCACGGGCACGGCGTTCGCGAGCGCCGCGCTGTTCAACGAGCTCGCGCTCGCCGACCGGCCCTCGATCGGCTCCCGCTTCGGCCCCACGGATCCCGACCTCGAGGTCCCCGAGTGCAGCGAGGCGCTCGTCGCCGGCGAGACGGCACGCGTGGCGCTCCTGATGGACAGCTCGATCGACGACCGCCGGACCGGCCAGCTGCGGCTCGACGGGGTCCGCAACGGCGCCGACTTCCGGTACGCGGGGTACGTCGCCTCGCGCGTGGCGCTGGGCCAGCGGGGCATGGCACGCAGCGAGGGCCGGGCGTGGGAGCTCGGGCCCTCGCGATCGTGGCGCACCGTGACCCTCGACCAGGCGGCGAACCATGACCTCGACCGGGCCGTCGTCCTCCAGGCGCTCTCGCCCGACCAGCGGGCGGTCGCCGAGGACCACGGGCTGTCGTTCATCGAGGGCGCCCGCGCCCGCCACTGCCGGGTGCCCCTGGAGGGCGACGCGCTCCACCGGGCCCTGCCGCAGGTCGAGCTCCTGATCGGCGAGACCGACCTGTCGCGCTGGCGCGGCGACATCGACTACTGGATCTTTGCCGACGGGCAGCTGGGCCAGGTCGACGGGCGGCTGACGGGGCCCGCCGGTACCCTCGATCCCGACGCGCTCAACGCGCTGATCCGGTTCCGGCTGACCGCCGTCGACCGGGGCCTGCCGATCAGCGTCGTGCCGCCGATCGGCTGAGGGAGGAGCCGCGATGACCGAGCCGGACGACGCCGAGGCCCTCGACGCCCTCGACGCCGTCGACGCGTTCGACGAGGGCGCGCGGATCGAGGGCAAGCGCGATCGGCTGGCCCGCCTGCTCTCCGTGCTCCGGATCCTGCAGGCGCATGGCGAGGCCGGCATCTCCCCCGCCGAGATCGCGCGCCGGACGGGGATGTCGAAGCGCTCGATCTACCGCGACCTCGAGGCGCTCCAGATCGAGATGCAGGTCCCGCTGTGGAGCGAGAAGGGCAGGTGGGGGGTGGAGGCGGGTGCCTTCCTGCCGCCGTTGCGGCTGACGCTCCCCGAGGCGATGGCGGTGTTCCTGTCCGCCCGGCTCGTGACCCGGTACGCCGACAAGTACGAGCCCAACCTCGCGTCGGCGTTCGGCAAGCTCAGCGAGGCCCTGCCCGATGCGCTGCGCGAGCACGTGGAGCGGACGCTCGACGACCTCGCCCAGCGGCGCGTGGACGCCGACTTCAACCGGCATGTAACGGACCTCACGCGGGCGTGGGCGGAGCGGCGGGTCGTGCGGTTCCGCTACCAGCCCGCCCGCTACGACGGCACCGAGCGCGAGGCGCGCGTCGCGGAGGTGGAGCCATACCTGCTCGAGCCGTCGCTCGCCACGCACGCGCTGTACCTCATCGGTCTGGACAGGACTCGTGGCGCGATCCGCACGTTCAAGGTGGAGCGGATCGTGGACCTGTCGCTGACGCCGGCGACGTTCGACGCGCCCGAGGCGACAGGCCTCGCGACCACGCTCCGCCGCGCGTGGGACATCATCGCGGACCAGCCCGAGACCGAGGTCGTCCTGCGGTTCGCGCCCTCGGTGGCGGCGCGCGTCGGCGAGGCGACGTGGCACCCGAGCCAGGAGGTACGGGAGCTGGCCGACGGCTCGCTCGAGTGGCGCGCCCGGGTCGCCGGGACGATCGAGATCCGGCTGTGGATCCTGTCTTGGGGCGACGAGGTCGAGGTCGTCTCGCCGCGGGAGCTGCGTGACGACGTGGCGGCCACACACGCCCGCGCGGCGGCGCGCTACGCAGGCCCGGAGCGATGAGCGAGCACGAAGGGGCTGGCGCCACCCGGCGGCTGCCGTTCGCGTCGGTCAACCTGATCAGCGACCCGATCCACGGCTACGTCGAGCTCACCAAGCGGCTGTCGGCCGTCGACGCGCGCGCGGCGGAGCTGCCCGATGAGGACGTCGCCGAGGACGACCTGCTCGACACCGCCTGGGTCCAGCGGCTGCGGCGGATCAGCCAGCTCCAGAGCGCCCGGTGGGTGTTCCCGACCGCGGAGCATTCGCGGTTCACCCACGGGCTCGGGGTCATGCACGAGGCCGGGCTGTGGGCGCGCTCGCTCTATCCGACGCTGCGGGCCTCGCTGCCCGCGCTCGGGCCCGGCGAACCCATCCCGTCCGAGGGCCTCGTGGTGGAGACCCTCCGGATCGCGGGGCTCCTCCACGACGTGGGGCACGGGCCGTTCGCGCACTTCTTCGACGACCGGTTCCTCGCCTCGTTCCCGGCCCCCGCGGATCCGCGGCGCAGCGGCGCCAAGAGCCTCACCCACGAGGACCTGTCGCAACTGGTGATCGAGCAGGAGCTCGCGCCCCTGATCCGCGGGCTCCGCCGCGCCCCGGGCGCCGTCGCGGACCGCGACGGCTTCGCCGACGGCGAGGCGATCGACCCGCGCTGGGTGTCGGTCCTGATCTCCAAGCCGCCGCTGGCGGACCCGGCGATGCCAGCGTGGGTGCGCGCGCTCCAGCCGCTGCTGTCCGGGGTGTTCACGGTCGACAACCTGGACTACGTCCGCCGCGACGCGTACCTGACGGGCGTCTCGATGGGCCCGGTCGACGCCGAGCGGCTGCGCCGCTACGCGTTCGTCTCGGATCGCGGGCTGACGCTGTACGAGTCCGGCGTCGGGGCGCTCGAGATGTTCCTCACCGCGCGCCTGTTCATGTACCAGCACGTGTACCTGCACCGGACCGTCCGGGCCATCGACCTGGACCTCGAGGAGGTCTTCGCTCCCTCGATCCTCGCCGTGTTCGGGGACGGCTCGCCCGCCGAGCGGCTGGCCGCGTTCGCCGACCTCGACGAGTACGCGCTGCTCCACCAGGCCGCCGGCTGGGCACGGGGCGAGCACGTCACGGCACGGCCGAACGCCGGAGACGGGACCGTCACGCCCGCGGTCGCCGAGGGCTGGCGGGCGATCCTCCTCCGGCGACCCCGATGGCACGCCGAGCGCGAGGTCCGGGCGGAATCGGCGACGGGCGACTGGCCGCCGCAGCTGCTGGCAGAGCTGGGCGAGCCCCAGCCGGGACGGGTGGCGATCGACCGCACGGGGGTCGATGCGCGCCCCGGTGCCTCCAAGCCGCCGACGCTGGCGATCGAGCGTCGCGATGGCGGCGAGGGCCCGTCGCTCGCCGAGGCCCTGGCGCGCCTCCCGGCGTGGCTGCTCATCGGACGCCGGTTCCGCCGCACGCCCTGACGGCCCTGCCCTCGACCGATTCGGCCCGATTGACCGTCTGACTCAAGGCGCCTTGACGATCCGCGACAGGCGACCTTACGCTGACGTGTGCGCGACCGGCGCCCCGAGCCACTCCCGAACGGAGCCGTCCCCGTCCCATGCTCGCCAACTACCTGATCGGCCTGCGCGAGGGCCTCGAGGCATCGCTCGTCATCGGCATCCTCCTCGCCTACCTGGTCCGCATCGAGCGACGCGACCTCCTCAAGTGGGTGTGGGCGGGCATCGGCATCGCGGTCGCCATCTCAATCGGCTTCGGCGCCCTGCTCACCTTCGGCCCGAGCACGCTCAGCTTCGAGGCCCAGGAGGCGATCGGCGGCATCCTCTCGATCGTCGCGGTCGCCCTGATCACCTGGATGATCTTCTGGATGGCGAAGGTCGCCCGACACCTCCGCGGCGAGCTCCATGCCAAGCTCGACGGGGCGATCGCCACCGGCCCAGCGGCCGTGATGTTCGTCGCAGCGCTCGCCGTCGGCCGGGAGGGGCTGGAGACCGCGCTGTTCCTGTGGGTGGGCGCAAAGGCGGCCGGCGACGGCGTCGGGCCCCTTCTGGGAGCGCTGCTTGGCCTGGGCACCGCCATCGTCATCGGCTGGGCCCTGTACCGCGGCGCCCTCAAGGTCAACCTCCGGCTGTTCTTCGGCTGGACGGGGATCTTCCTGATCCTCGTCGCGGGCGGGGTCCTCGCCTACGGGATCCACGACCTCCAGGAGGCCGGGATCCTGCCGGGCCTGAACAACCTCGCGTTCGACGTGTCCGAGACGATCCCGCCCAGCAGCCTCCTCGGCGTCCTGCTCAAGGGCGTGTTCAACTTCTCGCCCGCGACCACCGTGCTCGAGGCGATCGCCTGGGTGGCGTACGTCGTCCCCACCATGACGCTGTTCATCCGCCGCGTGTGGATGGCCGGCCCGCCGCCCGCGCCCGCCGCCGCAGCACCCGCGCCGCCCGCGCCCGTCACCCAGGCGCCCGGCGCTCCCGAGGCCGGCGGCACCCGCCCCGCCTGACGACCCGAACCCGGCGCACCGCGCCGTCCAGGACCCAATGCCCGCCCCAGGAGTCCCGATGCCCCGCGTCCATGGCGCCCCGTCACCTCGCCCGCTGCTCGTCCTCGGCCTCGCCGTCCTGCCTGCCCTCGGTGCGTGTGTCTCGAACACGCCGGCCGGCGCCACGGCCAACACGATCGACGTGGATTCGTCGGCCACGGCGTGCACGCTCAGCGCGACGACCGCCCCGTCAGGGACCATCACGTTCCGGGTGAAGAACTCCGGCGACGACGTCACCGAGTTCTACCTGCTGGGCGAGGACAAGGTGCGGGTCGTGTCCGAGGTCGAGAACATCGGCCCGGGCCTCACCCGCGAGATGGTCGTCCAGGCGCGCCCGGGGACGTACCACACGTCGTGCAAGCCGGGCATGGTCGGCGACGGCATCGTCGCGGCGTTCACGGTCACCGACTCGGGCGCATCGATCGACGCGTCGGGAGACGTCGCACGGCAGCTCGCCGCGGCGACCGATGCGTACGTCGACTACGTGCAGGACGAGGCGGAGGCGCTGCTGACCGGCACGAAGTCGTTCGCCGATGCGTACCGGTCGGGCGACGACGCCACCGCGCGTGACCTCTATGCCAGGACCCGGGTCAACTGGGAGCGGATCGAGCCCGTCGCGGAGTCGTTCGGCGACCTCGATCCGCTGCTCGACGCGCGTGAGGCCGACCTCGAGGAGGGCCAGGCGTGGACGGGCTGGCACCGGATCGAGAAGGACCTGTGGCCGCCGACGGCCGAGGCGAACGGCGGCGAGGCGTACGTCGCCCTGACGCCGGCAGAGCGCACCGCCGCCGCCGACGACCTGGTCGCCAACACGCAGGCCCTCCTCGACAAGGTGAACGCGCCCGACTTCGCCTTCGAGCCGTTCCAGATCGCGAACGGGGCGAAGGAGCTGCTCGACGAGGTGGCGAGCGGCAAGGTGACCGGCGAGGAGGAGATCTGGTCGCACACC
>DASSRG010000249.1:0-11057 GCA_035701885.1 Candidatus Limnocylindrales bacterium
AACGAGCGCGCCGCCCAGCTCGAGATCATCGCGGGCATCCAGCAGGGCCTCGCCGCGCGCATCGACATCCAGGCGATGTGCGACCTCGTCGGCGACCGGCTGGGCGACCTGTTCGACGCCCAGGTGTTCGACATCGCGATCCTCGACCCCGAGACGGACACGTTCCACTTCCCGTACACGATCGAGCGCGGCGTCCGGTTCCCGGACCAGTCGATGGCGCGGATCGGCCCGCGCCGGCACGTGATGGAGACGCGGCAGCCCCTCGTGATCAACGAGGACGCCTCGGCACGCGCGGAGGCGCTCGGCTCATCCAACGTCCGGCAAGGCGAGGCACCGCTGTCGACGCTCTGGGCACCGCTCATCGTCGCCGGCGAGGCGGCGGGCGTCGTGTCGGTCCAGAACCTCGACCGGGAGCACGCGTTCGGTGAGGGCGACGTCCAGCTGCTCGAGTCGATCGCGGCCAGCCTGAGCGTCTCGCTCGAGACCGCGCGCCTGATCGAGGAGACGCGGCATCGGGCCGACGAGATGGCGGCGCTGGCGGCCGTCGCCGGAGAGATCTCGGCCACGCTCGACATCGGTGGTGTGCTTGATCGCCTGGCCGAACGCGTGCTGGACCTGCTCGACGTCCAGACCTGCGCGGTCTATCTCGCCGACGCCGACGGCGGCACGCTGCGGGCGATCGTGGCGCGCGGCGACATCGCCCAGTTCATCCTCGATGACGTCGTCGTCGCCGGCGAGGGGATCATCGGCGGGGCCGCGCTCGAGCGCAAAACCGAGATCGTCAACGACATGGCCTCCGACACGCGGACCGTGCAGATCCCGGGCACCGAGCGCGAGGACGAGGAGCGGCTCATGGTCGCCCCGATGCTTGCCCGCGATTCGCTCATCGGCATGGTGGCGGCCTGGCGCTCGGGCCCGACGCGGCGGTTTACCGATGCCGACCTCTCGTTCCTCGAGAGCCTCGCCCGGCAGGCGACGATCGCGATCGACAACGCACGGTTCTACGAGGACGCGCTTGCGGCGCGGCGCGCCGCCGAGGAGGCGAACCACGCGAAGTCCACGTTCCTCGCGTCGATGAGCCACGAGATCCGGACGCCGATGAACGCGATCATCGGCATGAGCGGGCTCCTGCTGGAAACGGAGCTCGACGAGGACCAGGCGGACTTCGCCGACACGATCAAGACCGCGGCGGACGCGCTGCTCACCGTGATCAACGACATCCTCGACTTCTCGAAGATCGAGGCGGGCAAGGTGGAGCTGGAGCGCGAGCCGTTCGAGCTGCGGCGTACCGTCGAGGGCGTGCTGGACCTGATGGCGCCGGTCGCCGCGCAACGGGGCCTGGAGCTGGCCTACGCCGTGGACCCCGAGCTGCCCGTCGGCCTGGTAGGCGACTCCGGCCGGCTGCGCCAGATCGCCCTCAACCTGCTCACCAATGCCCTCAAGTTCACCGAGCGCGGCGAGGTGGAGCTGCGGCTCGGCGGCCGGCGGCTCGAGCGCGGGCGTGGCGCGGACCGCGACACCTGGGAGATCGAGATCGACGTCCGCGACACCGGGATCGGGATCCCGGCCTACCGGATGGACCGGCTGTTCCAGTCGTTCAGCCAGGTGGACGCCTCCATCTCTCGGCGGTACGGCGGCACGGGCCTGGGGCTCGCGATCAGCCGCCGCCTGGCCGAGCTCATGGACGGGTCGCTCACCGCCGAGAGCACCGGCGTGGACGGCGAGGGCTCGACCTTCCACCTCCGGTTCCGTGCCGAGGAGGCGACGGACCTCCAGCCCGAGGTCCCGCCGCGGACGGGTGACCTCACCGGGCTGCGGGTGCTCGTCGTCGACGACAACGCGACCAACCGACGGATCGTCCGGGGCCAGGTGGGCCGGTGGGGGATGGTCACCACGGACACCGCGGATCCGCTCGAGGCGCTCGCCTGGGCACGGGCGGGGCAGCGGTTCGATCTCGCGATCCTCGACCTCCACATGCCGGGCATGGACGGCGTCGAGCTCGCGGAGCGGATGCGCGACGTGGCGCTCGCCGCGGAAGTCCCGCCGGTTCCGGTGCTGATCCTGTCGTCGGTGGGTGCGCGCGACCACCGGAGCGACGCCGTCGCCCGTGAGCTGACCAAGCCCGTGAAGCCTTCAGCCCTGTTCGATGCCGCGGTCACCGTCCTTGGCGTGGCGGGCACCGCACCGGCCGCGCCGGCGGAGGAGCCGCGCGAGGAGCGGCCGGGCGATATCCGTCCGCTGCGGATCCTCCTCGCCGAAGACAACGTCGTGAACGTCAAGCTCGCCCTGCGGCTGCTCCAGCGGATCGGCTACGCCGCTGACGTTGTCGAGAACGGGTTCGAGGTGCTGGCGGCGCTGGAGGCGGCCGAATACGACGTGGTGCTGATGGACGTCCAGATGCCCGAGATGGACGGTCTCGAGGCGACGCGGCGGATCCGGGAGCGCTGGCCGGACCGGCCGGTGAGGATCGTGGCGATGACCGCGAACGCCATGGGCGGGGACCGCGAGATGTGCCTCGCGGCCGGCATGGACGACTACGTGTCGAAGCCGGTTCGACCCGAGCTCCTCGCCGCAGCGCTCGAGGCCGCCGCGGCCGCCCTCGATGGTCCGACGGGCGCAGTCGCTCCCTCGCCCGCGACCGTCGAGGCGACCGACCGCGTCGCGGAACGGGCCGTCGATCCGCGAGCGATCGCGGAGCTCCTGGAGACGGTCGGCGGCGACGAGGCGTTCGTCGCGGAGGTCGTGGACACGTTTCTCGTCGACGCGCGAGAGCAGGTCGCGGCGATGCGCGGCGCCCTTGCCGAGGAGGACCACGCGACGCTTGGTCGTGCGGCCCACACGCTCAAGGGCAACAGCCTGGACATGGGCGCGACATCGCTCGCCGCGATCACGCTGCAGCTCGAGGAGCAGGCCCGGGCAGGCGATACGACCGACGCCGCGTCGCGCATCGACGCCGCGGAGGTGGCGCTCGACCGCGTCGCCGAGGCGCTTGCGGCAGCGCGTGCGGCCGGGTGGCGAGAACCGTGACCGATGGCGAGGTGACGCCGTCCGCGGGCGCCACCGGGACCGTCCTCGTCGTCGACGACAGCCGGATGCACCGGCTGACGCTTGCGCGGCTCCTGGAGCAGCTGGGCCACGAGGTGGTCGAGGCGGCCGACGGTCGCGACGCGCTCGAGCGGCTGCGCAACGGCTCCCCGGTCGACCTCGTGCTCCTCGATCTCGTCATGCCGGTCCTCGACGGGTTCGAGACGCTGGCCGCGATTCGCGCCGACCCGGCGCTCGCCCGGATCCCGGTGATCGTCGTGTCGGGGCTCGATGACCTCGACGGGATCGTCCGCTGCATCCGGATGGGCGCCGTCGACTACCTCCAGCGGCCGATCAAGCCGGCAATCCTCGAGGCGCGGGTGGGTGCGTGCCTCGCCGACAAGCGGCTGCGCGACGAGAACGCGCGGCTGCTGGACACCGTGCGGCAGCAGCGCGAGGAGCTGTCGCGGTTCGTGTCGCCGCAGGTCGCCGCGCTGATCGGGACGCCGGAGGGGGAGCAGCTGCTCGCCGGCCATCGGCGGGCGGTGACGGCGGTGTTCGCCGACCTCCGCGGGTACACGGCGTTCGCCGAGAGTGCTGAGCCCGAGGAGCTGCTCGACGTGCTTCGCGAGTACCACGCGGCGATGGGCACGCGGATCGTGGAACACGGCGGCACGCTGGAGCACTTCGCGGGCGACGGGCTCCACGTCTGGTTCAACGACCCGGTCGAGCAGCCGGACCACCCCCTGCGGGCGGTGCGCATGGCGCTGGCGATGCGCGACGACGTGGCGGGGCTCGCAGCCGGCTGGGCCCGACGGGGCTATGACCTGGGCTTCGGCGTTGGGATCGCGACCGGATTCGCGACCGCGGGCCGCATCGGCTACGAGGGCCGCTACGACTACGCCGCCATCGGCAACGCAGTGGTGATGGCGGCCCGGCTATCGGGGCAGGCGAAGAGCGGCCAGGTGCTCGCCTCGCAGCGGACGTTCGCCGCGGTCGGGGAGACCGTCGACGCGGAGGCGGTCGAGGGGCTCCAGCTCAAGGGGATGAGCCACCCCGTCACGGCGTGGAGCGTGACGGCGATCAGGTCGTAGCGGGCCGGTCGCCCGCCCGAGGGGTGGTCCGCGCGAAGCGGTTCAGGTAGGCCTCGTAGTCGGGCATCGCGCGCTCGTAGTCCGTCGTCATCAGCGGCGAGCTGATGAGGAAGTCGGCGGTCGCGCGGTTGCAGGCGACGGGGATGTTCCACACGACCGCGAGGCGGATGAGCGCCTTGACATCGGGGTCGTGCGGCTGCGCCTCGAGCGGGTCCCAGAAGAAGACGAGGAAGTCGACCTCGCCGCCGGCGATCAGCGCGCCCAGCTGCTGGTCGCCACCGAGCGGACCGCTCTGGAGCCGCCGGACCGGCACGCCGAGCTCCTCCTCGAGCAGCGTGCCGGTGGTGCCGGTGGCGACGAGGTCGTGGCGGGCGAGCAGGACGCGGTTCCACACACACCATTCGACGAGATCGGGCTTCTTGTTGTCGTGGGCGACGAGGCCGATGGACTTGCGGGGCTCGAGTCGCGGTTCCATGGCGCTGCTCCGGAGCGGCTGCTGTTCACCGCGATTGTGACGTGAAGGGATGAACGCGCCGCGCGTGGTTGTTCGGTCCTGACCGCGCCCACCTACGGCTGGACCCGCAGCTGGCACGTCGACCGGGTCACGGTGAAGGCGTCCGGCTGCATCGCGACGGTGACGTCCCACACGCCGGCGACCGGGATCGCACCCGTGCCCTTCCACCCCTGGCCGCTCGGCGCGAGGGCAACCTCGATCGCGCCGGGCTCGCCCGGCAACCGGAGCTCCACCGACGCCGCTGTCAGCGTTCCAGCCCCGTCGAGATACAGCGTGTTGTCGCCCACCCGCGAGGGCACGATGCTCAGGCTGGCGGTGCCGGTGTCCGTCACCAGCGGGCAGTGGCCGACGTGGATCGACTCGTCGGCGGAGGACTCGCGCGGTGGTCCGGTCGTCAGCGCTGCCGAGCAGGCGAC
Source organism: Candidatus Limnocylindrales bacterium (assembly GCA_035701885.1). Taxonomy (GTDB): domain Bacteria; phylum Chloroflexota; class Limnocylindria; order Limnocylindrales; family CSP1-4; genus CAIXZV01. Next base: position 5,049 of record DASSRG010000249.1, read on the forward strand.
GACCGCGACCAGGAGCACGCTATCGACGAGGAACAGCTTGCGCAGGCTGCTGCGACCCGCGCGATGCGTGCCGAGGCGTCGCCGCGTGAACGCGCCCATGATCGCGGCGACCAGGACGAGCGCCACCTTCGCGAGCAGGAAGCCGAGGTACCGCGGGTCGAGCCCGTCGAGCTGCGCATCCGTCAGGAGCAGGGCAAGGACCGAGCCGGCCCCGATGACCACGAACAGCACGACGGTGGCCGCCTTCGAGAAGCGCCGGACGACGAGCAGGGCGTCGGAGTCGTCGACGCGGCGATCGAGGAGCACGAGCAACACGGCAGGCGCCGCGCCGAGCCATATGCAGGCGGCGGCCAGGTGGATCGCGAGGAGCACGGAAGTGAGCGGGCTCTCGCTGGGATGCCCGCCGAACGCCATCGTCGCGAGGGCGGCCGCGGCGAGACCGAGGCCCAGCCGCCATGCCCCGACGGTCACGGCGACCGACAGGCTCGCGAGGATGGCGACGCGCGACGCGAGGGCGACGGTGGCCGGGCCGGCAAGCGCCGCCTGCCCCGCGTCGACGAACGTCAGCGCCAGGACGGCGAGGCTCCCGGCCGCGCCGATGAGCGACGCGGCGATGGCCAGCCTTCGGACGCGGCGTGTCCGCGCCCGCAGGATGACCCATGCCGCGACTGCCCCGACCGCGACGACCAGCCCGAGGTCGGCGACCCCTCGGGCGATCGGCACGGCGATCGCGACGGGGTTCGCGGTCGCTGCCCCCGGCGCCGGGCCGGTTACGTCGCCCACCGCGAACGCGATCGCGCCGTGCACGACGTGGCCGTCCGAGCTCACGACCGACCACGACGCCTGGTACCAGCCCTCGTCCAGTGGGGGGAGGTCCTGGACGACGACGGTCCCGTCGGCTCGTGCGGCGGCGAGCACCACCTTCGCGCCCGACGCGTCGACCAGCCGGATGCCGTTCGGGTCGACCCCGACCGGCTCCGAGAACTCGATCGAGAACGTCGGCGGCGAGGCGGCGAGGCGCTCGCCTTCCGCCGGCGTCGTGCGCACGACGCCGGCATGGGCAAGGGCGGCCGTGGGCGTCAGCATCAGCAGCACGCCCACGAGCCCCATGAGGGTGAGGAGCGTTCGACCTCGTCGGACGATCCCCGGGATCAGGCCCACCAGAGGACCCGGGAGGTCAGCTGCGACGCCGGACGGCGACGATGCCCAGGGCGAGCCCACCGAGTCCCGCCGCGAGGGCCGCGATGGTCAGCCAGGGCGGGGTGGCGGTCGACGACTCTGGCGCGGGCGCTGCGACAGGGGCCGCCTCCAGCGCGGTGATGCGCTCCTTCGCGGCAGCGAGATCCGCCGCGATCGCATCCATGTCGGCGGATGCTGGCTCCTCGGCGCCGGGTGACGCCGAGGCCATCGCGCCGTGGTCGTCCTCGCCGTCTCCGTGCGCCGCGACGACCGTGATGGTCGGTGCGGGGTACCCGAGGTCATCCTCGGTCTGGCCCGCCGCAGGGATCTCGATCCACGACTCGGTCGTCGCACCGCACTCCTGGATCACGGGGATGGTGTATTCACCCGGCTCGAGCTGGAAGGTTGCGCGCACGCCGAAGTCGAGGAACTCGTCGTCGGGCAGTGGGCCGCCCTCCCAGCGGATCGTTCCGACCCGTTCGGTGTACTTCGTGCCGAACAGTTCGTAGTCGGCCGGGACCATCGTGGTGGACGCTGTCCAGCCCGCGATGTACTCCGGCTTGGCGCCGACGACGCCGTCCGGGAGCTGGACGCTGAGGGCGTTCACGGGCTGGCCGTCGCAGCCGTGAGGGAGGCGGAAGTAGATGACCGCGGATCCCCCGGCGGGGACCGACGTGCCATCCACGATCGTGACGTGCGCCGCCACCGGCAGGGCCGTGACGACGAGCAGGGACAAGGAGGCGATGAGACCGGCCGCGACGCGCGCGGCCACTCGATGGGACACGGGAGGGTTCTCCTCTTCGATCTCGCTGATGCGCGGTCGACGGACGACCGCGTTCGATCAGGCGAAGACCGGCGGAGCCCGGGGTGTGGATGCCCGTGTCAGTGCCCCGGCGGGCGGAAGGACGAGGAACGACGGCCGCGCGAACGGCGCGGGCCGGCGACGCGGGCGGGTGGTGCGCGGCTTCGCGAACGCGGCAGCGATCCGCTCGACGACCCTCGACCCGAGCGCGACGAGCAGCGCGACGCCGGTCTGGACGAGCGCGCCGACCGCCAGGATGAGGTCGCCCCCATCGGCCATGAGCGTGCCGAGGTCACCGCCCGTCGACGTGCGTTCGGCGATCTCGAGGACGGTGAAGGTCGCGATCTGGATCGCGGCGAGGATCGCGAAGCGCCAGCGGAAGGATCTGACCGGCGTTGCGCCGCCGAAGCCGACGACGAACGCCGTGAGCACCGCTGACAGCATGAAAATCGGCGCCAGCCACAGCCAGCCGTGGCCCGTGGCATTGAGCACGTTCCCGATCACCCCGGGGTCGTGGTACACGGCCAGATACGTGGCCTGGTGACCGGCAATCAGGCCGACCACCGACCACGCCAGCAGGGCCGGGGTCGATCGCCGTTTCATGAGGCGCCCATCCTACGACGCCGTGGGGCCCGCGTGGTCACGGGAGCCGATGGGTATCGAGCAGGCTCAGGAACAGCTCGCCGGCCGTCCCCGGGGTCGTGGCGACGACAACCGGACCACCCCCGGTGGGCGTCAGGGTGAGCCGGGGATACGCACTCGGGTCGGTGGCCGGTTCGATGTTCGAGAGCGAGGCCTTGATCCTGTCGAGGTCGCCCGACGACAGGGTCGTCCGGTCGATCGTGCCCACGTGGTTCATGAGCACCTTGCCGTCGTCGTGGAGCTCGAGCGTCTCGACCCGTCCGTCGCCCCAGTCCCGATCGAAGTTCGCGATGACGCTGGACGTGGATCCACAGGCCGCGAAGAGGAGCGAGCAGGTGGCAAAGACCGCGAGGATCCGCAGGAGGGTCGGGCGCACGCCGTCACGGTACCCGGACCGGCATCATCCGGCGTGCCGCGGCGTTGGCGGGCTCAGCCTGCGTCGGACTTCTGGGTGTCCGCGAGGCGCTTGCGAGATTCGGTGTGGGCCTTCATCCCGTCGCCGATGCCGCTCATCCCGCTGCCCGGCGGCTGGGGCACCCGCTTCGGCTTGCCGGCGGCCCGCCGCTGGCGCCGGTCCTCCATCAGCTCGCCGATCCGGCGCTCGCTGCCCTCGGTGGAGGGGTGGTAGTAGCGGTGGTCGCGGATCTCGTCGGGGAGGTACTGCTGCTCGACGTCGGATCCCTCGAACTCGTGCGGATACAGGTAGCCGACGCCGATCCCGTGGGCCTTCATCCGCCGGTCGCCCGCGGTCTTCAGGTGGTTGGGCACCGGGAGCGAGCCCCGGCCGGTGACGTCGGCCATCGCCGCGCCGTAGGCCGTCCCGACTCGGTTCGACTTCGGCGCCACCGCGAGATAGATCGTCGCCTGGGCGAGGGCGTACTGGGCCTCGGGCAGGCCGACATGGTCGAGCGCCTGCGCCGCCGCGGTCGCGACCTGGAGCGCGCGCGGGTCCGCGTTCCCGATGTCCTCCGAGGCCGAGATGATCAGCCGCCGGACGATGAACCGGGGATCCTCGCCGGCAGACACCATCGCCGCCAGCCAGTAGAGCGCCGCGTCGGGGTCGTTCCCACGGATGCTCTTGATGAACGCCGACACGGTGTCGTAGTGGCCGTCCCCGGCCCGGTCGTACGCGAGCACGCGCTGCTGGGCGGCGGACTCCACGTCGGCGAGGGTGGGGGAGACGCGGCCGTCCTCGCGGTGGTCCTCGTCCTCGGCCAGCGCGACGGCCCCCTCGAGGACGTTGAGCGCCTGGCGCGCGTCGCCGCCGGCGAGGTCGACGAGGTGATCGAAGGCCTCGGGCGCGAGCGAGACGCCGCCGCTCGGCCCGAATGGCCCGGCGAGGCCCCGCTCCTCGTCCTCGAGCGCGCGGCGGACGATCAGCGCCACGTCGTCGTTGGTCAGCGACTCCAGCCGCCACACGCGCATGCGCGACAGGAGCGCGGAGTTCACCTCGAAGTACGGATTCTCGGTCGTCGCGCCGATGAGCGTCACCGTCCCGTCCTCGACGTGCGGCAGCAGCGCGTCCTGCTGAGCCTTGTTGAACCGGTGGATCTCGTCGATGAACAGGACGCTGCGCTGGCCGTGGAGGGCGAGCCGCTCCTGGGCTTCGGCGATCGTCGCCCGGACCTCGGCAACGCCCGACATCACGGCGCTGACGGTCCGGAACTCGGCGCCGACCGCCTCGGCGAGCAGCCGCGCGAGGCTTGTCTTGCCGGTCCCGGGCGGCCCCCACAGGAGGAGCGACGAGAGATGGCCGCGGGCGACGGAGCGGCGCAGGGGGCCTCGCTCGCCCACGAGGTGGGCCTGCCCCTCGAACTCCTCGAGCGTGCGCGGGCGCATCCGCGCGGCGAGCGGCTGGCGCTCGGGCGGCGGCTGGAACAGGGCCTCGGGGCGGGCGCCCCCGGCGCGGGGTCGGGTGGACGGCATCGCCGCCAGTCTAGGACCCGGCGATGCTCAGTCGTCCTCCCAGGGCTCCCACAGCTCGATGCCGTTGCCCTCGGGGTCGCGCAGGCGGGCGAACCGGCCGACGCCCGGGGCGTCCCACCCGGGCTTCGTCTCGACCTCGATCCCGGCGCGTTCGAGTGACGCCTTCAGGCCGTCGAGGCCGTCCACCCGGAAGTTGAGCATCCACTGCGTGTCGGGCGGGTAGCTCTCGTCGCCGGCGGTGAACGGCGTGAAGACGCTCGGGCCGGCCTCCTGGTCCCACAGGCCGTACTCGCCGGTCCCGACCCCCAGGTGCTCGGCATACCAGGTCTTGAGCGCCTCGGGATCCTTCGAGCGGAAGAAGAAGCCGCCGATGCCGGTCACGCCCACGGTCGACCCTCCCCGGCGAGGCCGGTTACCCGATCGTCACCACGTCCATGACGTCGATGACGATGTACAGGACGAACAGGACCGCGAACAGCAGGAGTGCGATCCGGGCGATGTCCTTGAGATCGCGGCTGACGTACGCGTATTCGTCCTCGAACGCGAGGGTGCGGGTGCCGGCCACCTCGCGGGTCGTCGCGCGTTCGGCGGTTCGCTTGCGGGCGTTCTCGGCGGCGCGCTCTTCGGCCAGCAGCTGCTGCTCGAGCTCCTCCGCGCGGGCCAGCTCGGCCTCGCTGAGGCCGGCGGGCCGGGGGGTCGCCGCTGCCGACGCGGACGTGGTCGGGCGGCGGTCGAGCGACCTGCGCTGGCCGGGTCGGACGCTGCCGCGAGCGCGCTTCGCCATGCGGGGAGGGACCTCTGGTTCGGGGTCGGCGTGCCGTCGCGTCGCCGTCGGCGGCAGAGGATACACCGCGTCGCGGGTACGTGAGCGATGAGGTGCCTTTGCTAGACTCGCCGCGTCTCCCGGAGGGCCCCGTTTGGACGATCTGAACGCGCTCGTCGCCCCGGCCATCGGCGCCGTCGTCGTGGCCCTCGCCGTGGTCTGCGCCGTCCTCCTCGTCCTCGTCCTGGTGCTGTTCCGGCGAGTCTCGGCGGCCGAGCAGCGGTTCGCCGGCGTCACCCGCGGCGAGTCGGGCCGAAGCCTGGAGGAGGTGCTCAGCGCGCACCTCGACCGGGTCGAGGCGATGGGTCGCGAGGTCGACGAGCTGGCAGCCCGGACGGCGATCACCGAGGCGGCCCAGCGGCGCTCGTTCCAGCGGATCGGGCTCGTCCGGTTCAACCCGTTCGAGGACACCGGCGGCAACCAGAGCTTCGCGCTCGCGCTCCTCGACCAATCGGGCGACGGGTTCGTCGTGAGCAGCCTCCATGCCCGCGCCGGCACGCGGGTGTACGGGAAGGCGATCAGCAAGGGCACGTCCGAGTCGAACCTCTCCGCCGAGGAGAGCGAGGCCCTCCGGCTCGCCCTCGCGATGGGGGTTCACCCGGCGAACGCGCAGCCGTGACAGCCAAGGTGGCACAGC
>DASSRG010000250.1:0-7032 GCA_035701885.1 Candidatus Limnocylindrales bacterium
CTCTCCTTGCTCGAGTCGGAGTAGCCGAGCATCACCTCCTGGCGGTTGCCGCGCTCGCGGAGGTGCGATCGATACGCGGGGTCGGCGAGCAGGGCGTCGAGGAGGCCGGCCGCGCCGGCCAGCGCATCCGCGGACTCCAGCAGCGGGACCACGTCCAGCCCCGGGACCGCGGCGGGAAGGTCCGCCAGCGCGGGCGCCGGCCGGCCGAACGGCTCCGGCTCGCCCGCCCGCCGCGCGAGCTCGAGGACGATCGCGACGTCCTCGGGGCTCGTGGTGAACGAGATCACATAGCGCTGGCATGCCCCGGCGCCGAGCCGCGCCTGCAGCCGCGCGATCGAGCGGAACGTGGCGAGGACCTCGCCGAGCGCGACGCCCGGGGAGACCTCCTCGTCCGGCCCGGCCCCGCGGTCCAGCGCGGCGATCGCCGCGCGATGCACGGCGGCGTGCTGGCGGACCTCGAGCGAGGCGAGGTGGAACCCGAACGTCGCCAGCTGCCACCGGAGGTCGGCCAGCTCGCCGTGTGCGACGCGTTGCAGCCCACCCGCGGCGAGCGCCTCCTGCACGACGGCCAGCTCTGCGTCGAGCGCGCCGGGATCGGGGTAGCCACCGGCGCGGGGCGCCGTCTCGCCGATCAGCGCCGCACGCGTCCGCCGGATCCGCTCCGCGATCGCCCCGAGCCGCTGGCGGTACGGCTCCTCGGGAAAGCGGCGGCGGAGCTGGCGCATCGTCTCCGGCAGCTCCTCGCTGTCCAGCGCGAGCGCGTGGTCCAGCGCGCGATCGACCTCGGCGGGCGGCACGCGCGCGGCGATCGTCTGCATCAGCCGGGCGGCGACGGCCTCGTAGCCGCGAAGCAGGTGGTCGACCTGGAGGCGAGCGGCGTGGAGCGTGACCTCGCTGGTCACGCCGGGGTGCCCGTCCCGGTCCGCGCCGATCCACGTGCCGAAGCGGAGCAGCGCCGGCGCGGCGACGGGGTGCGTCCCGGTCCGGCCGGCGTCCGCCGCGTACGCCGTCGCGCCGCCGGCCCGGTGTGCGTGGCGAGCACGCGACCCCCGCTCCGCACGCGTCTCCGCGTCGCCCGCGGCGTCCAGCGCTCGGTCGATCGCGCGCTCGAACCGCGGGACCACGGTGAACAGGGTCTCGTCGAAGATCGCGAGCGCGGAGCGCACCTCGTCCAGCGGCGTCGGCATCACCGCACGCAGCCCCGAGGTGTGCCACAGGATCGCGATCTCCTCGCGCATCCGGCGTCGCAGGTCCGCGTCCTCGTCGGGGGTCGTCAGCGGGTCGTCGAGCATGTCGAGCAGCCGCCTGATCCGCCGCAGCGCGACGAGCAGCGTCCGGCGCCGAGCCTCCGTCGGGTGTGCGGTGAGCACCGGGTGGACGACGGTCTCCGAGACCAGCCGGCGGACGCCGACGTCGCCGTGATCGGGGAGGAGGCGCTCGATGGCGTCGGCGATCGAGTCGTCGATCGGCCGCCCACGGGCAGCCCGCGCCCGCGTCCGCAGGACCCGGATCCGCTGCCGCTCCTCCGCGAGGTTGACCAGCTGGAAGTAGAGCGTGAAGGCCTTCGCAACCGCGGCCGCCTTGTACAGGTCGAGCGACGCGATCTCGTCCGCGAGCCGGGCACGTTCGGCCTCGTGCGCGCCCGTGTCCGCGGGGTCGCCGCGGCGGAGCGCGATCGTCCGGCGGCGGACTCGCTCCACGAGCTCGAACAGCTCCGGTCCGGCCTGCTCGGCGATGACCTGCCCCAGCAGCGCCCCGAGGAGCCGGACCTCGCGGGCGAGGGGATCGCGGGCGCGGCCGAGGCCCGGGCCCGGCGGCTCTGCCGCGACGGCCGCGAACGAGGCACGCGACGACGCTCGGGAAGCCCGGCGCGACCGGGCGGGATCGTGGGCCACGCGGTAAGGATGCGCGAGCGGGTTGGCGGTCGCCAGTCGGCCAGGGTTACGGTTCGACTGCAAGGGCACCGTCGCGGTACCCCGCCGCAACCGTCTTCGGTTTCGGCGGCCCCTAGGCTTGTATCGTGCTCGCCATGCCGATGCTCGACGACGGCAATCGGGCCGCAGCGCTCCGCGCCGCGGCGTCCCGCGGCGCGGCGCCCGACGGGGACCGCCCGCGAGACGACGACGACGGCGGCCACGACCCGCACGCCGAGGCCGACCCCGGCAACCGCCGCCCGCGGGACCCGGCCCAGGAGCTCCGGACGCTCCATGAGTTCCTGCGGCTCGCGACCACCGCGCGGACGTGGAGCGAGCTGCTGGAGACCGTCGTGAACGGGACCCGCGACGCGCTCCACGCCGACGTCACCTCGCTGTACCTGCTCGATCGAGATGGGCTGAACCTCCGGCTGGCGGAGACGAACGGGCTCGACCGCCACCAGATCGGGCGCGCCGTGGTCCCGTTCGGGGAGGGGATCACGGGGCGCGTCGCCGCGATGCGCCAGGCGATGGTCATCGCCGACGTCCGCGACGACGAGCGGTTCCTGTGGGTCCGCGGGATCGACCAGCGGCGGTTCGTCCACTCGATGCTGTCGGTGCCGTTGACATGGCGCGACCAGGTGGTCGGCGTCCTCAACGTCCAGACCGAGACGCACCGCAGCTTCGGCGACGACGACGTCGCGCAGCTGTCGGCGATCGCGGACCTCCTGGCGGGGATCGTCGAGAAGGGCCGCCTCCAGGCCGAGGCCGAGGCGCAGGTGGAGCAGCTGATCGCCCTCGACCGCGCCCGCGCCGAGCTGATCGCGCTCGTGACCCACGAGCTGCGGACGCCGCTCGCGGTCGTGCGCGCCTACACGGACCTGCTCGCGGAGGAGCCCGAGCTCGTCGACCGCGCCTCGCGCGATCCGAAGCGCCGGGCGACGCGGGCGGCCTGGCACGCGGGCACCGTCGACCAGATCGAGCGCCTGGACCGGCTCGTGGACTCGATCCTCGCGTCGGTGCGGGTGATCCCCGACCAGCCCGCCGCGCTCGAGACCGTCGACCTCACGGCCGTCGTCGGCGAGCTCGTGGAGGAGCTGGCGCCGCTGCTGGCGCGCCACCGGACCACGCTCGTCCGGTCGCGGCGGCTCCACGTGCTGGCGGACCCCGCCCGCCTTCGACAGGTGCTCGAGCACCTGCTCGAGAACGCGGTGAAGTACGCGCCCCCCGACACGCGGGTCGAGATCGGCTGGCGGATCGTCGAGGGGGTCGTGCACATCGGCATCGAGGACGCGGGGCCGGGGATCCCGCCCGAGTGGCGAGAGCGGATCTTCGAGCCGTATGCGCGGCGCGAGACGGCGACGGCGCGGGGGTCCGGGATCGGGCTCTACGCCGCGCGCCGGCTTGCCGAATCCATGAGAGGACGACTGTGGTGTGAGCCTGGCGGCTCGGGAGGCGCGCGCTTCGTGCTCGCCCTGCCCGCGGCGGTCGCGGTCTGACGCCGCTGGAAAGGTAGGGAACAGTCGATGATCGGGACACGACCGCTCAGGATCCTGGTGGTGGACGACGACCCGGCGATGGTCGGCGCCATCACCGCGCTCGTGGGCACCGAGGGCCACCAGGTGATCACCGCGTACGACGGCCTCACGGCGGTCAAGCGCTTCCGCGAGGAGCGGCCGGACCTCGTCCTGCTCGACCTCGCGATGCCCGGGCCGGACGGGTTCACCGTCATCGGCCAGCTGCGGGCGTCGGGGAACGTCCCGGTGCTCGTCGTGTCGGGTGAGAGTGCCGAGGCGGCCAAGGTGAAGGCCCTCGGCATCGGCGCGGACGACTACCTCGTGAAGCCGTTCGGCAAGCAGGAGCTGCTCGCCCGCATCTCGGCCGTGATGCGGCGCGTCGACCTCGCGGGCACCGGGCGGATCGGCGGCCCGGACGGCGCGCCGGGCGTGCTCACCGCGGGGTCGCTCACGCTCGAGCCGGCCCGTCACGAGGCGCGCGTCGGGGCGATCTCGCTGGGGCTCACGCCGACCGAGTTCCGCCTGCTCGAGGCGCTCGTCCGCGCGGGCGGCGACCTCGTCGCGCACCACCGCCTGGCACGCGCGGGCTGGCCCGCCGAGCCGGACCCCGACCTGCTGTGGCTGAAGCCGCATCTCGCCCGGCTGCGCTCGAAGCTCGAGGCGGTCGGCGGACCGCGGATCGTCGCGGTGCGCTCCGTCGGCTATCGGATCGAGGCGGACGAGCCCGCCTGACACGCCGACGCCCGTGGCATCCTGACGGGGATGGTCTCGACTGCCCCGGCCCCGGTGGCTCACGCCGTGGCTCCGGGCCGCTCCTCGTGTTTGCGCGCCGCACCTGACACCCCGAGCCTGCTGCGTCCGTGACGAGCCCGGTGCAGGTCGGCCCTGCGACGATCACGATCAACCGCGATGACCGGGTCCTCGTCTGCCAGCCCGATGGCCGCATCCTCGGCTCGGCGGACGACGGCTTCTTCACCCGGGACACGCGGTTCCTGTCGGGCTACCGCCTGCTGGTGAACGGCCAGCCACCGGTGCTCCTCAACTCGGCGCCGATCCGATTCTTCTCAGCGCGCTTCGAGCACACGAACGCGGCGCTCCTCGACGGCGACGGGCCCATCCCCGCACAGAGCCTGGCGATCCGCGTCGACCGCACGATCAGCGGCGGGGTCCACGAGGACCTCGACATCGTCAACTACACCCGCCGGCCGGTCGCGCTGACCGTCGAGCTCGAGCTGCTGTCGGACTTCGCCGACATCTTCGACGTCAAGGGCGGCGGGCTCGTCCAGCGGGGCGCGATCGACACCCAGTGGTTCCGGTCGCGGCAGGAGCTGCGGACGCTGTATCGCAACGGCGACTTCCGACGGGAGCTGATCGTCGCCGTGGAGCGATCCGACGCCCCCGCCCAGTACGCGAACGGCCGCCTGCGGTTCGCCGCCCACATCGCGCCCAAGGCCGTGTGGCACGCCTGCACGTCGTGGCTGCCGATCACCCAATCGGGCGCCGGCCGCCGACCGGCTGTCCTGCCCTGCAACGCCGTGGAGATGCCGCTCCGCCAGGCGGGGGTCAGCCGGTTGCCGGCGGTCGCGATCCAGACGTCGAACGGCGACGTCCAGCGCGCCTGGGACCGGGCCGTCGCGGACCTCGAGGCGCTGCGCCTGGAGGACCCCTCGTTCGAGCGCGGCGTCGTCGTGCCCGCGGCCGGCGTGCCGTGGTTCGTGACGCTGTTCGGGCGCGACACGCTGGTCGTGTCGATGCAGGCGATCGGCGGATACCCGGAGTTCGCGGACGGGGCGTTGCGCCGACTCGGCGCGCTCCAGGCGACCGCCGACGACCCCGTCCGCGACATGGAGCCCGGCAAGATCCCGCACGAGATCCGCCACGGCGAGCTCGCTCAGACCGGGGTCCTGCCGTTCACGCCGTACTACGGCACGCACGACGCCACGCCGCTGTACGTCATCGTGCTGTCGTACCTCTACCACTGGCTGGGCGACGAGGCGATCATCCGGCGCTACCTCGAGCGCGCCGAGCGGGCGATCGAGTGGGTCGACCACGCCGGGGATCGTGACCGCGACGGGTTCCAGGAATACGCGACCCGGTCGCCGCACGGCTACTACAACCAGGGCTGGAAGGACGCCGGCGACGCGATCCCCCACGAGGACGGCACACTGGCCCCGCTGCCGCTCGCGCTGTGCGAGCTCCAGGGCTACGTGTACGACGCGAAGCTCCGCATGGCCGACCTGTACGAGGTCATCGGGCGGCGCCGGGAGGCGACGCGGCTCCGGGACCAGGCCCGGGTCCTGTACGACCGGTTCAACGACGTGTTCTGGTGGGAGGAGGAGGGCACCTACTACCTCGGCCTCGACGGCGCCAAGCGCCCGATCAGGTCCGTGGCATCCAACGCCGGCCATCTCCTGCAGTCCGGGATCGTGCCGCCGGAGCGGGCAGGGCGGGTCGTCGAGCGGCTGTTGCGCGGCGACATGTGGTCGGGGTGGGGGATCCGGACGCTGTCGTCGGACCACGTCGCGTACAACCCGTTCTCGTACCACACCGGCACCGTGTGGCCGCACGACAACGCGGTGATCGCGGGCGGCTTCCGCCGCTACGGGTTCGCCGCCGAGGCCTCGCAGGTGGCTGGCGGCCTGTTCGATGCGGCGGCGAGGCTCGCGCAGGCGCGGCTGCCCGAGCTGTTCGCGGGGCTGCCGCGGCACGAGGCGTCGTTCCCGGTTCAGTACCTGGGGGCCAACGTCCCGCAGGCGTGGGCGGCGAGCGCGATCCTGCGCTTCGTCGCCGTGATGGCCGGGATACACGCTCGCACCGAGAACGGGCGCGGCCGGCTATACGTCGACCCCGCGCTGCCGTCGTGGCTGCCGGACCTTTCGTTCGCGAACCTCCGTGCGGGGCGTGGCGCGGTGAGCCTGGATCTCGTCGACGGGGAGCTGACGGTCGGTGCGAATACGACCGGCTTCGAGGTGGTCCACGGGCCGCCGCCCAGGGTGACCGGTCGAGCCTGACGCTCCAGTCGCCGCCGTCGGGTGGTGCCGGCGCGCTTCGGCCCGCGCTCGCCGTCGCTCGGCCCGCGCACGCACTCGCCCCGCGCTCGCCGTCGCTCGGCCCGTGCCCGCCCCGCGCCCGCCCCGCGCTCGCGTCCCCGCTCGCCCCGCGCTCGCGCCGCGTTTCGCGCTGGGCCGCCCCGCGCCCGCCGGCGTGCTCGCGCTTGTGCTCACCCGATGGGCGGTCCGTGGCACCCGCCGCCGATGCTGCCCACCTGGTGGGCCGTCCCGCGCACGGCGCGTGCTGGGTGCGTCCGTTGACCCATCCGGTGAGCAATCGGCGGTCTGCATGCCACCGATCGCTCACCCGGTGGCCAGGGCGGAGGAGCGGCCGGCGCGCCAGGATCAGTCGCCCAGAGCGTCATCCGCCGCGTCGCGGTGACGTTCGTGCCGCCCACCGGCCAAGCGGGAGCGCGCAGCGCGAACCGTGCGCCAATCGTGTCGCTGTGCGGCACGCTGGGAGCGCCGGCGCGCTCGATGAGTCGCCGGGCGGAAGGCGACGCCCCAGGCGCCGACCTGTCGCCGGGCGGAAGGCGAGGCCCCCGGGCGCCG
>DASSRG010000251.1:0-13226 GCA_035701885.1 Candidatus Limnocylindrales bacterium
TGGTGCGCGCGCGGGCGGAGGGCCTGCGAGTCCTGTACGTCGACCTCGACGTCCACCACGGCGACGGCGTCCAGGCGATGACGTACGAGGATCCGGGCGCGCTCACACTGTCGTTCCACGAGAGCGGGCGCTACCTGTTCCCGGAGACCGGGTTCGTCGACGAGGTGGGGGAGGGGGCGGGCGTCGGCTCCTCGGTCAACATGCCGTTCGAGCCGTTCACAGGGGAGACCGCGTGGCTGGCGGCGGTGCGTGCGTTGCTGCCGACGCTGGCGGCGGTGTTCGGGCCGGACGTGGTGGTCTCGCAGCACGGCGCGGATTCGCACGCGTGGGATCCGCTGGCGCACCTGCGGGTCACGACGACGGCCCACGCCGAGGCCGCGCGGCTCGTGGATGCGGTGGCGCATCGGTGGGCGGGCGGTCGATGGCTCGCGACGGGCGGCGGCGGCTACGACGCATACCGGGTCGTGCCGCGGACGTGGGCGCTGACGTGGCTGGCCGGCGCGCACGTCGAGCCGCCGGAGGCCACGCCCCCGGAGTGGCGGGCGCGATGGGCGGACGAGGCGGCCGCGTTCGGGACGCCCGGCATCCCGGCGACGTTCCTGGACCCGCCGAACGCCGGCCAGCCGGTGGGAACGCAGCAGACGGTCGCGAACGAGGCGTCGCTGCTGACACTGGCGCGGGTGCGACGGGTTTCCCTGCCGGCGCTCGTCCGGGAGGCGGAGGACCGAGGCTGGTGGCGGCCGTCGCTGACCTGGGCCGGGCGCGAGGTGCTCGCCGGGACGTCCGTCTCCGGTGCCGCCGGGGTCGCCGCCGACGCGGTGCCCGGCGGCGCGGTGCCCGATGCCGCGATCGAGCCACATGTGCGCTCGCTCGATCCCGAGATCCTCGGGCGCCTCCGGCTTGCCGCCCGCACGATCTCGCCGTTCGATCCCGTGGACGCCCTCGCCCTGCTTCGGGCAGCGGCGGCTGATGGCGCGCGCGTCGTCGGCGCGATCGCCGGGGACGTCCTGGTCGGGGTCGGCGTCGTGGCCGGCGAGCGGCTGCTCGCGCTTGGAGTCGCGCCGTCGTTCCGGCGGCGAGGGCTCGGGGCGTCGCTGCTTCGGTCGGTCGTCGACGGTCAGCCCGCCGGCACGGCGCTGCGGGCGTCGGTGAACAGCGCCGAGCGGGACGTCGTGGAGCCCCTCGACGTTGCCACTCGCATCGAGATCGCCTCGCGGCTGCTCCGCGGCGCCGGCTTCGAGCTCGAGCGCATCTCGCCCGACGTCCGCCGCGACGACCCGTGGGCGATCGAGGCCGCGCTCACCGCCCGACGCTGATCCCCCGCGGCGGCGCGTCGAGGAGCCGCGCTCGTCCCTGTTCGACCGTCATCCACGCGACCGCCGGCCCCGGCCAGCGCGTGCCGTTCCGCAAGGCGGCCACGGCATCGGCGGTCCGTGCCGGGTACGCGGCGCCGAGGGCGGCCGCTCCCGCCTTCAGCGCATCGCGGATCGCCTGGGTGTTCCGGAGGACGAGGAGCCGGCTGACGGCTCGGCCCTGCTGCTCGGGGAGCGCGGCGAGCGCATCGGCCTTCTGCGCCTGCCAGCGCACCTGCTGCTCGAGCCGGCGCAGCTGGCTGTGGAGCTCCGTCTCGACGGTGGTGCTGCTGTCGCGATCCTCCAGGACGAGGTCGATCACCCCGTGGACCGGCCGGTAGACCGGGACCTCCGGCGTGGCGCGCCACCTCGGGTCGAGGACCCGCAGCAGCTCCTCGCTCATGGCGACCTGCAGGTGATCGCGGATCCGCGGCCCGGTGTTCGAGAAGTAGCGGACGTTGAGGTCCGCTCCGAGCGCCATCCCGATACGCTCGAGGACCAGGATGCTGGGCTCAGCGTCCCCCGCCTCGATCTCCGTCAGGTGGGAACGCGCGATGCCGGCGACACGAGCGACGGTGTGCTGCGAGCGCCCGGCATCCTCGCGGAGCAGTCGGATCTCCTCGCCGAGTCGACGCTGTCGGTCGCGATGACGACGCAGGAGGAGTCGCTCGTTCACGACCGGCATGACGCCATTGAGCGCCACGTCCCTTACCGGCCATGTGCCTGGCGCTCATCGGTCGATCGCCGCAACCATGGCGCACGTGGGTGCGCGCCTGCCTGGGACGCCGCCGGTCGCTCCCAGCAACCACCGTGCGCCGACGTTGTCCAAGTGGTTCGACCGCGGTCGCTGGTGCCGACCACTCTTGACCTGAACGGACCAGGGAAGCCAAGCAGGCGCCCCACGAGCCGATACGGTCGCCGACAGCGGCCGCTCGGTTCCCTGGACCGTCAGCGGCGACCCTTCGACTGGAAAGCGGTCGGTGGTGGCGACCGCGCTCCCGTGCCGAGCGGCGAGTGGTCGCTAGTGGCGACCGCGATCCCGTGCGGAGCGGCGAGTGGTCGCTGGTGGCGACCGGGATCCCACGTCGAGCGGAGGCGACCACGATGGCGCCGAGTGCACGAGTAGAACGTCTGTACGAAACGGAGTCGCGCGCCTATACTCGCCGTCCCGTGGCGAAGCGCAACGCCGATCCTCTCGCGCCGTTCGGGCCCGCGGTCCGGGCCTGGTTCGAGGCGACGTTCGAGACTCCGACGAAGGCCCAGGCGGAGGGGTGGGCGGCGATCAGCCAGGGCCAGAACACGCTGATCCACGCCCCGACCGGCAGCGGCAAGACCCTCGCCGCGTTCCTGTGGTGCCTCGACCGCCTCGTCCGCGAGCCCAGCCCACCCCCGCAGCGCGGAACCCAGGGCACGGTCCGCACCCTCTACGTCAGCCCCCTCAAGGCCCTGACCTACGACGTCGAGCGCAACCTCCGGGCCCCGCTGGCCGGCATCGCGCTCGCCGCCCAGCGCCTCGGCGAGGAGCCGCCCCGGATCTCGATCGCGAGCCGCACCGGCGACACCCCCGCCGACGAGCGTCGGGACCTTGTCCGCCACCCGCCGGACATCCTCGTCACGACGCCCGAGAGCCTCTATCTCCTCCTCACGAGCCAGGCGCGCGAGATCCTGCGCGGCGTCGAGCAGGTGATCGTCGACGAGGTCCACGCCGTCGCCGGCACGAAGCGCGGGGCGCACATGGCGCTGAGCCTGGAGCGCCTCGAACGTCTTCGTCAGGCGGCCGCACCCGAGGGCCAGCCAGCCAGACCCCTCCAGCGGATCGGGCTCAGCGCCACCCAGCGCCCGCTCGAGACGATCGCGAGGTTCCTCGGCGGGGTGGGCGAGGGACGGGAGGTGACGATCGTCGATGCCGGTGCGCGCAAGCCGCTCGAGCTCCAGGTCGTCGTCCCGGTCGAGGACATGGCGCGCCTGGGCGAAGTCCTGCCGCAGGACGAGCAGCCGGGCGGCCCGGTCATCGGCGGCGAGATGCGCACCAGCATCTGGCCCGCGATCCATCCCCAGATCCTCGAGCTCATCAGGCAGCACCGCAGCACCATCGTCTTCACCAACAGCCGCCGCCTGGCGGAACGGCTCGCCCAGCGCCTCAACGAGCTCGCCGGCGAGGAGCTCGTCCGCGCCCATCACGGGTCGATCGCGCGCGAGCAGCGCCTGGAGATCGAGGAGGAGCTGAAGGCCGGCCGCCTCCCCGCCCTGGTCGCGACCTCGAGCCTCGAGCTCGGCATCGACATGGGAGCCGTCGACCTCGTCATCCAGGTCGAGAGCCCCACGTCGGTCGCGCGCGGCCTCCAGCGGATCGGCCGCGCTGGGCACCAGGTCGGCGAGCCGTCGAAGGGCGTCATCTTCCCGAAGTATCGCGGCGACCTGCTCGAGACGGCGGTCGTCGTGAAGGGCATGCACGAGGGTTCGATCGAGCAGACGACGCTGCCGCGCAGCCCGCTCGACGTCCTCGCCCAGCAGATCGTCGCGATCACGGTCGGGGAGCCGCTCAGCGTGGACGAGCTGCTGGCGCTCGCCCGCCGCGCCGCGCCGTTCGAGACGCTGACCCGCGAGGTCCTCGAGGGCGTCCTCGGCATGCTGTCGGGCGCCTACCCGTCCGACGAGTTCGCGGAGCTCAAGCCGCGCGTGGTCTGGGATCGAGTGACGGACGTGGACGAGGGACGCCGCGACGCGCGCGTCGTGGCGGTGACGAGCGGCGGCACGATCCCGGATCGCGGCCTCTACCCCGTGTTCCTCGAGGGCGAGGCCGGCACGCCCGGACGGCGGGTCGGCGAGCTCGACGAGGAGATGGTGTACGAGCTGCGGGCGGGGATGCACGGCGACGTCGTCGTGCTCGGCGCGAGCAGCTGGCGGGTCGCGGACATCAGCCCCAACCGGGTCACCGTGACGCCCGCGCCCGGCGTCCCGGGCAAGCTCCCGTTCTGGCACGGCGACGCCGTCGGGCGGCCGGTCGAGCTCGGGCGGCAGCTGGGAGCGTTCACCGGCGCCATCGAACAGGACCTCGCGAAGGGCGCGAAGGGCCGCGAACGCGCGGCCGATCGTCTGCGGCGCGAGCACGACCTCGACGATCTCGCGGCCGAGAACCTGCTCGCGTACCTCGAGGACGAGCGCGAGGCGACCGGCGCGCTCCCGACCGACCGCCGGATCGTGATCCAGCGCTTCCGGGACGAGCTCGGCGACTGGCGGCTCGTCGTCCTCACGCCGTTCGGCGGCCGTGTCCACGCGCCGTGGACGATGGCGCTGGAGCACCGGCTGCAGGAGCGGCTGGGGCTCGAGGTCCAGACCATCTACTCCGACGACGGGATCGCGATCCGCCTGCCCGAGGGCGATTCGACGCTGGACGGGGTGGAGGAGCTCCTGTTTCCCGATCCCGAGGAGGTCGAGGACCTCGTCGTCGCGCGCGTGGGCAGCTCAAGCCTGTTCGCGAGCCGGTTCCGCGAGAACGCCGCCCGCGCGCTGCTGCTGCCACGACGACGGCCCGGGACGCGCACGCCGCTCTGGCAGCAGCGCCAGCGGGCCGCGGATCTGCTCTCGGTCGCGAGCCGGTACGGAAGCTTCCCGATCCTCGTGGAGACCTACCGCGAGTGCCTGGCAGACGTGTTCGACCTGCCGGCTCTGCGCGACATCCTCGGCGCCGTCGCGCGGCGCGAGATCGGCGTCCACAGCGTCGAGACGGCGAAGGCCTCGGCGTTCGCGGGCAGCCTCCTGTTCGACTACGTCGCCGCCTACATGTACGACGGCGACGCGCCGCTCGCCGAGCGTCGCGCGCAGGCCCTGACACTCGACCGTGACCTCCTCCGCGAGCTGCTCGGCCAGGAGGAGCTGCGCGAGCTGCTGGACCCGGACGCGCTCGCGGATCTCGAGTTGAGCCTCCAGGCGCTCGTCGAGGAGCGGTTCGCCTCGAACCCCGACCAGGTCCACGACCTCCTGCGCCGGCTCGGCGACCTGAGCCTCGACGAGGTCGGCGCGCGGACGACAGGCGGACGCGTCGAGGCCTCCCTCCACCTCGCCGAGCTCGCGTCGTCGCGGCGCGCGGTCCGGGCGCGGATCGGCGGCGAGGAGCGCTGGATCGCGATGGAGGACGTGGCGCGATACCGCGACGGCGTGGGTGTCGCCGCGCCGCCGGGCGTGCCGCAGGCATTCCTCGCCCCGGTCGTCGGGGCGCTCGACGGCCTGCTCGCGCGCTGGGCGCGGACGCACGGCCCGTTCCTCCCTGCCGAGCCGGCGCGCCGCTGGGGCCTCCCGCTCGGCGTCATCGACGACGCGCTCCACCGGCTCGTGGCGAACGGATCGCTCCTCACGGGCGAGTTCCGGCCCGGCGGCGCCGAGCGCGAGTTCTGCGATCCCGAGGTCCTGCGCCTCCTCCGGCGCCGCTCCCTCGCGAAGCTGCGGCGCGAGGTGGAGCCGGTCGACCCGATCGCCCTCGCGCGGTTCCTCCCGGCTTGGCAGGGCGTCGCGTCGTCGCCATCGTCGGGGGTCGCGCCGGCGCCCCTCCGCGGCTCGGCAGCCCTGGAGCGGCTCGCGGAGGTCGTGGACCAGCTCGCCGGCCTGCCGATCCCCGCATCGGTCCTGGAGCGCGACGTCCTCCCGGCGCGCGTGCCCGGCTACCAGGCACGCCTCCTGGACGAGCTCGGCGCGATGGGCGAGGTCGCCTGGACGGGGCGGGGGAGCCTCGGCCGGGACGACGGGCGTGTCGTCCTGTACCGGCCCGGACGTGAGCTGCTCCGGCCCACCGGCCTCCCGGACGGCGTCGACCGCCCGGACGGCGAGATCCACGAGCGGATCCGGGCGCACCTTCGACGCCGCGGCGCATCGTTCTACCGCGAGCTGTACGCGGCGGCGCGCGGCCGGACGGATCGCGAGGTGCTCGACGCGCTGTGGGACCTCGTGTGGGCCGGCGAAGTCACCAACGACACGTTCGCGCCGCTGCGCGCGCTGCGCTGGAAGCGGCCCGCCCGGGACTCGCGGCCACGGCCTGGCCGGCTGACGTCGCTCGGGCCGCCCGAGGCGGCCGGGCGGTGGTCGCTCGTCGACGACGCGATCGACTGGGCCGGCGGGCCGGACGACGGCGCGGGGCTCGAGGGCGCCGACGGGAGCGGGCGGCCGACAACCCCGACGCGCACGGAGCGCGTCCATGCCCAGGCGCTCGCGCTCCTCGAGCGGCACGGCGTGCTGACCCGCGAGGCGGTCGCAGGCGAGGCGATCGAGGGTGGGTTCAGCGCCGTCTACCCCGTCCTGCGTGCGCTCGAGGAGAGCGGCAGGATCCGGCGCGGCTACTTCGTGGACGGGCTCGGCGCCGCGCAGTTCGCGCTGCCCGGGGCGATCGACCGCCTGCGGGCGATGCGCGACCAGCCGGGCGAGCTCGCCGGCGAGCACGGCCGGATCGTCCACCTCCTCGCCGCCGCCGACCCCGCGAACCCGTACGGCGCCGCGCTCCCGTGGCCGCGTCGCTCGGACGAGGATCGCCGCCCGTACCAGCGGGCGGCCGGCGCGTACGTCGTCCTCGTCGATGGCGCGGCGGTCGTGTACGTCGACCGCGGCGGGACCTCGCTCCAGGTCATGCCGGCCGGCGACGATCCCGAGGCGCTGGCGGCCGCGCTCGGCGCGCTCCACGACCTCGTCGCCGACGGCCGCGTGCGCGAGCTCGTCATCGGCAAGGTGGACGGTGAGCCGGTCGGGACGTCCCGGCACAAGGACGCCCTCCTCGCGGCCGGGTTCGTCGCCGGGTACCGCGGGTACGCCCTGCGCCGGGAGCCGGCAGCCCCCGACCGGGGCTCGTACCCCAGGCCCACCCCGGTCCGCGCCGTCCGCTGACCTGACGAATGCCCGAGGGCGACACGCTGTTTCGCACCGCGGCCGGGCTCCGTCCGTACCTCGTCGGGCGGACCGTGACCGCGGCGAGCGCGCGGCAGCCCGGGCCACAGGCGGACAGGCTCGTCGGAGCCACCGTGACGGGCGTCGAAGCGCAGGGCAAGAACCTGCTGATCCGGTTCGACAACGGGCTCGAGGTCCGCACGCACCTCGGCATGCACGGGTCGTGGCACCGATATCGCCCCGGCGAACGATGGCGCCGGCCGCCGAGCCGGGCGCGCATCTCGATCGAGGTTCCGGGTTCGGTCGCCGTCTGCTTCGACGCCCCCACGGCCGAGCTGTTCGAGCAGCGGGCCGAGGCGCTCCACCCCGCGTTGTCGAAGCTGGGTCCGGACCTGCTCGTGGAGCCGGTGGACGTCGACGAGATCCTTCGGCGACTCCACGATCGATCCCGCGACGCGTTCACCATCGGGGAGGCGCTGCTGGACCAGCGCGCGCTGGCCGGGATCGGCAACGAGGTCCGCAACCAGGCGCTGTGGGAGGCGCGCATCTCCCCGTTCACCAGGCTGCGCGACATCGACGACGCGATGATCCGCGACCTCGTCGCGCGCTCGCGCGCGATCCTCAAGGAAGGCGCGCGGACCGGCCGCCGCCCGTCGGACATCCACGGCCGGACGGGCCGGCCGTGCCCGCGCTGCGGGTCGCTCATCCGGTCGCGGACATACGGCGGCGAGCTGCCGCGGATCGCCTACTGGTGCCCCACGTGCCAGCCCGACCCCCGAGGAGGAACGCCATGATCGACGTGCTCTGCGCGACCACCGATGCCGGGTGGACCTGTGCGGTCACGGTGGACGGCGGCGGGACATCGACGACGCACGAGGTCGCCGTCTCGCGCGCCGACCTCGCCCGCCTGGCACCCGGCGCCAGCGACCCCGAGGACCTCGTCCGCCGCTCGTTCGAGTTCCTCCTCGAGCGCGAGCCGAAGGAGTCGATCCTCCGCCAGTTCGACCTCCCGCTCATCGGCCGGTACTTCCCGGACTACGAGCGCACGATCAGCCGCTAGCCGCGGTCGTATCATCCCGACGATGTGTGAGCAATTCGTCGCGCGCGCCCGTGAGCCGTTCCGGCTCGACGAGCTGTGGCCGCTCGCGGAGCGGATGGAGCGGTACGGGATCGCCGGGTTCGGGTGGGGCGTCACGTGGCTCGGCGACGACGGCGAGCTGCATACGCATCGGGACGTCCGTGCCTTCCGCGACGACCCGGCCCGGGACGCGGTCGGTACCACGGAGACCACGGCGGTCCTCGTCCACCTGCGTCGCCCGTCGAAGCTGAGCACGCTGTCCCTGCCGGACACGCAGCCGTTCGTCGACCCCCAGGGCCGGTTCGCGTTCAGCCACAACGGCGAGCTGGAGCGATGGCAGGGCGCCCGGTCCGCGTACCGCGACCAGGGCCGGATCCGGGGGCGCGCGGACACGGAGGTCGGGCAGCGCTGGCTCGAGGACGCGTGGGGGGCGGCACCCGCCACCGATCTGCTGACGAGTCTCCACGACGGGTTCGGCGGGCTCGCGAACCTCGCCGTGCTCGAGAAGGACGGCACCTCGACCCACTACGCGGGCAACGCCGAGAACCCCGTGTTCACGTTCCGGCTCGGGCGGATCGGGCTCGCCTCCACCGCGATCTACTCCATCGACCGGTCGCTGTTCGCCTTCGCCGCCCAGGGCGCCACGAACCGGCGGCTCGTGCGTCAACGGACAACGGTCGTCCTCGTCGAGGACGGCACACCGCGCGTCGACCCGCCGGCCGGCGCGCTCGCGGAGGCGACCCCGGCGGGCTGAGGGGCATGACCGGGGGAGGGAGCGCGACGTGACCGACACCACGACCACCGCGACCGGCGTCCCGTCAGCCATCGACACGGACGCCGGCGCCCGCCCGACCGAGCTGCTGCCGATCCCGCAGCTGCTCCGCATCTCGCTCTACTGGCTGGGCCTCACCGCCATCGACGCCGCGGTCGGGCTGTACGTCACCAACCGGCTCGCCTTCGACCAGCTCGTCCCCACGGACGACGTCGGGAAGTCGATGTTCGTCATCGGCATCGGCGCAGCCATCGTGGGCATCGTCATCCAGCCGACCGTCGGCTACATCAGCGACTTCACCGTCTCGCGATGGGGCCGCCGCAAGCCGTACATCGTGTTCGGCAGCCTCCTCGATGTCGTGTTCCTCGTCGGCATCGCCTTCGGCAACAGCGTCCTCGTCCTCGCCGCGTTCATGCTGCTGCTCGCGGTCAGCACGAACATCGCGCGCGGTCCGTTCCAGGGCTACGTCCCGGACCTCGTGGCGGAGCCCCAGGTCGGGCTCGCCTCGGGGATGGTCGGCCTGATGCAGGTGGTCGGGAACGTGACGGGGTTCCTGCTCGTGTCGCTGTCGGTGACGCTCGGCGCGATGCACCTCTCGCTCATCGCGGTCGCGATCGTCGAGCTGGTGACGATGCTCAGCGTCGTCCTGCGCGTTCCGAAGGGCCTGCCGCCGAAGCCGCGCGAGGGGAAGTCGTGGCGGCGGATCGCGCGCGAGGCGTGGGCGACCGACATCCTCCAGGAGCGGTCCTACGTGTGGCTGCTCGTCTCGCGGCTGCTGTTCCTGACGGCCGGCGGGCTGCTCGTCAACTTCGTGATCCTGTTCCTGCAGCGGGCGTTCTTCTACGACAAGGTGGAGGCGAACCAGTGGTACGTCGTCATCCTCGTCGTCGTCGTGGCGGCGAACGTGATCGCGATCCTGCCCGCCTCGAAGCTGTCCGACCGCACCGGCCGCAAGCCGCTGATCTTCCTTGCCTGCGCGGGCGGCGCGATCGGCGCGGGAATCGTCGCGCTGGCGCCGTCGATCCCCGTCGCCCTCGCCGGCGCCGCGCTGTTCGGCGCCGCGAACGGGACGTTCCTCGCTGTCGACTGGGCCCTGAT
Organism: Candidatus Limnocylindrales bacterium; assembly: GCA_035701885.1. Taxonomy (GTDB): domain Bacteria; phylum Chloroflexota; class Limnocylindria; order Limnocylindrales; family CSP1-4; genus CAIXZV01. The sequence goes on from DASSRG010000251.1 coordinate 10,169, forward strand.
GACCGACATCATCCCGCGCGCGTCCGCGGGCCGGTACATGGGCATGAGCAACGTCGCGACCGGCGCCTCCACCCCGATCTCGCTCGCGATCGGCGGCCTCGTCCTGGATGCCGTGGCGACGGGCGGCAACGAGCCGTTCAGCCCGCGTGCCGTGTTCCTGCTCGCCGTGGTCGTGTTCGCCGCGGCCGCGGTGACGCTGCGGCCGGTGGTCGAGCCGCGTCGCGCGGGTGGTGCACCTGCACCGGCGGCCGCGGCGGCCTGACGGTCAGTCGCGCGCCTCGGCGGTGACGGCCGGGATCGACGCGGGGCGCGTCGCCCGAGGGCCCGGCTCGTCGAGCCCGACATAGCGACGTGCCGCGGCGTGGCCCCGGCGCCAGCTGTCGCGCGCCACCGGCCCCGGCGCGTGCCGGAACCTCCGAGCCCACGCGCCGAGGCGCGCCGCCTGGAACCGGGTCGCCTGTGCCCAGGCCGATGGGCGGAGGAACGCGAACGGGTCGCGGAGCTGCCACCACCACGGGACCGCCGACCAGATGAACACGAGGTAGTCGGCCCGGAACGGGCGCTCGCCGAAGCCGAACAGGGCCTGCAGCTGGAGGATCGTGAGCGGCAGGACCGCGAGTGACAGGACCGCGCTGATGAGCAGGAACACGAGGCCCCAGCCACGGGCCCGGGCCGGGAGCACGAACCACAGGGGCGCCGGGACCCACTTCATCCAGGTCGCGATGCCCCACAGGAACCCGCCGGTCCGGCCGCCGGTGAAGTGCGCGGCGAAGATCATCAGCGCGAGCAGCAGATTGATGTTCCCGGTGTCGAGGTTCGCGGCGATCGGGAACGCGAGGACCGCGACGAGGACCGCCGTGGGAAGCGGCCGGACGCTGTATGCCCAGCGGATCGACCACAGGAGCAGCAGGATGGTCGCGCCGCGCCACACGAACCAGGCGACGTCCCACGGCAGCAGCGCCCACGGGATGAACAGCGGCAGCATCCACGGGGCGTAGACGTAGGGCAGGAACGGCCCGGTGGGGTGGTACGGGTTGCCGCCCTCGAGCCAGATCCGGACCGCGGCCCAGTACGCCTGCGCGTCCGCGCCGGCCCGGTCGCCTCGCGCGGTCATCCCCGCGAGCGCGAGTGCGAACACGACGGCGAGGAGCGCCATCGCGAGCATCCGGCGCGGCTCGCGGATCCGCCTGGCCTCGCGCCGCAGCGCGCGGCGGACGACGCCGGCGCGGCGCTGGGGCGCGGTGGGCGCGGCGCCCGTCGCCGCGGCTGGAGCGTCGGCGCGGACGTCGTCGACGACGTCTCGCTGGACGTCGGTCGCGTTGGCGTCGGTGGCGTCGTCGGCGGTCATCTCGCGGCATTCTCTCGCGACTCGTCCAGCGGGCGCGCGTGCGCGAGCCGGTGCAGCCGTGCCGTTCCATCGCACGGTCCGCGCAACCGTGCACGGCCCCGGCCGCACCCCGGCCGCCCCGGGGCCGCTGCTAGACTCCCGCCACCATGACGCACGGCACCGTGATCGTGATCGGCGGCGCGGAGGACAAGGTCAGGGACCGCCTCATCCTCGGCAGGTTCGTGGCGCTCGCGGGTGGCCGGGACGCGCGGATCGCCGTCATCTCGACGGCGTCGTCCATGGGACTCGAGGCCGGCGAGCGCTACCGGGCGATCTTCACCGAGCTCGGCGCGAGCGCCGTGATCCCGCTCCACGCGGTGACCCGGACACAGGCCAACGACGAGCACATCGCGCGCCAGGTCAGAGACGCGACCGGCGTGTTCATGACCGGCGGCAACCAGCTCAAGCTGTCGTCGATGATCGGCGGGACGCGGCTTGCCGACGCGATCATGACGCGGTTCCAGGCGGGATCGGTGGTCGCCGGGACGTCGGCGGGGGCGTCGGCGGTGTCGTCGCACATGATCGCGTTCGGGGCATCGGGCGCGACGCCGAAGCACCGCATGGCACAGATCGCCGCAGGTCTCGGACTGTTGCCGGGCGTCATCGTCGACCAGCACTTCCAGCAGCGGAACCGCCTCGGGCGGCTGCTGTCGCTCATCGCCCAGAACCCGTCCCTGCTGGGGCTCGGGGTGGACGAGGACACCGCGGGCGTGGTCGGGCCTGACTCGATCATGGAGGTGATCGGGCGGGGGAGCGTGACGGTCGTCGACGGCGCCGCATCCGAGACCGACGCCTGGGAGATTCGCGGCCACCGGCCGCTGATGATCAGCGGTGTCGTGTTGCACTCCCTCCCGGCGGGCTATCGGTTCGACCTTCGACGCCGGACGCGCGTGGCCACGCCGCACCTGCACTCGATCCAGGGCGAGATCGCCTCGAGCTAGCGTCCTCGTTCGGGCGCGCGTTCGGGGCTGCGCCGCCGGGCCCCCTGCCGCCGCGCCACGCCCGCCGGGCGTCGCCCGCCCGGCCCTGGGCCCCTCCGCGGACCCTCGCGCGGCCGATCACCCGACGCGTACACTCGCGGTCCAGCCCGGCGAGGAGGATCCAGGTGGCGAAGGACCGGAAGAACGGCAAGGGGAAGGCCGCGTCCAAGGCCGAGGCGAAGGCGCACAAGGGCAAGCGGGCGCGGAAGGCGGCGCTCGCGGCCGAACAGGCCGCCTCCTCCGGGCTGGCCGCCGAGCAGGCGCCCGCGACCGCGCCGCTCGCCGAGGAGGTCCTCGTCGAATCCTCCGCGAACGGCCTCGACCCCGAGCTCGCCACCGCCGACGCCCCGTCCCGCGACGAGCAAGCGACAAACGGTCACGCGCAGCAGGACGCCGCGCCGACAAGGCGTGCGGCCCGGCGCGCTCGCCGCACGGCAGGTGCCGCAGCGGCCGACGCAACGGACCATGACGCAGCCGCCCCGGCCGACACGGCCGTCACGACCGTGACGAACGCCGCAGCCGACGCCCCCGCCGCAAAGCGCCCGCGCCGCCGCGGCTCCGACTCGAACGGCGGGCCGCGGCCGGAGCCGAGCCTCCGAATCCTCGAGACGCGAGTCCTCAGGGGACCCAACTACTGGGCCCGCGAGCCCGTGATCCGCCAGGTCGTCGACCTCGGGGTGCTCGAGGAGTT
>DASSRG010000252.1:0-4019 GCA_035701885.1 Candidatus Limnocylindrales bacterium
AGATCGATCTCGAGCAGGTCGCGCAGCCCCTCGATCCCCGACTGGATGAACAGCTGGTGCTCGTTCGGCCCGAACCCGGCCAGGTTGAGCATCAGCGCCTCGTCGCGCCACGTCGCCACATCGTTCGGCGTCGCCTTGACGTGGTCGGCGAGCGTCGTGCGGCGGGTGGGCGTCTCGGACACCTCGAGGAGGATGCCGGTCGTGAAGATGCCCTGCTTCTCGAGCCGGGCGAGGTGCACGGGCTCGATGCGGGAGAGCTCGGTGATGGGCGGCACGGGCTGGTGGGCCTCCGCTGGTCAGTCGGGTCGGACGCATTATCGCGGAGTCGCGGCCCCGCGTGCGATGACGGACGGCAGGCGGTCGAACCGGCGCGGCAGAATGAAGCGGTGGAAGCCTGGGTCGCCCTCAAGTACGTGCACATCCTCGCCGTGATCGTCGCGCTCGGCGCCAACTTCACCTACGCGTTCTGGCTGACGCGCGCCGGCCGCGAGTCGGAGCGCCTGGTGTTCGTGATCGAGTCGATCCGCCGGCTCGATCGGCGCGTCGCGAACCCCGCGTACATCGTCGCGGCGATCGCGGGCGTCGGGATCGTGCTCACCGGCCCATACCGGTTCGAGACGCCGTGGATCGTCGCCGCGATCGTCCTCTACGTCCTCGTCGCGGTGCTCGGGATCGCGCTCTACGCCCCCGCGATCCGCGCCCAGCTCGACCTCGCCCGCCGCGCGCCCGAATCGGAGGCGTACGGCGTCGCCGCGCGTCGCGCCCAGGCGCTCGGGATCCTGGTGACGGCAATCGTCGTCGTCATCGTCGGCCTGATGGTGTTCAAGCCGGCGCTGTGGGGTTCGGCGTAGCGCTCGACCTTCCTACCCGTCCAGCGAGCGCGCCTCGAGCACCACGTCCCAGTGCGCATCGAGCAGCGAGAACCGGCGCGCCTCCTCGGCCTTGAACGCGTCCTGGTCGGGATACAGCCGGCGCGCGATCTCGGCGTCGCTGTGCTCCTGGATCGCCGCCCAGTCGCGGTACGTGATCGAGACGACGATGTCCCAGTCCGCACGGCCGTCCCCGTGGAACCGCGGCGTCGACAGCTCGACCGCGGTGTAGCGGCCCGCCGCCAGCTGCTCCTTCAGGATCGGCCAGTGGTTGCGCCGGAACAGCGCCATGAACTCGTCGTGGCTGCCCCACTTCGTTCGGTAGAAGTACAGGATCGTGATCGGCTCGCTCATCGCGGGGCCTCCTCCGGGTACAGGCTGGCGGCCTCGCGGCGGAGCAGCGTCCAGGCACGCTCCACGTGGCGGGGCTCGGTGCGCAGGTTGCCGATGGCGAGCCGGATCGTGAACCGGCCGGCCAGCCTCGTGTGGCTCAGGAACACCTCGCCGGTCCGGTTGACGGCGTCCATGAGCCGGGTGTTGAGGTCGTCGAGCGCCGTCTCATCGCCCGCGAGCGCGGCAGGCCGGTAGCGGAAGCACACGGTCGAGAACGGGACGGGGGCGAGCCGCTCCCACGACGGATCCGCATCCACCCAGGCCGCGAACGCCTCGGCCTCCGCGAGGTGGGTCGCGATCCGGCGCCGGAGCCCATCCAGCCCGAACCATCGCAGCTGCATCCACAGCTTGAGCGCCCGCATCCGTCGACCGAGCTGCGGCTGGTACTCGGTGTAGTCGCGGACCGGCGTCGCGCGGTCGAGGGTGCGGAGGTACTCGGGCTGGAGGCTGAACGCGGCGCGCAGCTGGTCCATGCGCTGGCTGAGCAGGAGCGACGCATCGAGCGGCGTGAACAGCCACTTGTGCGGGTTCACGACGATCGAGTCCGCGCGCTCCCAGCCATCGAACGGCGCCCGTTGATCGGGCAGCATCGCGACGACGCCGGCGTAGGCGCTGTCGACGTGCAGCCACAGCCCCTCGCTCGCCGCGACGTCGGCGATCGCGGCCACGGGGTCCACCGACGTCGACGACGTCGTCCCGACGGTCGCGACGATCGCGATCGGTCGGCGCCCGGCAGCCCGGTCATCCGCGATCGCCCCCTTCAGCGCCGGGACGTCCATCTCGAACCGGTCGTTGGCGGGGATCTTCACGACCGCGGCACGCCCGAGGCCCAGCGTCATGCACGCCTTCTCGATCGAGCTGTGCGCCTCGGTGCTCGCGTAGACGCGCGGCTGGCCGATATCCGCGCGGGCCGCGAGACCCGCGGAGGCCGCGTCCAGCCCCGCGGCTTCGCGCGCGGCGGCCAGGGCGATGAGCGTGGACGTCGAGGCCGTATCCGTGAGCAGTCCGTCGAACGCGTCGGGCAAGCCGAGGGCCTGGCGAAGCCAGCCGACGACGACGACCTCGAGCTCGGTGCCGATCGGCGATGTGCGCCACAGCATCGGGTTCTGCCCCAGGGCGGCGGTCAGGAACTCGCCGAGCATTCCGGGGCCGGACGCGCTCGTGGCGAAGTACGCGAAGAACCCGGGGTGCTGCCACTGGGTCGAGTTCGGGATCACGAGCCGGTCGACGTCGGCGAGGATCGCGGCCAGCGGCTCGGGCGCGTCGGGCGCGGTTGCGGGCAGCTGCGGGGCGATCGACCCGGGCTCGACCGGCGGCAGCACGGGGTACCGCTCCACGTCGCGCAGGTAGTCCGCGATCCGGTCGACGACCTCGTGCGCGGCCGCCCGGAACGCCTCGGGATCCATGTCGCCGAGGCCGGTGCGCTGGTCCTCCCCCACCCGCTCGGGCGCGAGCTCGTCCGTCAGACCGAATCCCCCACCGCCGACAGGATCGTCGACACCTGGCTGCCGAGCATGATGAGCGCGACGATCGGCAGGATCAGGAACAGCAGGCCGATGAGGATGCAGCCGATGATCACCCCGCCCGACCCCGCGTCGACGGGCCGGACCATCGCGGTATTCGCAAACCGGTCGTGAAGGCCCTGCTTCTGCGGGTGCGACGCCGTCGTGACGAGCAGGATCAGCTGCCAGCCGAGCGTCGCGAGCGAGGCGATCGCGCCGAGCACCGGCACGAACCCGATCAGCTGGATCCACGAGCCGAGCGCGAGCCAGCGGCGGAAGCTGGTGGCGATCGGGATCCTGTTCCCGGTCGTCGCGTCGCCGATCTGGAGCCGCAGGAGCCGCATGCCCAGGGTGGCGCGGCCGCCGCTCGACCACAGGAACGTGAAGTAGGCCGCCTCGATCAGCAGGACGACGACCGTCGAGATCGTGACTGCGGGTCCGGCCGGCAGCGCGCCGGCGGTGCCGTCATACCCCGCGGGGTTCTGCAGGTACTCGGTCACGGCACTGCTCGCGAACGGCAGCGTGATGATCGTGCCGACGAGCCCGACGAGCACGACGTCGATCACGTAGGCGATGAACCGCGGCAGCGCGCCGGCGTAGACAAGCCCCGGCGCACCCGGCACCGCAAAGCGACCGGCGTCGGGCGGGACCGCGGCCCATGCGCCGCCGGCCGCCGGTGCGGTCCAGGGCGAGGGCGCCTGCGGGGCGGGCGCGGGCGGGAGGCCCGTGCCGATGGGTGCCGCCGGCGGTGCCGCGGGCGGGAGGCCCGGCGGAGGCTCTGCGGCTCCGGGCGGTGGCGTTGCGCCCGCGCCGTCGTCGGCCGGCGGCGTGAACGGCGGCGGCACCGAGGCCGGTACGGGGTTGTCGATGCGGGTCGCGTCGTCATCCGGCTCGCCGGGCGCACCCGGCCCGCCGGAACCCTGCCACGTCATCGGGTCGTCCCTCGCCTGCGGCTGCGCAACGTCGTGATGCTACTTGGCCGCGATGGGCATGCGCGGCGCTCGGCGGGCATGGGCGAGGGTCGCGCCGCAGGCGCCGATCCGCCGGTGCCTCGCTGTCGTATCGAATGATGCGTCCCGGTCGCTTCTCGGCTTGACCGGGGCGCCCCGCCCCGCCGCTAGTTCGCGGCGGCCTTGGTGAGCGAATCCAGGAGCTGCTGCGCCTGCGCCCGGTCCTTCTCGTTCGGGTGCTCGTGGTCGGCCATGATCCCGCAGTACACGTCGTGGACCGCTTGGGTCATCGTGTCCAGGGTGAC
>DASSRG010000253.1:0-9170 GCA_035701885.1 Candidatus Limnocylindrales bacterium
CGGAACGCCCCCGGTCACGAAGGCCGCGGTCGCGTCCGCGACGGCGGGCTCGAACGGCTGGATCGTGTCCCCGGTCAAGGTGACGCTCACGGCGACCGACAAGATGTCGGGGGTCAAGTCGATCAGCTGGCGCGTGAACGACGGGACCGTCTACACCTACGACACGGTGGCCACGCTGAGCGCCAACGGCGTCCGCGAGCTCAAGTACCGGGCCGTCGACAAGGCCGGCGTTCGCGAGTCCTGGAAGTCGATGACGTTCAGGATCGACACGAAGCCGCCGACGGTCGCCGTCGCGTACGAGGGCAACGCGGGCCCGACCGCGGGCATGTTCCGAGGCGCGGTCAGCGTCAAGCCGACGTTCGACGACGCCACCTCCGGCGTCGCCTCGAAGACCGTCGCCATCGACGGCGGCGAGACCACCGCCCTCACGGCGTCCTCGGTCGTCGTCGACGGGGAGGGCAAGCACACGGTGGTGTTCGGCGCGAAGGACGCCGCCGGCAACGCGATGACCAAGTCGTTCTCGTTCACGATCGACACGACGGCGCCGACGGTCGAGACGCCCGAGGCCGCCGAAGGCGCCCAGCCGCCCACCGTCACGCCGAACGCCGACGGCGTGACCGACTCGGTCTCGATCCCGCTCACCGCGTCCGAGGCGGTCACGGTCAACGCCACCGTGACGAACGCGGCCGCCGCCGTCGTCCGGACCTTCAAGGCGTCCGTGCCCGCCGGCGACCAGTCCCTCGCCTGGAACGGCCGGGACGGGGCCGGCAAGGCGGTCCCCGACGGCCGATACAGCGTGACCCTCGTGCCGACCGATGGCGCGGGCAACGTCGGCGAGGCGGCCGCGCCGGTGACTGTCGACGTGTACCGGGCGCTCTCGACGCTCGCCCGGACCCCGGCGCAGTTCTTCCCGCAGGACGCCGACACGCTGACGCCCAAGGCGAAGGCGACCTGGACCCTGCTGGCCCCGGCGACGGTGACCGTCGAGGTACGGAACGCCAGCGGAGCGGTCGTGCGGACGGCGTACACCGACCGCGCGCTCGCCGCCGGAGCCGGGACCTGGAGCTGGAACGGCAAGAAGGACGACGGCACGTTCGCGGCGCGTGGCCGGTACAGGATCGTCGTCCGGGCGACGAACGGCGAGCAGGTGGCGACCCAGTCGGTGTCCGTGCTCGCGGACGCGTTCAAGCTCACGACATCCGTGACGACGGCGGTCCGCGGCAAGTCGATGACGATCACCGCGAAGACGTCCGAGCCCCTGTCCACGACCCCGGTCCTCGTCATCCGGGAGCCGGGCCTCACGGCGCGGACCGTGAAGATGACGAAGGTCAGCTCGACGACGTGGACGGCGAAGCTCACGCCGAAAACGTCCGCGACGCCCGGCACGCTGACCCTCAAGGTGAAGGCGAAGGACTCGAAGGGCGGCGCCAACTCGAGCAGCGTGAAGCTGGCGCTCAAGTAGCGGGATCGAACCCCGGCCGGCCACGCCAAGGCGCCTTGCAAGGGCGTGACAATCCCCTCGCCCGGGCTTGGCGGGGGTTGCCCGGGGGTCGATAATGGAGGCATCCACCCACTCCTCGTCGGAGGTGTCACGGGAGGTGTCGGACGTGTCGATGCAGACGACCTCTTGGTCGGGCTCTGAGCGCCGCTGGCAGGAGTCGAGCCGGCGAGCCTCGGGCGAAGACGCATCGCGCGGCGCTTCGAACACCGCGACACGACCCCGCGCGGGGAACATCTCGTCCGATACCCGCGCCGGCAGGTGACGGCGGTCCGGGGCACGACCCGTCCGGGACCGCCAGCCACCGGGGCCGGGGTCTGCACTCGGCCCCAGGGATCGGCCGTCATCGAATGATGACGGCCGTCGTGATTCCCGGGCCCGGTGTTCCGTGCGTGATCCCCGTACGATCCGGGGAATGCCCAACCCGCACAGCCACGACGAGACGTCCGACGTCCGCCCGGCCACCGCCGAGGAGGCGGCGGACGCGCGCGGCATGCACGCGGCGAACCGCGAGGCCTGGGACGAGGCTGCCGAGCGCTACGAGCGCTGGTTCGACGAGGCGGTGGAGCTGATCCGCTCGGGTGGCTCGAACCTGTTTCCCGTCGAGCACGACCTGATCGGCGATCTCCGCGGCCGGTGCCGGCGCGCGATCCATCTCCAGTGCGCCGGCGGCCGCGACACGCTCTCGCTGTGGAACCTCGGCGCCGAAGAGGTGGTCGGCGTGGACTTCAGCCCGCGGATGCTGGATCTCGCTCGACGGCTGACGGCGGCGACCGGCGCTCCGGCGACGTGGGTCGAGGCGGACGTCGTCGACGTGCCGCACGAGCTCGACGGCACCGCCGACCTCCTGTACACGGGCCGCGGCTCGATCATCTGGCTCCACGACCTCGACCGGTGGGCCGCGACCCTGCGCCGACTCCTCGCGCCCGCCGGGCGCCTGGTGATCTTCGACGGCCACCCTGCGGAGTGGCTGTTCGACGCCGACGCGGACGGCTCGTGGATGCTGACCGGTTACGACTACTTCGGGGGCGCCGAGGCGTCCCGGGGCTGGGCTCCCGAGTACATCGACCGCCTCTCGATCCCCGACGCCGAACAGCACTGGAAGTTTGCACGGGCGTGGACGCTGGGCGAGATCGTCACGGCGCTGCTGGACGCCGGGCTGCGGCTGGAGCGCGTGACAGAGCACCCGGTCGACTGGTGGGCCGGCCACCGTGACGTGCGGCCCGAGGAGCGCGGCCGGGTGCCGCTGTCGTTCTCGATCGTCGCGAGCAGGGGCTGAACCCGCCCCGGCGTGTCAGTCCGGCGTGAGGGCGGAGCCCTGCGCGTAGGTGTCCACCAGCAGCCACGCGCCGCCGATGGCGCCGTTGTCGCCCGTCACCCACGTCGCCTGGCGGCCGTCGATGACGGCGACCGCGCTGTCGCCGATCACCGTGGGCGTGCCGCCCGCGACGCGGATGCCCGTGCCGACGTCGATGCCGACCGACACGACGCTGGTGCCCCCGGCCCGCGAGAGCTGGAAGGCCTGCGGCCACAGCTGGTCGGGCAGGAGCCGCGGCGTGACGTTGATCCCGCCGACGAGCCCGAGCCCCGCGGCGGTGTCCACGCTGACCGCGTCCTCGGTCGCCGCCGACTCGACGTCGGCCGCCGGTGCCTGGTCGACGAGCGTCTGGCCCGCCGCCGCGGCCGCCGCGTTGTCGAGGAGCAGGGCGGCCTTGCCCGCCGCCCACCGGTCACGCGCCGTGGTCCACACGGGAGTGTCGAGTTGGGATAGCACGACCGAGCGGTCGCGACCGATGACGACGACGCCCGTCGCCTGGCCGACCGCCGCGAGCGCCGCGTCGTTCTTGGTCCGCGCGTCGAGCGCGAACCAGGTCGCGCTGGCGACCGACGGCGCGAGCGCCGCGACGACCTTCTTGGCATCGGTCTGGGCATCCCCGGTCTTGGCGTACCCGGCCGCCAGCACGACGATCCGTGCGGTGCTGCCGCCGGCATCCACGACGAACGAGCTGCCGACCGCGCCAGCGGGGTCGCCGACGATCCCGCCCGAGAGCGTGACCGGACGGGCGCCGGCCGGGATGGTGAACGCCGGGTACGTCCGTCCTTGGATCGACGGCGCCGCGATCGCACCTGCACCCTGGTCGGGCGTCATCGTCGAGAAGTCGAACCCGGATCCCGGCGGCAGGAGGTGCATCGCCACGTCGCGGGTGAGCAGCGACTCGTTGGGGCCGCCGTAGGCCAGCGGCGCGTCGTAGGCGAGCGGGTCGATGACATAGCCGAGCGTGTCGCCCGTCACGTCGCGCAGGGTCGTGTAGTTGGTGACGACGGCGCCGGTCGCGGCGTCCATGCCGAGGACCGGCTTGCCCTCCGACACCGCGACGTTGAGCGATCGCCCGGTTCGGCCGTACTCGAACACGTGCTGGTCGGTGATGAGGTTCGCGAAGCCGAACGGCAGGCCGCCCTGGCACGCATCGGGCGGGTCGCCGTCGTAGCAGACCTGCACGGCGCCATCGCGCAGCGATTCGGCCGGCCCGTTGTCGTCGTTGTAGCCGTTGATCATGTCGGTGGACTGGACCGCGTCGCCGGCGCTGTTGCCCCCGAACACGGCCCCGGCGTTGAACGCCCTCGTCATCGCCGCTTCGAGCGGCGTGTCGTGGACGAGGTTCATCGCGACGGTCTGGTCGCCGCCGAGGACGTACATGCCATCGAGGTCGGCGGTGAAGTACGGGGCCGGGTCGAACGCCACCGCATCCGAGCGCACGAGCACGGGCACGAGCTCCGTGAAGCAGGACTGCGTGGCTGACTTGACCGCGAGGCACGCGTCGTTGACCTGGTTCCGCCGGTTGTCGGCGAACGACAGGTTCTTCTTGCGCTCGCTCTTGGTCGTGCTGTCCGCGCTCAGCGAGTACGTGATGGGCAGCACGAGGATGTGCACCTCGTCGTCGGCGCTGCGCTGGGCCGCCTCGCGGGCGAACAGCTGGAGCGTGTCTGCCTGGTAGTCCGACCCGATGGGCACGAGGGTCTTCGTCGCATCGGCGACGGCGGACCCCGCGGACGTGGCGAGGAGGGCGGCGCTGAGGAGCGCGAGGGCGATGGCCCTGGGGGCACGGGTGCTCGATCGCATGACGTCTCCGGCTCGGGGGCGACGCTGGGTGGAGTCGCGCCATCGTAGGGGCCCCGCCCGTCCGCCGCCACCCTGTCGCGACGGTTGCGTCACCGGTGCGCGGGGTCACCGGACAGCGGTGTTACAGGTACGCTTCGCGCGACATGCTCCCGACCTCCACCGAGGTTCGGCGCCAGCTCACGGTGATCCTGGGCGGCGTCATCCTCATCGTCCTCATCACGCTGATCCCCGACCTCGCGCCGCCCTCGCCCGACATCGGGCCTCCGGTCGAGGCGTACAAGGGCGTGATCCTCGAGATCATCCCGCCGGACCGCGACCCTGGTGACGCCGGCGGCGCCCCGGTGTTCACCGCGCAGGTGCAGATCCTCGAGGGTGCGCTCTCGGGGCAGACCGTGACCGCGTTCGTCGAGGGGCCGGGTGGATCGCAGATCACGGCGGCCTATGCCCCGGGCGACGAGGTGGTCGTCACGATCACCCAGGACGCCGAGAGCGACCAGCCGTACGTCGCGGTCGCGGACCGCTGGCGGTTCACGCCGATCGCCGCCCTGATCATCCTGTTCGCGCTCGGCGTGACGATCGTCGGCGGCTGGCAGGGCGTCAGGGCGCTCACGGCGCTGGGCCTGACGATCGCCGTGATCCTCAAGATCATCCTGCCGCTGATCCTCCAGGGCGTGCCGCCACTGCCGATGGCGGTGGTCGGCGCCACGGCCATCACCGCCGCGACGATCCTGCTGACGGAGGGCTGGGGCAAAGGGAGCGCCGCGGCGATCCTCGGCACCGCGGGGTCGCTCTCGGTCGCCGGCCTGATCGCCGCCGGGGTGACCGCCGCGGCCCAGTTCACGTACACCAGCTCCGATCTCGCCTACATCGTCACCCAGGGCGGCGCCGGGCTCGACCTGCGCGGAATCCTGCTCGCGGCGATCATCCTCGGCTCGCTCGGCGTCCTCGACGACGTCACGGTGACCCAGGCGGTCGTCGTGGACGAGCTCGCCGAGCGCGGCTCGATCGAGGGCAAGGAGCTGTTCCGGAGCGCGCTCGGGATCGGCCGCTCGCACATCGGCGCGACCGTCAACACGCTGTTCCTCGCCTACGTCGGTGCGTCGCTGCCGCTCCTCGTCGTGCTGCTCATCAACAACCAGCCAACTGCGCTGATCTGGAACAACGAGGAGATCGCGACGGAGATCGTCCGGACGCTCGCCGGCAGCCTGGGCATCGTGGCGGCCGTGCCGCTGACGACGTTCGTCGCCGTGCTGCTCGTGGGCTCGGCGAACCGGACCCAGGGAGATCCGGCCGCGGAGCGCCGGACCAAGGTCCTCACGATCGTGCCGGTGGTCGCGATCTGCGCCGTGGTCGTCGTCCTGCTCGGCGCGACCGCGATCCTGCCCAGGACCGGCCCGAGCCAGCCGCTGCCCACGGAGGCGGTGGTCGAGCCGGCCGGGTCGGACGAGATCCCGAGCGACGAGGTGGGTGGTGCCGGCAGTGGAGAGCCGGGCACGATCGGCGACACGCTGCTCGCCGAACGGGAGGAGGCGGTCGACATCAGCGTGGACGGCGGCGAGGTGGGCACGGCGAGCGTCGACGACTGGACGCTGACTCCCGGCGACACCGGTCAGACGGTCGTGGTGTCCGTGACCTACGCGGCGAAGGCCGACTGGGCGCTCGATCCCGGCGCGTGGGAGATCCTCACCGCCGACGGCACCGAGCTCCCGCTGGTCGCCGATCCGCCGCTGCCGAGCTCGCTCGCCGCGGACCAGACGGCGTCGTACAGCCTGACCGCCGAGACCGACGAGGACCTCACCGGCTCGTTCATCGCCTACGTCGACACGGCCGTCCACGAGTTCGTGTTCGTCGTCTCGCTCGAGTAGCCGCGCCTTCCGCTCCGGGTTCCCCTGCCCCGCTACGCCCCGGTTCCCGTGCTCCCCTATCCGGCCTCGTGGCCGTGGAGCCGGCGCGGCGTCATGCTCCACGAGAGCGGGATCATCGACACGCCGATCGCGACCAGCAGCCACAGCGCGGGCTCGAAGCTGCCGGCGGCGTCGCGGATCGCCCCGAGCACGGATGGCGCGAGCGCCGCCAGCAGGTACCCGACGAGCAACATCAGCGCCGCAGCGCCGCCGACCTGGCGCGGGTCGTGGCTGAGGTCCGTGGGCAGCGTGAGCAGCACCGTGAACATCATCCCGAGCCCCGCCCCCATGAACACCGCCCAGGCGATCGCGGCGCCGGGCACGAGCGCGACGCCGAGCCAGCCGATCGTCGACGAGACCGAGGCCCCGGTGAGGAGCGCCCGGCGGCTCACGCCTCGTCGCGCCGCCGCAGGCGCGCCGACGATCGAGATGATGCCGGCGAGGGCGACGAGCGAGACGAGGAACGCGGCCGCGGCCGGCGCCCAGCCGAGCTCGATGTACACGCTCGCGAGCCACGCGTTCTGGCCGTAGTACAGCCATGACTGGAGCCCGAACAGGAGGGCGATCGCCCACACCACGCCCCGGCGCCAGGGCAGCTGCGGGAGGTGGTAGCCGCGGACGGGACTCACCTCGCGGCCGTCCTCACCCACGGGCCGAGGCCGGCGGCGGACGAGCGCGAGCCAGGTGACCACGGACAGGATCGAGAGGAGCGAGATCGCGAGCAGCGATGCACGCCAGCCGCCGAACGCGTCCGCCAGCGGGACCGCGAGCGCCGCCCCGACCGCGGCGCCCACGACGGTCCCACCGGCGTACGCCGATGTCCCGCCGACGTTCTGACCCGGCATCCGGTCGCGCACGAACATCGCGAGGATGGGGCCGACGACCGCGGTCCCCACCCCGAGCCCGAACGTGGCAAGCAGCACGAGCTCGGCGCCGGGCGCGACCGCCCGGAGGATCCCGCACCCGATGAGGACCGCCACGCTCAGCGTGACGCCTCCCCGCGTGCCGAACCGCCCGGCGACCACAGGACCGACGAGCGCGAACAGCCCCATGCAGAACACCGGGATCGCCGTCAACAGGCCGATGAACGCGTGCGACGGGCCGAAGTCCGCCAGGATCTCGGGAACCAGCGGCCCGATCGCGCTCAGCTGCGGCCTGAGGGACAGGGCCAGCACGAACAGCGCGACGAAGACCGACCCGGGGGCGACGACCGCGGCCGCGACCGAGTGCGAGTGCCGGGGCGGCGATGCGGGACGTGCCGCGGCGGGCTCGGGCGCGGAGGGGAGGGCCATCGGGGCTCAAGGATGCCAGACGTGACGACGGCCCCCACCGAAGGAGCGGTGGCGGCCGTCGTCGTTGGTCGCGGGTCGAAGGCGGTCGCCGCCGCCTCGGTTCGGGTCAGCTCGCCATCGGGGTCGTGATCCAGGTCGACTCCGCGGGAACCTGCGAGACGAGGTAGTCCCGCGACTTGAGCACGTCCTGCCGCGCGGCGTCCAGGTCCTGCAGCAGGCGGAAGTTCCGCTTCCGCACGACGCCGTCCACGATCACGGTCTCGACGTTGCTGATGTCCGCGGCGCACACGACCGCCGCGACCGGGTCGATGACCGGGGCGACGTTCACGGCCGACGTGTCGATGATCACGAGGTCCGCCTTCTTGCCCGGCGTGATCGAGCCGGTCCGGTCGGCGAGGCCGGCGACCTGCGCGCCCTCGATCGTCGCCCAGCGCAGCACCTGCCGCGCCGTGATGAGGTCCGGCGTCGGCTCGAGCCCGTCGAGGTTCTCGTCCCAGGTCACCTGGTGCCGGCGTCCACGCTCCGAGGCGAGGATCGCGTGCATCTGGGTGAACTGGTCGGCGGACGAGGTCGTCGCGACGTCCGAGCTGAGTCCCACCGGGATTCCCATCGAGGACGCCTTCTGGCCCGGGGCCCAGCCGTGCCCCATCTGGTGCTCGATCTGGGGCGCGACGGAGACGTTGCCACCCGAGTCTCGGACGAGCGCCCACTCCTCGTCGGTGAGGTGACAGGAGTGGATGTACGTCGTGTTGGGATACAGGAGGTCCATGTCGCGGAGGGAGGTGAGCATGCCCTTCGTGTAGCCGAAGCGGTCCATCGCGACGTGGACCGTGATGTTGATGCCCAGCTCCTTCGCGAGCTCCCACTCGTAGCGGACGACGTCGGGCTTGCAGAAGTTGGTGCCGCGCGTCGCGAGCGCCATCGTCACGAGGGCGCTGTCGTCGCTCAGCGGCCCGGCCCGGAGCTCGCGCCCGAGGTCGCCGTCGATCCGCTCCACGCTGCCGGCGTAGTCGGGCCCGAACCACCACGTCTGGAGCGAGGTGTTTGGGAAGCCGAACGCGAACACCGACCGGATGCCCGTGTCGCGGAGGCCCTCGATCGCGGCGTACGCGTGGTCGCTGGTGTTCATGATGTGCGACCAGTCCACGAGCGTCGTGATGCCCGCGTTGACGCACTCGAGGGCGCCCCACCGGTTCGCGGCCAGCACGTCGTCAGGGCGGTACTTCGGCGCGAACTGGTCAAGGATCCCGCTGAAGTACGTGATCAGCGCGTAGTCCGGGGCGCAGGTCCGGATCGACGTCTCCCACGTGTGGCGGTGGGTGTCGATGAAGCCCGGAATGACGATCTTCCCGGTG
>DASSRG010000254.1:0-9595 GCA_035701885.1 Candidatus Limnocylindrales bacterium
GAGGGCGGCCATCCGCCGCTTCGCGTCGAACACGTAGCCCTGGACCTCGGCCAGGGCGATCGGCGTGTGGGCGAGCCGTCCGTGACGATCGCGGATGCCGTCGGACGAGTCCTTCCAGCCCTGGTTGAGCAGGCCGCGGTCGGTCCGGCGCTCGTATTCGACCAGCCCATCGCCGTCGCGGTCGCCGAAGTTGTCGATCCACTCGAGCGCGCGAATGGCGTTCGGCCACAGCCGGTCCACGAGCGCGCGGTCGCCCGTCCAGTCGAACGTCGCGCCGAGCAGCACGAGGAACAGCGGCGTGGCGTCGACGGTGCCGTAGTACGGGCGGTGCGGCGTCTCGCCCGTCCGCGACATCTCGCCCACGCGGAGCTCGTGGAGGATCTTGCCGGGTTCCATGTCCCGTGCCGGGTCGTCCTCGGTCGCCTGGTAGGCGGCGAGCGTCTCGAGCGTCTCGATTGCGAGCTGCGGCCGGACGGCCAGCGCCTGGAACGACGTCAGGAGCGCATCCCGGCCGAACAGCGTCGTGAACCAGGGGACGCCGGCCGCGATGTACCGCTCGTCGTCCGCCGGCCCGTCGTTGATCAGCAGCCGCAGGTCGCCGGCGGAGCGGAGGATCGCGAGGTTGAACAGCTCGTTGTCGGTGCGGATCTCGGCGAAGCCCCGGTTCCAGGCGCGGTAGGACGCCGTGACCCGGTCCTCGTCCACCGGCGGCGGGTCCGGGAACACCGCGGCATCGGCGTCGGCACGCGCGGCCCGGCCCTGCGCCACCGGGGAGTCGCCGTTGGCCGGCTCCGGCGCGGGACGCTCCGTGGTCCATGCGGTCCACCGCAGCTCGCGCGCCTCGCCCGATGCGAGCTCCCAGCGCCACGTGAACCGGACCCAGCCGGCGTTCGGGGACCCGGCGACCTCGGGGTCCACCGGGCGGGCATCCGCGAACGGCTCGCTGAACAGGAGGTGCGTGCCGCGGCGGATCCCGTCGAGCCCGTCGTAGCGGAAGGTGACCCTGTCCTCGCGGACCGCGATCGGGAGCTGGCGTCCGCGCGCCGGGCGGACCCACCCTCGGACCTCGAAGATGTCGGCCGCGTCGGCGGCGAGCTCGAGCTCGAGCTCCACCTCGCGTGACTCCTCGGCGTAGTTGACGACCTCGACCCGCTCCTCCAGCACCTCGCCGGTCAGCAGGCGGTGGCGCCCGATGCCGAGCTTCTGGGACGCGAGCGCGTCCTCCGGGCGGACCTTGTCGGCGAGGTTGCGCTCGATCCGCGGGTTCGTGAGCTGGATCGTGCCGTGGTAGTTGCCGCCCGCCGAGGCCTGGAGCAGGACCGGGCGCTGGCCGTTGACGCGGAGGATCGAGCACGACAGCCGCCGGGTGTCGCCCTCGTACAGCCCGAGGCCCCGGGTGTCGGCGTGGACGTCGCCGAACGGGTCGGTCAGGAGGAACAGGTTGCCCTGCTTGAGGACCTGGACCGAGCCGAGGTCGGTCGCCTTGACGATCGGACGGACGACCGGCTCGATGAAGCGGGTCGCCCCGGGGGCTGACTCAGGGCTTGACGGGGGCGCCTGGTGCTGGGCCATCGTCGGTCTCCGTGAGGTTGCGAAGGCGATCGGCCTGGTCCGCCATGACGAGGGCGTCGATGAGCGGATCGAGCTGTCCCTCGAGGACGCCCGGGACGTTGTGGATCGTGGTGCCGATCCGGTGGTCGGTCACCCGGTTGTCCGGGAAGTTGTAGGTCCTGATCTTCTCGGATCGGTCGCCACCGCCGACCATGCTCTTGCGGGTCGCGCTGTCACGTTCGCGTTGCTTCGCGAGCTCCATGTCATAGAGCCGCGACCGCAGCACCGACATCGCCTTGGCCTTGTTCTTGTGCTGGCTCTTCTCGTCCTGGATCTCGACCACGAGGCCCGTCGGGAGGTGCGTGATCCGCACGGCCGAGTCGGTCGTGTTGACCGACTGGCCGCCGGGCCCCGAGCTGCGCTTGACCTCGATCCGGAGGTCCTTCTCCTCGTCGATCGCGACCTCCACCTCGTCGGCCTCGGGCATGACGATGACGGTCGCGGTGCTGGTGTGGATGCGGCCGGAGCTCTCGGTCGACGGGACGCGCTGGACCCGGTGCACGCCGCCCTCGAACTTGAGCCGGCTGTAGGCGCCGTCGCCGGTGACCTCGAGGATCGCCTCCTTGATCCCCCCGATGCCGGTCTCGTTGAGGCTCATGAGGTCGGTCTGGAACCTGTGCTCCTGGGCGTAGCGGCTGTACATGCGCAGCAGCTCCGCGGCGAACAGCGCGGCCTCCTCGCCGCCGGCGCCGGCGCGGACCTCGACGATCACGTTGCGGTCGTCGTTCGGGTCGCGCGGGAGGAGCGAGACCCGGAGGTCGTCGAGCAGCGCGGCCTCGCGCGTCTCGAGCGCGTCGATCTCCTCGCGCGCCATCGCCTTGAGCTCGTCGTCGGTCTCGGAGTCGCGCATCTGGCGGGCGCCGGCCAGCTGGTCGCGGACCTCGCTCAGCTCCCGGAACGCGGCGACGACCGGCTCCAGGCGCGCCATCTCACGGCCGAGGGTGCGGAGCTTCGCCGGGTCGCCGAGGACGTCCGGGGTCGCCAGCTGGGCGGCGACGTCGTCGTACTGGCGGGCGAGGTCGGCCAGCTTGCCGTCGAGGCTCGTGTCGGTCATGGAGCCGTGGTCAGCCCGCGAGCGGCGGGTCGATCGAGACCGGCGCCGCCGCCTCGCCCTCGGCCGCGCGCGGCGTCGCCGGCGTCACGGCCCCCGCGCCGGTCGTCGCGGCGTCGTCGGCTTCGGCCATCGCGCGCGCGGCCGCGGCGGTCTCGCCGGGGAGCGGCATCGGGTCGCGGGCCAGGTTCAGGCCGCCTTCGGGCACGGCCTCGCCGTCGGCGCGGAGCGTCTCCTCCATCGCCACGATCGCGACCTCGATCATGTCGTCGGTCGGCTGCTTGGTGGTGATCATCTGGACGAGGATCCCCGGGTACATCAGCACCTTGACGATCGGGTTGCCGCGGTGCCGCGCGCCGAGGCGGAGGATCTCGTAGCCCACCGCGGCGATCACCGGGATCAGCAGGATCCGGCTCGCGATCATCACCAGCGGCGCCTGCCGGCCGACGAGGCTGAACGCGATGATCGAGATCAGGATCACGACCACGAGGAACTCGGTGCCGCAGCGGGGGTGCGCGGTCGGGTACTTGCGGATCGCCTCGGGTCGCAGCGGGTCGTCGTGCTCGAGCGCGTGGATCGTCATGTGCTCGGCGCCGTGGTACTGGAAGACGCGGCGGATGTCCGGCGTCCGGCTGATCAGCGCGAGGTAGGCGATGAAGATCAGGACCCGGACGAGGCCCTCGACGAAGTGCTGGACGACATCGTTCTCGATGTTGCCGGCGGTGAACGTGGCGACGACGAGCGGCAGGATGAAGAACAGCCCGATGCCGAGGATGGCCGTGATGCCCAGCATCAGCGCGACGCCGCCCTTGCCGATCTCGACTCCCTCGTCCTCGGCCTGCAGGCCCGCGCTACGGACGAGCCACCGGGTGCCCATCACGAGCGTCTCGTACAGGACGACGAGACCGCGCACGAACGGCCACTTCGCGACGGGCTTGCCGCGGAAGCCGGACTCGAGGCGCTCGGTCGCCCAGACGATGCGGCCGTCGGGGTGACGGAGGGCGACGGCGACGGCGTCGCGGCCGCGCATCATGACGCCCTCGATGAGCGCCTGACCGCCATAGGTGAAGCGGGGCATGCGCGGAGTCTACCGGGTGGGTCCCTCGGGCCCCTCGACGCGATGGTCCTGGGTCTCCGCCTCCGTCCCGGGCGGTCCGCCAGGCGCGCGCGGCCCCGGTCAGACACCAGCCACGTTGGTGTTCGCCGGCGCGCGCCGGAGGGGTCCGGCCAGACACCAATGGGGTTGGTGCCGAACCACTGGACGGCGTCGCCTTCGGGTCAGACACCACCCACGGTGGTGTTCGGCGCGTACGGACGGGTTGGGCACGGCCAGACACCAGCGGCAATGGTGGTTGACCGGCGGGAGGGGCGGTTCAAGGTCAGATACCACGCACAGTGGTGCTCGCAGCCGCGTTCCTGTCGGGGCGTGACGGAGCACCAGCCACGCTGGTGTCTGACAGGCGCCGCGGACCGGCCGGCCTGCCAGCGACCAACGGTTCGCCGCGAACCCCGGGCATACTCGCCCCGATGCGACTCGAGCTGACGAAACGGGGCGACTACGCCGTCCGGGCCATGCTCGCGCTCGCGCGCAGCTCGCGCGACGAGCCCGATGGCACGCTCATCTCCGCGCGTCGCATCTCGGAGGCGATGGGGATCCCCGTCCGCTTCCTGCCCCAGGTGCTGGCCGACCTCCAGCGCGGCGGGCTGGTCGAGGCGCTCCCCGGGCGCGCCGGCGGCTACCGCCTGACACGCAACGCGGAGTCGGTCTCGCTGCTCGAGGTGATCGAGGCCGTCGAAGGCGACACGCGTCGCCGGACCTGCGTGCTTCGGGGCGGCCCGTGCGGCCTCGACGGGACGTGCGACGTGCACGACGTCTTCTTCGCCGGCCAGGAGGCCCTCCGCTCGACCTTCGCCCATGCGACGCTCTCCGACCTCGCCGGCCGCGCGACCGAAGCCGCCCTCGAGACAACCTCGCCCGACTGACGCGGGGCGCCGGTCGAGCCCTCAGCGCGCGTCGCGAACGGCACGCCCCGCGAGAGCGACGCTCGACAGGACGGCCGCGGCCACGAGCACCGTCCCGATGCCGGCCACCGTCCCAAACCCCAGCGGCCACCCGACTGCCAGCAGCGCCGTCCCGATGTTGAGCGCCACGAGCCGCGGCGCCGCCCACCGTCCCAGCGTCGCTCGCTGGCCCGCGTGCGCCGCTTGGTCGCCCGGGCCGATCGCCGGCACGAGGTGCGTCCACGACGCGATCAGCACCTGGACGACCCACCCGACGACGAGCGCAGCCGCAACGAGCGGCGTCGACCAGCCGATGGGCGTGAGGCCGATCGCGTACGCGACGAGCTGCGCCGAGGCGAGCGCGATCCCGACCACGTACCACGCGACGCCCGCCACCAGCCCGGCCTCCGCCACGAGATGCCAGCCGGGATCCGTCGTCCAGCGGCCGCGCGCCAGGACGCTCGCCACGGCCTCGATCGCGAGGGCCACCGCCGCGACGCACACCACGACGGCGCCGCCGCCCGCGACGGCCGGCGCGCCGAGCACGAGCCCGCCGACGACGATCGGCACCCCGAGCGCCGGTCCGAGCACCGCGATCACGGCCGTCCGGCGCGGCACGATCCGCGTCCCGAGCACCGTCGGCAGGAAGTGGAGCAGCGTCGCGATCACCACGACCGACACGAACCCCACGAGGTTCGCCCAGGCGTGCGCGGGCCGGAGCAGCGCCCACCGCTCGATGACCGGCACGAACCCGATCGCGGCCAGCGTCCCGAGCGACGCGCCGATCGCGAGGTTCGCGAGCGCGACGCGATAGCCCAGGGTGACGATCGGGCGTCGAACGAGGAGGCCGGAACGACCCGTCGACCGCGTTGCGGCCGCTGTCGCCGCGACCCCGGCGAGGAAGACGAGCCCGCCGATGCCCGCCACCCAGACCGCCGTCGGCCACACGGCGCGCGCGCTCACGAGCAGGGCGCCCGCCGCGACCAGCGCGACCGCGGACGCGCGGACCCACCGGGGCGCGGGGTGTCCCCCGCTGAGCGCCGCGACGAAGAACGGCATCACACCTGCGATGGCGGTCGTCGCGCCCCCGGCGAGCGCGAGGTGGAGCGGCAGCCACGGCGCGGCTGGGACCGACCCGAACGACTGCGCGACCGACGCGAGCGCCGCGAGGGCGAGGAATGCCGCGGCCACCACGACCGAGACCAGCGCGATCCGCCGGTCGTCGCCCCGACGGGGACCGGGCGTGGGACGTGCCACTTGGCCTATCGAGATCGGGTCACTTGTCATGTTCCAAATGTATAGCAAGTTGGTGATAGTTACGGCACCGGCGGCGGCCTGCCTGCCGGCGACCGGATCCGCCGGACCATACCGCGAGGCTCGCCATGCATCGCCATCACCAGCTCCTCACCGCCGTCGCCGCGGTCGCAATCGTCGCGGCCGGGTGCTCCAGCGCGACCGCTCCCACGTGGACGTACGCGCCCGCGCTGGCATCGTCCTCGCCCGCTCCGGTCGACCAGCCTGCGGGCGGCGCGATCGCGGCGGCACCCGCGGCGGCCCAGGCCATCGCCATCGAAGCCTTCGACCTCGGGTTCACTCCGGCCGCGGTCACGGTTCCGGCCGCGGGCACGTACCAGGTCAGCTTCAAGAACACCGGCGCGATGCTCCACGACGTCACCTTCGCCGACGGGACGACCCTCTCCGCGGCGGGCGGCGAGACCGCGAGCGGCACCGTCGACATTCCCGCCACCGGCCTCACGTTCATCTGCTCGATCCCCGGTCACGGCGACGCCGGAATGAAGGGCGAGGTCACGGTGAGCGGTGGCGCAACCATGGCCGGCATGCAGGAGTCGCCGGCGAGCGCGGCACCGGCGGCCAGCGCCGCACCGGCCACGGCGAACGCCGCGACTCCCGTCGCCGACCCCAATGCCCCGAAGTACACCCTGTTCGACCCCGTCGCCCCCAAGGTCCTCGACGGCACCGTCCACGACATCGACATGCCGATCATCGAGAAGGACATCACGGTCGCCGACGGGTTCGTGGTCCACGCGTGGACGTTCGGCGGCACCGTCCCCGGCCCGACGATCCGCGTCCACCTCGGCGACACCGTCAACGTGCACCTGACGAACCAGGGCCAGATGACGCACTCGATCGACTTCCACGCCAGCCAGACGGCGATGAACCACCAGATGGTCGAGATCGCGCCCGGTGCCACGTTCACCTACACGTTCACCGCGGACTACGCCGGCGTGTGGATGTACCACTGCGGCACGGCGCCCGCGCTCCACCACATCGCGAACGGCATGTTCGGCATGGTCATCGTGGAGCCCAAGGGCGGCCTGCCGAAGGTCGACAACGAGTTCGCCTTCGTCCAGAGCGAGTGGTACCTCGGCGCGCAGGGCCAGCCGGCCGACTACGCGAAGGCCAACCAGACCGCGGCCGCCCCCGACTTCGTCGTCTTCAACGGCGTCGCGAACCAGTACAAGGACAACCCGATCCCGGTGAAGACCGGCGGCCGGACCCGGGTCTTCGTCCTCGACGCCGGGCCGTCCACCGACAGCTCGTTCCACGTCGTGGGCACGATCTTCGACACGGTTCACAAGGAGGGCGTCAGCCTCCAGCGCGGCAACGCCGAGGGCTGGGGCAGCCAGGCGGTGGACCTGTCCCCCGCTCAGGGCGCGATCGTGGAGTTCACCCCGGTGGAGGACGGGATGTACCCCTTCGTCACCCACGCCTTCAACTTCGTGACCCACGGTGCGATCGGCATCTTCACCGCCGGGGATGGCGACCCGACGAACTGAGCGCCGTCCGCACAGCGAGACGCCGCCCGTCGGTCCGGCGGGCGGCGTCTTCGTGTCTGTCTCGGTCGGTCCGAGGTCAGGTTGCGGCCGTCGACTCCGGCGTCGCGGTACGCGACCCTGGCTGCTTCGTGCCGTCGGTGCCCGACCAGAACCGGCGGTGCATGTACGGGATGAACCAGCGGTCCAGCCCGATCCAGCCGGCGTTCCGCCAGGCCATCACGAGAAACAGCCCGAAGATGATGATCGTCGGGTTGGACCCGAGCGATCCGGCGAGCACGAAGTTGCCGCTCATGAACACCGCGAAGAACGCGGCGATCCCCGTGAGCAGACCGACCAGGAGCCCGAGCCCGACGGCGAACTCGCCCAGGGCCACGAGCGTCGCGAACAGGCTCGCGTTGGGCTCGACGACGTTCTGCAGGAACCAGACATACCAGCCCGGGGTGCCCTCCGCGGAGGCGGCACCGCCGACCATGCCCATGATCGGGCTGCCGTCGCCGAACAGCCACTTGCCGCTGGTGATCTTGCCCCAGCCCGCGGGGATGAACACATAGGCAAGATAGAGGCGCAGGAGCAGCCACAGCCAGGCGGCCGCCTGGCTCGCGAACAGGAACCGCGCCCAGCGTGGCTCGGTGAACTGTTCCGGCGTCATCGACGGATGGATCAAGCTGTCGGCCATGGGCAGGTGCACCCCACTAGCAAGTTGGCACAGGGCCATTCTGCGCGCGGTCACAACACCCCGATGGGGTGGCACGACCCCAGCGGCGACGGGGGACCGCCTCAGCGGCGGAGCGCGTCCGGGATCCGGGGCTCCGGGCCGCGCCACAGCGACAGCTCCTCCGTGTGGAGCCGGCCGTAGTGGTTCAGGAAGTGGGCGCCGAACCGGTCGAGCACGGTTCGCGCCGCCAGCATCGCGTCGCGGTTCGCGACGTGCACGGCGATCACGGCGCGCCCGTCGAGCAGCGCCCGCTCGTAGACGAGGAAGTCCGGCAGCTGGTCCATGTACATGAACTGGAACACCCGCACGACCCGCGACAGGAGGTTGGGCCGCGGCCCCAGGTGCCCCAGGTCCACCCGCCCCTCCTCGCCGAGCAGCAGCCGGACGTCCCCGGCCGGCACCCCGCTCGCCTCCAGCGCCTCGACGGCCTCCCGCGCCCGTTCCGGGTCGTCGATCACGCCCAGCAGCTTGCGCGTCGGGTAGGTGATCATCTCGCGCTTCGCCATCAGGTCACTCCGGCCGCCGCGAGGGCGGCGATCGCGTCGTCGTCGTAGCCCAGCTCCGAGAGGATGTCGACGGTGTGCTCGCCGAGCAGCGGTGGCGCCGTCCGGATCGATGCCGGGGTGGCGGAGAGCTCGAACGGAAGCCCCGCCTGGCGGATCGTCCCCAGCTCCGGGTGCGTGACGTCGACCACCATCGACCGCGCCCGCGCCTGCGGCGTGTCGAACGCGGCGACGACGTCGTTGATGGCGCCGGCCGGGATCCCCGCCTCGTCGAGCGCGCTGAGCCACGCGGCCGTCGGCCGCTCGGAGAACGCCGCCGCGAGCATCGGCCGCAGCAGGCGGCGGTTCGCGACCCGGTCGGCGTTGGTGGCAAACCGGCGGTCCGTCGCCAGGCCCGGGATCGCGAGCACGCCGCACAGGCGCGGCCACTGGCGCTCGCTCGCCACCGCGAGGGCCAGCTCGCCGTCGGCGGTGAAGAACGTCTCGTACGGGACGATGTTCGGGTGCGCGCTGCCCAGTCGCCCCGGCGCGTGCCCGGTGACGAACGCGTTCTGGGCCTGGTTGACGAGCAGCACGAGGGTGCTCTCGAGCAGCGACACGTCGATCCGCTGGCCGCGGCTGCCCGTCCGCTGGCCCGCCCGCTCCCGACCGAGCAGCGCCGCGAGGATCGAGACCGCCGCGAACAGCCCGGTGACGACGTCGGTGATCGCGACGCCCACCTTGACCGCGCGCCCACCCTCGGAGTCCGGCTGGCCCGTGATCGACATCAGCCCGCCCACCGCCTGGACCACGAAGTCGTAGCCCGGCTTCTCGGCGTCCGGCCCCACGAGCCCGAAGCCCGTGATCGCGAGGTGGACGAGCTCGGGGTTCAGGTCGCGCAGGACGGCGTCGCCGAAGCCCAGCCGGTCCAGCCCGC
>DASSRG010000255.1:0-3813 GCA_035701885.1 Candidatus Limnocylindrales bacterium
GACGGATGCCGACCCGCTGGAGCTGCCGGCCGCGCCCGCCGGCGCCACCCGGCTCGAAGGGACCGACGCGGCGCGCCACCTGCTGCGCGTCGCGGCCGGGCTCGAGAGCGTCGTCGTCGGCGAGGACCAGATCCTCCACCAACTTCGCGAGTGCCTCGCGGATCGACGGGTGCCCGCCGCGACGAGCACCGCCTCGGGGCGCGGACAGACCGGCGCGAGCCTGCACCCGGCGCTCGCGCGCGCGTTCCAGCTCGCCCTCGGCGTCGGCCGCGCGACGCGGTCCTGGCGCGAGGGACCCCCGCGGTCGCTCGCGGACGTCGCGATCGAGGTCATCGCGGGGCAGGCCGCCCCCGGTGGCATTCGCCGGGTGCTCGTCGTGGGCGCCGGGCGGATGGCGCGCCTCGCGGCGCATGCGGCCGCGCGCCGGGACGCGCAGGTCCTCGTCGCCAACCGGCACGCCGGCCGCGCCGCGGCGCTTGCCGCGGAGGTGGATGGAGAGGTGGCGCCGTTCGGTGAAGCCGCCGACCTCCCGGTCGCCGATGCAGTCCTGGTCGCCCTGTCGGGCCACTGGCCGCTCGGGGTGCCGGCCCGGGGGGCATTGATCGCCGGGCGGCAGCCGGTCGTCGACCTGTCGTCGCCGCCCGCGCTCGACGAGGCGACCCGCGACGCGCTCGGCGCGAGATACACCTCGATCGACGACCTGGCCCGCGATCCCGCCGAGGTGCTCGGTCCGCGGCTGCGGGCGAGGATGGACGCCGCGGTCGAGGACGCGCTCGGGGCGCTCGAGCGCTGGAGCCGCACGCGGACCACCGTCCCCGCGATCCGGGCGCTCACCGATCGTGCCGAGGCACGCCGCTCGGAGGAGCTCGAGCGGCTGTTCCGCAGGACCGACCTCCGCCCGGACGAGCGGGACCTCGTCGAGCAGATGAGCCGGCGGCTGGTCGCGGGGCTTCTGCACGCGCCGATCGTCACGCTGCGGGACGACGAGACCGGCGACCTCGAGGCCGCCGCCCGGACGCTGTTCGCGCTGTGACCGGCGGCGGTCCCGCGGCTCGAACCCTGCGCATCGGCACCCGCGGCAGCGAGCTCGCGCTCGTCCAGGCGCGCCTGGTCGCCGCGGCACTCGCGTCCCACGGGGTCGAGAGCGAGCTCGTCGTGATCCGGACCGAGGGCGACGACCGGCCATCGGACACGGCGTGGGGCGAAGGCGCGTTCGTCGGCCGGATCGTCGGCGCGCTGCTCGAGGGGTCGGTCGACGTGGCGGTCCACTCAGCGAAGGACGTCCCCACCGAGGAGGACCCACGCCTCGTCATCGCGGCCTATCCGCCGCGCGAGGACCCGCGTGACGCCCTCGTCTGCCGCGTCCGCGGCACGACGCTCGCGACGCTGCCGAGCGGTGCGCGTGTCGGGACCGACAGCCCGCGGCGCGTCGCGTTCGTGCGGGCGATCCGCCCGGACCTGGACCTCCACCCGCTGCACGGAAACGTCGATACGCGGCTCGCAAAGCTGGATAGCGGCGAGTCGGACGCCCTCGTGCTCGCGGTCGCGGGCCTCACGCGCCTCGGTCGCGCCGACCGGATCGACGAGATCCTCGACCCGGTGCTGGTGGCACCGGCGCCGGGGCAGGGGAGCCTCGCGGTGCAGGTGCGAGCGGACGACGACGAGGCGGTCGCCTCGGTCGGGCTGCTCGACGATCCCGGCACCCGCGCGGAGGTGGAGGCGGAACGTCGGTTCCTGCGCGGCACGGGCGGCGGGTGCCGGTCGCCGATCGGCGCGCTCGGCAGGGTCAGGCGGGACGGGACGCTGGAGCTGGTCGCGATGGCGGAGCGGCAGCTCGGCGTCGACGGTCGCACGCCACCCATCGCGCGTGTCCGCGGTGCGGCCGCTGTGGCCGACCGCGCGCCGCTCGCTGCACGGCTTGCCGCCGCGGTCGTCGACCGTCGCGCCCGGCCGCGCGTCCTGACGCTGCGGCCCGATGCGCAGGCGGAGCCCCTCCTGGATGCATTACGGGCCGCCGGGCTCGACGCCGCGAACGTCCCCGCGATCGCGATCACGCCAGCCGACGAGCAGGCGCTCGTCGCCGCGCTGCGCGACGCCATGCCCGGCCAGCGGATCGTCGTGACGAGCCCGAACGGCGCCGAGGCGGTCCTCCGCGGCCTGGGGCGCCTGGGCCTCGATCCCGGGCGGTTCGCATGGGCGGCCCCGGGCGAGACCACCAGGGCGGTCCTGGCGGGCGCGGGCGCCGACGACGCGTTCGTCCCCTCGACTCCCGACGGCGCCTCGCTCGCCGAGGAGCTTCCGGTGGAGGCCGGCCAGCCGATCCTGCTCGCGCGCGCCGAGGCGGCCGACGCGGCCCTCGCGGGCACCTTGCGAGCCCGCGGCGCCGTCGTCGCCGAAGCCGTCGCGTACCGGACGATCGAGGCGCCCGATGCCTCGCGCCCGATTCTCGCGGCGATCCTCGACGACGGGCCGGTCGACGCGATCGTCGTCACCAGCGGGTCGACCGGCCGCGGGCTGCTGGCACTCGCGGCGGACGAGGCGACGGCCGCGGTCCTTCGCGCGACGACAGTGGTCGCGATCGGCCGCCCATCCGAGGCGGCCGCGCGCGCCGCAGGCTTCGAGCGCGTCCTCGTGGCGCCGTCGCCCGACCCGGCCGTCGTCGCGGGCTTCGTCGCCGGCGAGCTCGCCGCGACACCCTCGACATCGCGGAGCCCGACGCACGCGACCCACGAACACGACGCCGCCACCATCCCCGCCGGAGGATCCCGATGAGCACCACCCTCGACCGGCTCGGCCATCCGGCCGGCGCGGTCACCCCGCTGACGGCGGCCGCGGACCGGCTGTCGACGCCCGAGCCGGCCCATCGTCTCCGCCGGACCCGCAGGACGGAGGCCCTCCGGGCGCTCGTGCGCGAGACCCGGATCCACCCGCGCCAGCTGATCGCGCCGCTGTTCGTGTTCCCGGGCTCCGGCCGCCGCGAGCCGGTCGGCTCGATGCCGGGCGTGGAGCGCGTCACGCCGGACCAGGCACTCGCGGACGCCCGCGTGCTCGCCGGACTCGGCGTCGGCGGGGTGATCCTGTTCGGGCTGCCGGCCGGGAAGGACGCCGTCGGCACCGGCGGCTGGATTCCCGACGGCATCGTCCAGGAGACGCTCCGGCGGTTCCGCGACGCCGACCTCGACCTCGTCCTCATCGCCGACACGTGCCTGTGCGAGTACACGGACCACGGGCACTGCGGCCCGCTGCTCGCCGACGGCCGCATCGACAACGACGCGACGATCGAGCTCTACGCGCGCACGGCCGCCAGCCAGGCGGAGGCGGGCGCCGACATCGTCGCGCCGTCGGGGATGATGGACGGCCAGGTCGCCGCCATCCGCGCCGCCCTCGCCGGCACCGGCGCACAGGACACGGCGATCCTCGCCTACGCGGCGAAGACGGCGAGCGCGTTCTACGGCCCGTTCCGTGACGCCGCGGGCTCCACGCCGGCGTTCGGCGACCGGCGCGGCTACCAGATGGACCCCGCCAATGGTCGCGAGTCGCTGCGCGAGATGCAGGTCGACGTCGACGAGGGCGCCGACATGCTGCTGGTGAAGCCGGCGCTGCCGCAGCTCGACGTGCTCGCGGCTGCCCGGGCGCGGTTCGATGTCCCGATCGGCGCGTACCAGGTGAGCGGCGAGTACGCATCGATCGAGGCCGCGGCTCGCAACGGCTGGCTCGACCGGCGCCGGGCGCTCACGGAGTCGACCGTCTCGATCCTCCGTGCCGGCGCCGGCTTCGTGATCAGCTACGCCGCCGCGGACCTCGCGACCTGGG
>DASSRG010000256.1:0-14234 GCA_035701885.1 Candidatus Limnocylindrales bacterium
CCGATGTCGGCCTCGAGCCGGTCCGGCGAGCTGAGGGTGACGTCCGTCGGCCGGACGCCGGTGCGCTCCTCGATGGCGTCGGCGATGAGCCGCTCCGCCTGGGCGCCGGGGATGACGGTCGAGGCGGTGATGTCGCCGGACTTGCCGCCGATCGCGATCTCGTCGAGGGTCACCTCGCGGCCGCCGAGGTTGTCCACGGTGACGTCCTTCAGCGTGCCGTCGACCTCGCCGATCGTCCGGCTGAGCAGCGCGACGTCGCCGAGCCGGATGTCCAGGTTCCCGATCGCGAGGCCGCGGAACAGCGCGTCCGAGGCGCGGATCCGGACCCGGTCGGCATGCAGGCCCACGAGGTCGGTGGGCGGGTCGCTCGAGACGGTCACGGTCGTGTCGTCCGCTCGCAGGCCTGCGGTCGTGACCGCCGTCGTGACCATCCCGGCGGCCACCTGCGGCAGCCCCACGACGACGATCAGCGCGATCACGGCCGCGCCGAGCAACAACGTGAACAGGCAGCCTCGCATCGTCAGTCCCCCGTCCAGCCCATGGCGCGCAGCGTCTCGCGTGCGACGCCGGCCTCGTCCCACGGAAGGGCGTGATCGGCGTACAGGATCGTCTGCTCGTGACCCTTGCCGGCGAGCAGCACGACGTCGCCCGGCCGGGCTCGCTCGAACGCGGCCTCGATCGCGGTCCGGCGGTCCGGGATCGCGAGGGCATCGACGCCGCGGTGCCGGCCCGCAGCCTCGGCGCCGCGCACGATCTCGTCCACGATCGCGTCGCGGTCCTCGCCGCGCGGGTCCTCGTCGGTCGCGACGACCAGCCGTGCGCGCTCGCCCGCGATCCGGCCCATCTGGGCACGTTTCGCGGTGTCGCGCTCGCCAGCGGAGCCGAACACCGCCACGAGCCCGCCGCCGCGCGCCGCCGCGAGCGGCGCGAGCAGCTCCAGGACGGCGGCGAGCGACGCCGGCGAGTGCGCGTAGTCCACGATCACGCCGAACGGCTGGCCCTGGTCGATGCGCTCCATGCGGCCGGGGACGCCCTCGACGCCCTCGAGCCCCGCACGGATGGCCTGCGCGTCGAGGCCCAGCCCGTCACCGAGCGCGACCACCGCGAGCGCGTTGTGGACGTTGAAGCGGCCCGCAAGCCGCAGGTCCAGCGAGGCCTCGCCCGACGGCGCGGCGTACCGGACCCGGAGCCGGTGCGCGTCCTCCTCGACGGCCGTGGCGCGGACATCGGCCGTCTCGGTCGCGCCGTACGTGACGATCCGCGCGCCGGCCTCGCGCGCCGTCGCCTCGAACCATGCCGCGGCCGGGTCGTCGCGGTTGATCACGGCCAGCTTGGGCCACGGCCGGGCGCCGACGGTCTTCGGCGGGTTGCCGTCCCCGGCCGCGAGCGACGCGAACAGCCGCAGCTTTGCCGCCCGGTACGCCTCGAACGAGCCGTGGAGGTCGAGGTGCTCGTGGGTCAGGTTGGTGAAGATCGCGGCGTCGTACGCCACGCCCGCGACGCGGTCGAGCGCGAGCGCATGCGAGGTGGTCTCGAGCACGGCGACCTCGTTTCCCGCCTGCGCCATCGCCGCGAGCGTCGCCTGGAGCTCCGGGGCGCCAGGGGTGGTCACATGCGCCTCGTGCCGCTCGCGCACGCTGCCGACCTTCGTCTCCACGGTCCCGACGAGGCCGGTCGAGAGGCCGGCCGCCTCGAGCGCGGCAACGGCGAGGAACGAGGTCGTGGTCTTGCCGTCGGTCCCGGTGATCCCGATCACGCCGACCCGCCGGGACGGGTCCCTGTACCACCACGCCGCGGCCTCCGCGAGGGCCGGGCGGGCGCCCCGCACGACGACCTGCGGGAGGTGGGTGCCCGGGACCGCCTGCTCGACGAGCGCAGCGGCGGCACCGGCCTCCGCCGCGGGTACCACGTACTCGGCGCCGTCGACGTGGAAGCCCGGCACGGCGACGAACAGCGTGCCGTCCCGGACGGCGCGCGAGTCCTCCGCGACGCCCCGGATGCGGACGTCCCCCACTCCCCCGACGCCGATCGGCAGATCGTCGCGCCGTGCCCCGCGCACGAGGCCGCGCGCGTCGAGCCGGGCGAGGAGGCCGGCGAGCGGCCGGGCGTCGGTCGGCTCGGCGGCGGCGATCGCGTCGGCGACGGTGGTCGGCTCGTCCGTCGTCGTCGACGGCGACGTCGCCGGCCTCGTCGTTCGTTCGGTCATCGCGCCGTCCTCGCCGGCGTGATCAGCCGCTCCACGCGCGCGAGGCCGCGCCCCAGCGCATAGCGCCAGGGCCGGGCGACGCGCTCCTGCGCACCGGCGAGGGCGACCCACTCCGCGCCGAATGAGCGCTTGTGCTCGTACAGGCCGTAGGTCGGCTCACCCTCCGTCGGGACGCGGCGCGCGCCCGGCACGTCGACGCCGCCGAGGTCCATCTCGGTGCGGCGCTCCGCGAGCGCGAGCTGGATCGCGCGCCACCGCAGGAGGTGCATCGCCCCCGGGTGGTCGCGGCGACGGTCGGCGCGGTCGCCGCTGTGCGCGGTGGAGAGCCGCCTGCCGTGCCGGTACAGCACGAGCCCGCCCAGCAGGTCGCCGTCCGGCGCACCTTCCCGCGCCTCCAGGTACACGAGGTGCCCGGCCTCCAGGGCGCGACCCCACCACGGGATGAACTCCTCGGGGCCCGCGAACCCGAAGCCACGCCGGTCGCCGGTCGCGCGGAGGAGGCCGTAGAACCGCCGGAGTGCGTCGCTCCCGGCCTCCGTGGCCCGTACGCTGCCCTCCAGCTCGGTCGCGGCGCTGTCCCAGCGGACCACCACGACGCCGTCGCGCTCCGCGCGGCGGATCCGTTGCCGGGTCGCCTTCGCGATCCCGGTCATCACGGCCTCGTCGTCCGTCCCGGCGGGCAGCGGCAGCGCCATCCGGTGGCGCGACGGCTGGATCTCGGGGATGCCGTGGAACCCGACGCCGTCCAGCGTCCTTCGATACGTCTCGTCCTCCGCGGAGACCTCGGGGTCCGCGGCGAGCACGTCGAGGCCTCCGTCGGACAGGTGGACGGCCAGCCCCGCCAAGGCCTCCCCCACCCGCGCCCCGCTCCCGCCGTTCGTCCACGGTGCGCCGTCCGCGACGGGGCCACGCGGCACGTACGCGGAACCGCCGCCGATCCCGTGCCACGGCCGGACGAGAACGAGCGCCCGCATCTCGCCGACGGCGTGGAACCTGGCCTCCCAGCCGGTCGCCTCGCGATGGGCTGCCCACGCCCGCGACTGGAGGACGTGCCCGCCCTCGGCGTCGACCGCCTTTGCGTCCCAGTCGTCCAGCTCGTCGACGCCGAGGCGCCGGACCTCGGTCGCCGCCCGCACCGCGGTCACGCGTCGGCCGCCCCGCCGCCGCCTTCGTCACCCGCGTAGCCCGACGCCGAATGTCCACCGCGGAGGCCGTGGCGGAACCGCTCGACCCGGACCCGGGCCGCCTGCGCCACCTGGTACGTCCGCCGGCCGAGCGGGTCGAGCACCAGGTCGTACGCGCCGATGTAGTGGATCTCCCGCCCGCCGAAGCCGGTCTTGAAGTGGGCGATGCCGGCGTGCGCGAGGCCCCACAGGTCGTAGGTCGTCGCGCCCTGCTCCCGCGAGCTGCGGATGGCCTCCCACTTCAGCAGGTAGTTGGCGCGGCTGTCGGCCCCGGCAGGCGTCATCCCGCCGTACGGCTCCACGACCCGCGTCCCGGCCCGGACGAGGAACAGCGTCGCGACGGGCGTCCCGTCCCCGAGCTCCGCGAACAGGAGGCGGGCGCGGCCGCCCGGCGCGTACGCCTCCCAGACGTCCCGGTACGCGGACTTCGCGCGGATCAGGAACCCGGCCCGGTCGGCGGTCTCCCGGTAGATCGCGTAGAACTCGTCGAGCCGGCTGCCATCCGCGTCCACGATCCGCACGCCGCCCGAGCGCGCCTTGTTCACGTACTGGCGCCACTTCTTGCGCAGGTCGCCCCACAGCGCATCCTCGTCCGCGGTCAGGTCGATCGCGCGAGTGGAGACGGGCTGGATCGGCGTCGATGCGCGCCAGCCGGCCGCCTGCAGCGCCGCGACCACCGCCCCGCCCTCGTCGCGGCCGGCGTCGCGCTCGATCTCGGGGTCGATGCGGAGGTGGCTGGGGCGCCCGGCGCCGCGGAGCCGGCCGCGGGCGAGCTCGGTGAACCGGGCCACGGCGTCCGCGTCCCAGGTGCCGAGGACCGGGCCCCGTGGCGCATATGCGAACGACCAGGGCAGTGGGCCCGGTCGCCGCAGAAGGACCTGTGCGCCGACGGCATCGTCCCCCTCCCCGAGCAGCATCCGGCGCGAGCGCCAGCCGTTGACGGCCTTGACCCGCGCCCAGGCGGTGAGCTGGAGGTAGGAGCCGAGCGGGTTGGCCTCGACCGCGGCGTCCCAGTCCTTGGGGTCAGGGCGTCCGGGCACCGACCCTGCCTCGGGGCCGGTGGCGGGAGCGGTCACGGGCGTCCCCGCCGGCGCACGAGGTCGGCCATCACCCCGACGATAGTCCGGAGCTCCTCCATCCGCAACGCGGCCGCCCCGGCGACGACGACGAGCCCGCCGGCGGCGGTGGTGATCACCAGCTCCACGAGGATCAGCAGCTGCGACGGGCGCTCACCCCACACGCCGGCGAGCCAGCGCTGCACGCCGAACGCGACTGCCGCCGCGACGAGCGAGATGACGGAGGTCAGGACGAGGACCCGCACGACCGACCCGAGGTCCAGCCCCTCGACCCGTCGCCCGAGGATGCCCGCGAGGATCAGGGTCTCGACCCAGGCGCCGATCGCGATCGCGAGCGCGAGCCCCACCACGCCCAGCTGGCCGACGAGCACGACCGCCGCGGCGATGTCGACCCCGACCGCGACGAGCGCGGCGACCACCGGCGTCAGCGTGTCCTGGCGCGCGTAGAACGCGCGGGCGAGGACGGCGATCAACGCATGCGCGGTGACGCCGAGCAGGAACGCCTGGAGGGCGACGCTCGTCGTGTCGAGCAACCGGGGGTCGGTTGAGCCGTAGTCGAACAGCAGCCGGGTGATGTCGCCCGAGACGACGAATCCGAGCGCGGCGATCGGGACCATGACGAACGCGAGCAGCCGGAGCGCCCGGACGAGCAGCCGCCGGTACGCGTCCGCGTCGCCGATGGCCGCCTCGCGGGAGAGGGACGGCAGCAGCACGACGCCGAGCGGCACGCCGATCACGCCGATCGGGATCTGGAGCACGGCGAACGCGAAGGTGAACGCCGCGATCGCCCCGGTCGTCAGCGTCGAGGCGAGGCTGGTCATGACGAGGAACACGACCTGCACCGCGCCCAGGCCGAGCGCGCGGGGCGCCATCAGGACGAGGGTCTTCCGCGCGTCCGCGTCCTTGAGATCGAGGCGCGGCCGGATGCGCGCGCCGATGCGCCGGAGGATCGGCACCTGGACGAGCAGGTGGCCGATCGACCCGATGACGACGCCGACCGCGAGCCCCACGACGCCGAACACCGGCACGAACAGCAGCGCGCCGACGATGATCCCGAGGTTGTAGACGATCGGGGCAAGCGCGGCCGCGCCGAACCGGTTGCGCGCGTTGAGGACGCTCGTCGCGACGGCGCCGGCGGCGAGGAACAGCGGTGCGAGGACCATCACCCGGGTCAGCTGGATCGTCATCTCGAGCTGCGCCTGGTCGAAGCCCGGCGTGATGATCGGGACGAGGACCGGCGCGAACACGAGCACCAGGACGGCGAGGACGGCCAGGGCGCTGAGCACCAGCGTCGTGACGGTGCTGACCACGCGCCACGCGCGGGCGCTCGCGTCGGTCGCGAACAGGCCCGCGACGACCGGGATCATCGCGGACGAGAGCGCGCCGGCGGCCACCAGCTGGAACAGGAAGTCCGGGATCCGGAACGCGGCGAAGAACGCGTCGAGCTGGGACGGGTTCGGGACGGCGGCCGCGATGACGACGTAGCGCAGATAGCCGAGGATCCGCGAGATGCCGAACGCGAGAGTGACGATGATGCCCGCCCGGGCGAGCGACCGCGTCGTCCCCGCCTGGCGCGCCTCCTCCCCGGGCGTGGTCGCCTCCACGGCCTCGTCCATCACGAGCTCCGAGCGCGCGGGTGGGCGTCCCGGTACGCGTCGCGGAGCCGGCCGGGCGAGACGTGGGTGTAGATCTGGGTCGTCGCGAGGCTCTCGTGCCCCAGCAGCTCCTGCACGACGCGCAGATCCGCGCCGCCCTCGAGGAGGTGGGTCGCGAAGCTGTGGCGCAGGGTGTGCGGGCTCACGCCCTCGGGCAGGCCCGCCTCGCGGCGGAGCCGGTCCAGGCGGCCTCTCAGCCCTCGCACGCCGAGCGGCGCACCCTGGTGGTTCAGGAACACGGCGGTCGGCTCATCCGCGCCGGCTGGGGCGTGGCGCGCCAGCACGGGCCGGCCCTCGTCGAGGTACGCCTCGAGCGCGTCGCGTGCCGGCCGTCCCAGCAGCCCGATCCGCTCCTTGCGGCCCTTGCCCAGCACCCGGAGCTGGCCCCGGCGCAGGTCGAGCGAGCCGAGGTCCGCGGCCGCGAGCTCGCTGATCCGGAGCCCGGCCGCGTATGCGGTCTCGACGAGCGCCCGGTCGCGAAGCGCGATCGCCCGGGCGAGGTCCGGGTCGTGGCGCCCGCGGCCCATGCCGGTCGTGCCACCGCCCGCGGCATCGACCCGGTCCAGGTCCGCGTCCACCACCGCGAGCAGCGCCTCGACCTGGTCCACCTCGAGCACCTTGGGCAGGCGCCGCGGGAGGCGGGGCGTCGCGATCGCGCCCCACGGGTCGCCTGCGACGAGGCCGGCGCGCGAGCAGTAGCGGTAGAACGCTCGCAGAGCCGCGAGCCGCTGCGCGACCGACGTCCGCGCGTGTCCCTCGGTCAGCTCCGCGAGGTATGCGCGCAGGACGGGGCGGCCCGGAGCCCGCCAGTCGGCGTCGTGTGCCTCGATCCAGGCGAGATAGGCGGTGATCGTCGCCTCGTACGAGCGCCGGGTGTTGGGCGAGGCGTCGCGGGCCTCGAGCGAGCGCAGGAACCGCCGGAGGGCGTCGTCCGCCTCGCTCATGCCACCGGGCACCGGCGGCGCGACGCGCGCGACGGCGCCACGCTCACGCGGAGGCGCGCCGGGACGTGGTCCCCGATCGTGACGAGGTTCCGCCTCGGCCCGACCGCCGTCCGCCCGAGCCGCCCGTCCGGCCGCCACCACGCCGGCCACCGCCGCGGGCCGGCCGCTCGAGCGCCGCCGGGTTCGGCGGCCCACCGGCCAGCCGCTGCCCGACCAGGTCGCCGGCCGGGAGCGGCACCTCCGCTCCGCAGGTCATGCACAGGCCGGTCTCGCCACGCCGCACGACCGCGCCCTTGCCGTCGGTGTGGATGTCGTGGATCGCGCCCGTCGGCTCGTCGTTCGTGGTGAAGTCGCAGCGGGGGTAGTTCGAGCACCCCCAGAAGACGTTGCCCGTGCGCCGCGCGCGACGCGCGACGAGGTGCCCGTCGCCGTTCTTGGGGCAGGTGACCTCGAACGGCAGCTGGTCCGGCGGCGGCGGGCCGTCCTTCCGGATGTACGTGCAGTCCGGGTACCGCGAGCAGCCCACGAACGCCCCGAACCGTCCGCGCTTCGTCGTCAGCGTCCCCTCGCCGCATTGCGGGCAGACCTCGCCGTCGCCCTCGAGCTTCGGCGCCTCCTCGCCCGGGAGCGGCCGGGTCTCCTTGTGCTCGGGGTACAGCGAGCAGGCGAGGAACTTCCCGTTCCGCCCGAGGCGGATGACCATCGGGTGCCCCTCGGAGCACACCTCGTCGGTCGCCTCGGTCGTGAAGTCCGCGCGCTTGAGCTCCTTGCGCTTCTCGTCGACGCGAACCTTCAGCGGCGTGAAGAACTCGCGCAGGAGCGGGACCCACTCGCGCTCGCCGCGGGCGACCTCGTCGAGCTCGTCCTCCATCCGCGCGGTGAACGCGAGATCGACGTACTCCCCGAAGTGCGTGACCAGGAGATCGGTGACGATCTCGCCGATCTCCTCCGGGTACAGCCGACGGTCCTCCACGCGGACGTAGCCGCGCTCGAGGATGGTGGAGATCGTCGCGGCATACGTCGAGGGGCGGCCGATGCCGTGCTCCTCGAGCGCCTTGATCAGCGTCGCCTCGGTGTACCGCGGCGGGGGCTCGGTGAAGTGCTGGGTCGGCGTGACGGACTGGACGCTCGTCCGGTCGCCCTCGGCGAGCGGCGGGAGCGTGCGCTCCGCCTCCTCGGCGGCGTCGTCCAGGCCCTCGGTGTAGACGCGCGAGAACCCGTCGAACAGCGTCTTGGTCGCCGAGGCGCGCAGCCGGTACGGGCCGTCCTCGAGCTCGGCGGTCGTCGTCTCGAGCTCCTTGGGCGCCATCTGCGATGCGATCGCCCGCTGCCAGATCAGGCGGTACAGGCGCAGCTCCTCGGGCTTGAGGTGGGCACGCATCGAGTCCGGGTCGCGCGTGAAGGAAGTCGGACGGATCGACTCGTGCGCCTCCTGGGCGCCCTTCTGCTTCGTCTTGTACACCCGGCCCTTGCCGGTGCCGTACCGCTCGCCGAACCGCTGCGCGACGACCTGCTGCGCCTCGGCCATCGCGACGGCGGCGATCGCGGTCGAGTCGGTCCGCATGTAGGTGATCAGGCCGACATGGCCGTCCGGCGTGTCGACACCCTCGTACAGCCGCTGGGCGATCGACATCGTCCGCTTGGGGCTGAACCCGAGCTTGCGGCTCGCCTCCTGCTGCAGCGTGCTCGTCGTGAACGGCGGGGCCGGGTTTCGCTTCGACTGGCGCTTGGTGAGCGAGGCGACGACGGGTCGCAGCGCGCGGATCGCGGCCGCGTGCCGCTCCGCGGTCTCGCCGTCGCCGATCTCGACCGCCTTGCCGTCGATCCGCACGAGGTCGGCGGTGAACGTGGCGCCGTTCGCCGTCTCGAGCAGCGCCTCGAGCGTCCAGTACTCCTTCGCCGTGAACGCGCGGATCTCGCGCTCGCGCTCCACGACCATCCGGACCGCGACCGACTGGACGCGGCCGGCGGACAGGCCGCCGCGGACCTTGCGCGACAGGAGCGGGCTCAGCGTGTAGCCCACGAGCCGGTCGACGATCCGGCGCGCCTGCTGCGCGTCCACGAGGTCCTGGTCGATGTCGCGCGGGCTCGCGAACGCGTCCCGGATCGCACCCTCGGTGATCTCGCTGAACACGACCCGTCGCCGCTTCGCCGCCGGCACGTGGGCGGCCTCGGCGACGTGCCACGCGATCGCCTCGCCCTCACGGTCGAGGTCGCTCGCCAGCCAGACGTCGTCGGAGGTGCGGGCGGCCTTCTCGATCGCCGTGACCTGCTTGCGGCGATCCTCGGGGATGACGTACTCGGGCGCGAAGTCGTGGTCGACGTCGACGCCGAACTTCCCCTTGCCCGGGTTCTCGGGCAGGTCGCGGACGTGGCCGTACGACGCGAGGACCTGGTAGTCCCCGCCGAGGTAGCGCTCGATCGTCCGCGCCTTGGCGGGCGATTCCACGATCACGAGATGCTTGGCCATGGCGGCCGGGAGTGTAGCACCGGGTCTCTCGCGTCCCGGTCACCTCCCGCTCATCGGGCCGTTACGCCCGGATCGCCTCGAGCCCGATCAGATGTCGCGGATGCGCTGGAGGAACCCCTCGTCGATCTCGAGCTCGAGGTCCTCGGGGTCCGGCTCCTCGGGTGCCCCCACGGCGACCGGCAGCAGGGAACCGTCCTCAGCGTCCGTCCCGTCGTCGCCGTCGAGCCTCGCGTCCTCGGGGAGCGGCTCGTCGGCGGGCCGGCCCTCGGGCGCTCGGCGCGCGCTGGTCACGCGGCGGCCGGCCATCTGGCGTTCCGGGATCTCGAGGAAGCGGACGACGTGGTACGGGAAGAAGAACGTCGACCTGGCGTCGTCGATGAACACGGGCCGCTTGCCGTCCATCGTGCGGACGTTCGTGCACAGCAGGCCGGCGTCAGCGGACGTCGGCAGGTCGTACAGGTCGACCAGCAGCGGCTGCTCGTTCTCGACATGGATGCAGACGTTCTCGATCACGCGGCCATGCTCGCCGCGTGGGCGCCCGGCGTCACCGGCCCGATGGTCCCACCGTGCGTGCGGGACGACCGTCGGTTGCCGCCGCGACCGTCAGTTGCCGTAGAAGTCGATGACGAGGCGCACCCGCCCGCCGGCAACCCAGACGCCGATCCCGACGCGCCGGAACGAGGGGTTCATCAGGTTGCGATAGTGGCCGCCGTTGTAGGGCTTCTCGGACTGATAGAACAGGTGCGTACCGAGCACGGAGGCGAACGGCGAGCCGGCGGACCTGCACCCGATGTTCTCGCCCCAGTTGTAGCCGCCGAAGCCCGCGGCCCGCAGCCGGTCGCCCGGGTTGCCACCGATGAAGTGGCTGCACGCGTTGCGGGTGGCGAGGAGCCGCGCGTAGGGGCGGGCGACCTTCGAGGAGATCGCCGAGCTCAGGGTCAGCGCCGCGACGTCCCGGCCGCCAGGCGAGGAGCACGCCCCGGAGCCGGTGACCCAGCCACCCGTCCGGGTGCAGTTCATGAGCCGGAGGTAGTAGGCCTCGACGGCCGCCCAGGACCCGGAGGCGGCACCGCCGCCGCCGGTCGGGATGTCGACGGTCGGATCCGCCGGCCTTGGCTTCGTCCGGAACGTCGACTTCGCCGCGCGGCTGATCGGGGCGCCGGCGGCCGAGCGGGCCGAGTCGTCGACCCGGACGACCACCTTCGCGTCGTACCCCAGCCGCTTCTTCGGGGTGAAGGTCAGGCGGGTGCCGTCGGTCGACCAGCGGACGGAGCCCTTCACGGCCTTGCCGTTCGCGGTGACGCGGAGCGCGCGTTCCGTGACGCCCGCGTCCATCCGCTGGCTGAAGCGGATCGTGATGGCCGTGTCGCGCGCCACACGGCGGGCGCCATTCTTCGGACGGACCCCGGCAACGCTCGGCGCCTCGATGGTCGTGATCTCCGACGGCGCCGCGACCCCGAACGGGACGCCGTTCGCGTCCACGAGGCCCTCGAGCCAGAGCGCGTACCGGGTATCGGGCCGGAGCGTCGCGCTCGGCTGGAAGCGGTACGAGCCGGGGGTCGGCTCCGCGACGAGGTCGCCCGAGAGCGGCGGGTCCGAGCGGAGCGCGGCGCGGACCGCGGCGACGGGCACCGCCCGGTCGAGCCTGATGCGGAACGCGGAGTCCAGCCGGACCGCGGACAGCGTCGCCATCGTCGGCGTGATCGTCGCCGTGCCGCCCGCGCCGGTCAGGACGACGCTGCGCAGCGGCGCCGCGAGGCTTCCGCCCTCGGCGCTGTGTGCGTTCGTCCCGACGACGACCTGGTACAGCGTGTCGAGGCGCCAGTGGTGGTCGGGCTTGAGCGTCGCGCGGGTCCCGCCGGCGTTCCAGTCGAGCGAGAAGGCGGTGGGCGGATCGAGCCGGAGCTCCGCCGCGACGGAGGCGCGATCCATCGGCCGGTCGAACGTGACGGTGAACGGGTCCGCGGGGTCGTGCGCGGTGCCGATTGGCACGAACAGGTCGGCGGAGACCAGGGCCGGCTCGGTGGCGGGGATGGCGTTGCCCGGGGTCGGCGACACGACCGCGACGAGGAGGGCGATCGTCGCGGCGATGGCGGCGATGCCGCCCGTCCGGCTCCTGACGAGGAGCCGCTCGACCAGCTCCCCGACCGCGACGGGCGCGGCGAGCAGCACGGCACCGGGCTTCCGCAATACGTCTCCTCCAGCCTTGCGACGCCGTGTGCCCGGAGCGTCGCGCGGCAGCCGCGGGCCATCGATCGGGGGCTCGACGCCGGCTGCCGGATTGGCCCCGAGGATACCACCGGGCCGGGTTCCGGTCTGTTGCGGTTCGGTGCCATGCGGTCGGGTGCGGTCATGCCGCACGGGGTCGGATCGGCTGTCGCACGGCAGGACGGCCGGCGGCGGCGAGCGGTCCCGCGGCTCGGTAGCGGCCGAACGCCTCCAGGACCATGCCCCGGATCTCGAGCGCGGTCAGCGCGCCGAGCACCGTCGCCCCGCCGAGTCCGGTCGCGAGCATCAGCTCGTCAACGCTCGACCGGCCGGCGACGAGGGCCAGCGCAATCGCACGCTCGACGGGTGGCAGGGACGCGAGGATCGCTCCTGGCGCGCCACGGGTTGCGATCCGGCGAGTGGCTGCCGGGCCGGCCTCGGTCCCGAACAGGCCCAGGTCCTCGAGGAGCTCCGGGATCCCGGCGACGATCCGCGCCTCGGGACCGGCCTCGCGCAGGAACGCGAGGCTGCCTGCGACCGATGGGTCGTCGAGGCGACCCGGGACGAGGTACAGGCCGCGGCCCTGCTCGAGCGCCCAGGCCGCGGTGGTGAGCGCGCCGCTGCGGGCCCCCGCCTCGACCACGACGGTGGCATCCGAGAGGCCGCTGATGATCCGATTGCGCCGCGGAAAGGTGCCCTTCATCGGGCTGGTCTCGGGCGCGAACTCGCTGATCACGGCCCCGCCGCCATCGACCATCCGGCGGACGAGCGCGCGATGGGCCGCCGGGTAGAGTCGCTCGTGGCCGCCGCCGATCACCGCGACCGTTGGACACCCGGCCTCGACAGCCGCCGTGTGCGCCGCCGCGTCGATCCCGTAGGCGAGACCGGACACGACGGTCGCGCCGAGCCCCGCGAGGGCGTCGGCGATCCTCGCCGCGGTCGCGCGACCAGCCTGTGTCGGCCGCCGGGTCCCGACGACCGCCACCGCCCGCGGCCTGTCGAGCGACGTGACGTCGCCGCGGACGTAGAGCACCGGCGGCGGCAGCGCCACGCGCCGGAGTCGGGCCGGGTACGCGTCGTCAGCGCGGAGAAGCACGTCGAGACCCGCCCGCCACACGGACGCGAGCAACGGCCCCGCACCGCTCGCCGCGGCCCTGAGCGCGTTCGCAGTCGGGACCGGAAGGGTCGCGGTGCCATCAGCATCGGCGAGTGCCTGCGTGAGCATCTCGGTCGACCGCGACCCGGAGGCCGCCTCGAGCACCGCCTGCGCGCTGCCGAACGCGGAGATGAGGCGCTCGAACGTCGCAGGTCCCACGCCCGACGCCTCGTTCAGGACGACCCACGCATCGCGCTCGGCGTCGCCTGGACCTCCCGGGTCACGCTCGGCCTCGCGTCGGCGCCCAACGCCCTGCGCGACAGCCCCTTCAGTGCCCGAGCCCGGCGCAGGCCCGCCGACCTCGTCCCAGCCGGGGCCCCGCGGCCCGCCGCGCCCGACGCCCAGCATCAGCTCGCCCGCTCGATCGCGAGCCGGTCGACGGGCGCCCGGAAGCGCGCGGCCTCGTCAAGGTGCACCGGCATCACTCGCTGGCTCGCGTCGAGGTCCGCGATCGTCCGCGCGACCCGCAGCAGCCGATCCGTGCCCCGGCCCGACAGGCCCTCGCGCTCTGCGAGCACGATCGCCCGGGTGACGGTCGCGTCGTCCATGCCGCACGCGCGGCGCAGCCGGATGCCCGCGATCAGTCCGTTCGGGGCCCGACCCTGGCGCGCCCGCTGGCGCTCCCGAGCCTCGGCGATCCGTGCCGCGACGACCGCGGTCGTCTCGGGCTGAGCGTCCGCGACGAGCACCGCCGGAGGGACGCGGTCGACCGCGACCCAGAGGTCGATCCGGTCCCGCAGCGGGCCGGAGACCCGGCGCAGGTACCGCTCGGGCAGGCCGGGCGGACAGCTGCAGGCGCGGTCCGCCGACCCGAGCTGTCCGCACGGGCACGGGTTCATCGCCGCGACGAACGTGAACCGGGCCGGGAAGACCTCGCTTCGCCCGACCCGGACCACCGACACGCTCCCCTCCTCCAGGGGCTGGCGCAGCGCCTCCAGCACGTCGCGGCCGAACTCCGGGAGCTCGTCGCACACCAGGACACCCTGGTCGGCCAAAGTCACCTCTCCGGGCGACAGCCTCGGACCGCCGCCGACCATGCCTGCATACGAGGTGGTGTGGTGGGGCGTCCGCACCGGTGGCCGGCGCACGAGCGCCTCGATCGGCCCCGACGCCGCGACCGAGGCGACGACGGTCGCGGCGAGGGCCGCCTCGTCGTCGAGATCGGGCAAGAGTCCCGGGATCGTCCGCGCGAGAAGGGTCTTGCCCGCGCCCGGTGGACCGAGCAGGAGCAACGCGTGCCCGCCGGACAGGGCGATCTCGAGCGCGCGGCGGGCAACCGCCTGTCCGCGAACTTCCGCCAGGTCGACGGGCGGCTCTGGCGGCGTCGCGACATGC
>DASSRG010000257.1:0-14364 GCA_035701885.1 Candidatus Limnocylindrales bacterium
CGACGTTGTTACACCGCACCTCGGTCCGCCCCGGGCGAGCGTCGCCGCTCACGCGACATGATGGGTGCGTACCCCCCTTGCCGCGGCGGATCGGCGACCCGCACGCGCGCCAGTCAGGACGTGCCCGATGCACGTGCGAGATCCGGCCGACTCGGACGCCGCCCCACGCGGTGCTCGATACCGCGTCGTCTCGATGCCGGCGATGGACGTGCTCTTTCGTCACACCGTCGATCGACAGGTTCGGTCGACCCGGCGGCGTGGTGGGACGCTCCGCGGCGCCCGGAGGGCGCTCCGTCAGCGCTATCCCGAATCCGAGCTGAGCTGCCAGCGCGGCGCCAGCGTCCGCGGTGAGCCGGTCGACGTGTGGTTCGCCTATCGGGACGGACGTGCCCAGGCCATCGCCCCGCAGGCTCCATGGCGGGATGACCGCGGATTGGCCCGCCTGGTCATCGATGCTTCGGGTCGACTGGTGCGAGCCAACGCCGCGTGCCTCCGCCTCCTGGAGCTGCCTTCCGGCAGTGCCGGCCCGACCAGGCTGCGCGACATGATCTCGCGAGAGCTCCACCAGGAGCTCTCCCTCGAATCGAAGCGACGGTCGGCAGGCGAGGCCTGGGTCGGATCCATGCCGGTGCGCCTCCCGTCGGGGCGGCGCCTGGACATCGAGTTCAACGTCCGACCCGACCCCACGAGACGGCGATTTGACGTTGCGGTCCGGAGCCTGGCCGATCGCGA
The DNA here is from genome assembly GCA_035701885.1 of Candidatus Limnocylindrales bacterium. Taxonomy (GTDB): domain Bacteria; phylum Chloroflexota; class Limnocylindria; order Limnocylindrales; family CSP1-4; genus CAIXZV01. The sequence goes on from DASSRG010000257.1 coordinate 733, forward strand.
CCGTGCCAACGACTGGGCCGCGCTCGAGCAGTCCGCACTCGGGTCCCTGCCGACCGCGGTCCTGCGGGAGCTCATTCACGGCGGCGTCCGCCGCAAGCTCGGATCCGGTGAACGGTTGGCGACACCCCTGACGGAGGACACATGGGTCGTCCTGATCACCGCCGGGATCACCCGGCTCTACGTCGCGCTGGATGGTTCCGAGCCCACGCTCGCGTATGGCAACCAGGGGTCGCTCTTCGGGACGCACGCGGTCGTTCCCGCCGAGACGTTCCTCCTGGGTGTGCAGGCGGTGACCCCGAGCGTGATGGTGCAGCTGAGCGCACGCCGGGTGGCGGAGCTGGCGCGGTCGAGCCCGGAGTTCGCGCAGGCGCTGTCCGGGGATGTGCAGCTCCAGCTTCGGGAGGTCGTCCGCTCCTTCGCGGCCCACGCCGCCGGCGACCTGCTGCAGCGACTCGCCCGCGAGATCGTCGTGCTGTCCGATCTCTACGCGGAGGACGAGCTCCTGCCGGTGACCGAGCAACAGCTGGCCGACGGGATCGGAAGCATTCGGGAGTCGGTGGGGCGCAGCATCGGTGATCTGCGACGTGACGGGCTGATCGCGACCACCCGCCACGGCCTGCTGGTCCTGGACAAGAGGCGCCTCCGCGAGGCGGGACACTCGACGCTCAACTGATCCCGACCGTGCGACCTCCGACGGCTCCCCCGGGGCGCCGCCCTCTACCGCCCCTGGGACAGGGGCGTCGGGTAGGCGGCTGACGTGCCAGTGCCCCGTGCGCGGCCTCTGAGACGGAACGCGACCATGAGCAGGATCACCCCGGACGCGATGGCGAAGGCGCCGATCAGCCACACGACCGCGAGCGCTCCGGCGCTCGGGAACGCGATGAGCGCGACGCCGAACAGGATGGACACCACGGCATCGAGCGCGAGCAGCCATTCCCGCCGGATCACGTCGCGAAGCTGGTACGCCGCCACGAGCTCGAGCGCGCCCGAGACGATCGCCCAGGTCGCGATCAGGAGCAGCAGCGCATAGGCCGTGATGCCGGGCAGCGCGAACGCGATGAGACCAGCCGCGATGCCGAGGACGCCGTGGAGGACCCGCCACCAATCGGGGCCGCCGCCGGCGTGGCGGAAGCCACGGACGAGCGCCAGCACGCCATCGACGAGCGCGTAGGCCCCGAACAGGAAGACCAGTGCCAGCAGCGTGATCTCCGGCCACGCCAGGGCCACGACGCCGAACACGATCGCGGCCACGCCCTGGAGTGCGATGAGCCACCAATCCCGGGACATTCGATCCAGCATGTCGTTCCTCGCGTTGCGCCTGTGGTCCGGAGCCACTGTCCATCGGCCCGTCGCCGGCGCGCAGTAGCCCCCGATACCCCCTCGGACGGCGCCACAGCTCCGGCACCTCGGGAACTCGCGCGGCCGCGTCCGGAAGTAACGACGGCTACTGCCGCGACGCATCCCCGCCCCGTACGGTCGGCATCGACAGAACGCACGTCGGCGCCAGCACTCGACGCCGGATGTCCGCACAGGTGAGGTGACCTGGCTCGGCCGCGAGCACCAGGCACGACCAGGGCCTCAGCCGCGCGGCTCAGGCATCGCCGCCGCGCTGCAAGGAACGAGGCATGTCCCCGATCGACCTCTTGTGGCTGCTCATCATCGTCGCCTCGCTCCAGCCCGTGTTCCGCCAGCGCCTGCTCGACGCCCAGCGGATGTGGCTGTTCCGGCGGTTCGAGGGGCAGCGCAAGAGCCGGGCGATCGGGCTCATCCACCGGCAGGAGACGATGAGCTTCCTCGGCTTCCCGATCGCCCGCTTCATCGACATCGAGGATTCCGAGCGCCTGCTGCGGGCGATCCAGCTCACCGATCCCACCGTTCCTGTCGACCTGATCCTCCACACGCCGGGCGGACTCGTGCTGGCCGCCGACCAGATCGCCCATGCCCTGCGGCGTCACCCCGCCAAGGTGACGGTGTTCGTGCCGCACTACGCGATGAGTGGCGGGACGCTGATCGCGCTCGCCGCCGACGAGATCGTCATGGCCGAGAACGCCGTGCTGGGTCCGCTCGATCCGCAGCTGGGCCAGTCGCCGGCGGCCTCGATCCTGCAGGTCATGAAGCGCAAGCCGATCGAGCGGATCGACGACTCGACGGTGATCCAGGCGGAGATGGCCGAGAAGGCGCTTCGCCAGGTCGAGCGTTCGGTCCGGACGCTCCTCGCAGAGCGGATGAGCGAGGAGCGCGCGGCGAGCGTCGCCGAGACGCTCACCTGCGGGACCTGGACCCACGACTATCCGATCTCGGTCGGCGAGGCGCGCGAGCTGGGCCTCCCGGTCAGCACCGAGATGCCGACCTTGGTCTTCGACCTGATGCAGCTCTACCCGCAGACGCGGCAGCGCCGGCCATCCGTCGAGTTCATCCCGCAACCGTACGGACCCGCGGAGCGACGGGGCGGCCGACAGCCCGCGAACAGCGGAGGCGACCGATGACCGATCCGGCCATGACCGATCCCGCGATGACGGACCCGGCGATGACCGACCCGGGCCAGGAGCCTCGACCCGAGACCGCGGACGCGGCAGCGCCGACGGCCGACGAGCTGCTCGAGCTGCTGCGGCAGGAGCGCGCCGACTTCCGCAACTATCGGCGCCGGGTGGCCGACGAGCGGGCCGCCGACGCCGAGGGCGCTCGTGGCCGGGTGCTCGAGCCGATCTTCCCGTTGCTCGACGACCTGCGGCGTGCGTTCGCCGATGTCCCACCGGATCTCGAGGACGACCCGTGGGCGCAGGGCATCGCGATGCTGCGGTCGCGTCTCGAGGCGTCGCTCGCGGCGTTGGGGCTGGAGCCCGTCGGGACGGTCGGTGAGCCGTTCGACCCGGCGCGCCATGAGGCCGTCTACCACGAACCGGACCCGGCCGCCGAAGACCAGGTGGTCGCCCTCGTGATCCGTCCGGGTTATCGGCTCGGTGGGCGGCTGCTGCGGCCCGCGGAGGTCGTCGTCCGGGGGCCGCTCGGTGGGGTGGCGGGCCCACCGCAATCGGAACCGACACGCCCGTCCGACGACGGACGACATCCCGAACCCGTACGACACGGACGTCCCGGCGACGTCCCCCAGGCTGGAGGCTGAACCATGGCGAAGGTCATCGGCATCGATCTCGGAACGACGAACTCCGCGATGGCGGTCCTCGAAGCGGGTCAGCCGACCATCCTCGAGAACGCCGAGGGCAGCCGGATCACTCCGTCCGTGGTCGCGATCGACCCCAAGACCGGTCAGCGGCTGGTCGGGACGCTCGCGCGGCGGCAGGCGGTCACGAACCCGGAGAACACGATCTTCTCCATCAAGCGGTTCATGGGCCGCAAGTTCGACGACCCGATCGTGCAGGAGGCGATCAAGCGCGTCCCGTACAAGGTGGCCGCTGCGGCCAACGGGGACGTGCGTGTCGTCATGGGCGGCAAGGAGTACTCGCCGCCGGAGATCTCGGCGATGATCCTCCAGAAGCTGCGCGAGGACGCCGAGGCAAAGCTCGGCGACACCGTCCGACAGGCCGTCATCACGGTGCCCGCGTACTTCAACGACGCGCAGCGCCAGGCGACCAAGGACGCGGGTCAGATCGCCGGCCTCGAGGTCCTGCGCATCGTCAACGAGCCGACGGCGGCCTCGCTCGCCTATGGCCTGGACAAGGTCGGTCGCGACGAGGAGATCGCGGTCTACGACCTGGGCGGCGGCACGTTCGACATCTCCGTGCTCCGCGTCGGCGAAGGAGTGATCGAAGTCCTCGCGACGAACGGCGACACGTTCCTCGGGGGCGACGACTTCGACCGCGCCGTGATGGACTGGCTGATCGCGCAGTTCAGGAAGGACCAGGGCATCGATCTGAGCGGTGACCGGGTGGCGCTCCAGCGCATCCGCGAAGCAGCCGAGAAGGCAAAGATCGAGCTCTCGTCGACCCAGTCGACCGAGATCAACCTGCCGTTCATCAGCGCGAACGCGGCGGGGCCCATCCACGTCCAGATCACGCTCGCCCGGTCGACGCTGGAGCAGCTCACGGAACCGCTCATCGAGCGGACACGCGAACCGGTCGAACGGGCCATCGCCGACGCGAAGATCACGGCGGCCGACATCGACGAGGTCGTGCTCGTCGGCGGCCAGACCCGCATGCCTGCCGTGCAGGCCCTCGTCAGGGAGCTGTTCAACGGCAAGGACCCGCACAAGGGCGTCAACCCGGATGAGGTGGTTGCCGCCGGCGCGGCGGTCCAGGCCGGCGTCCTGCAGGGCGACGTCAAGGACGTCCTGCTCCTGGACGTGACGCCGTTGTCACTCGGGGTCGAGACAAAGGGCGGCGTCATGACGCCCCTCATCCCGCGCAACACGACGATCCCCACCCGGAAGAGCGAGATCTTCTCGACCGCGGAGGACAACCAGGGCCAGGTGGAGATCCACGTCCTCCAGGGCGAGCGGCCGCTGGCGTCCGAGAACAAGAGCCTGGGCCGGTTCATCCTCGACGGCATCCCCCCTGCACCGCGGGGGAGACCTCAGATCGAGGTCACGTTCGACATCGACGCGAACGGGATCCTGCATGTCTCGGCAAAGGAGCAGTCGAGCGGCAAGGAGCAGAAGGTCGTCATCGAGCCGGTCAGCGGGCTGTCCCAGGCCGACATCGAGCGGATGGTCAAGGAGGCCCAGCAGCATGCATCCGAGGACGCCCGGCGGCGCGAGGAGGTCGAGCTCAGGAACCGGGCGGACAACCTCGCCTACGCGGCCGAGAAGCTCCTCCGCGAGAGCGGGGACGGGCTGCCGAGCGAGCTGAAGCTCGAGCTCGACAACGGCGCGCAGGCGGTGCGCCGGGCACTCGATCAGAACGACATGCAGGCGCTGCGGACGGCGGTCCCCGCGCTGGAGAGCGCGATGGAGCGTGCGGCATCGGCGGCGGCCCCGGAGCCGGTCGGCGCCGCAACCGGCGGTGGCCGCCGGGACGACGGCGGCAGCGAGGAGCCGCCGCCGGGCACCGTGGAGGGAGAGTTCCGGGAGATGTGACCCGATCGAGGCCCGTGACGGCGGCCCGTGCGACGACGGGCTGCCAACGACCGGATGCGAGCGAGGTGCTGATGGCAGCCATGGTCTCGACCGCCGAGCGGATCCGGACCGAACGTTCGGCGCACGCTGGTTTCCCCCTGGGCCGCGAGGCAGCCACCCGGGTGCTGGGTGCGGTCGCCTCGCGGCCCGCCGGCCACCGATCGGGGCGTCGGGTCGACCCGTGGCTGCGGCAGCTGACGCGCGGGGCCGTCGACGCGCCCCTCGAGCGATGCTCGCGATGACCCTCGCGGAGCGGCCCGCGCCGGCGCCCGACCGGGCGGCGCGGCTGTTGCGTGGGGCCCGGCGCGGCATCGCGGCCATGGCGCGGTGCGGGCTGCACCGCTGATGGAATTCCAGGACTACTACGCCGTCCTTGGCGTGCCGAAAGACGCGACCGAGAAGCAGATCCGCACGGCGTACCGGAAGCTCGCACGGCAGCACCACCCGGACGTCAACCCGGGGAATCGGGAGGCCGAGGACCGCTTCAAGCAGATCAACGAGGCGTACGAGGTCCTCTCGGACCCGGACAAGCGCAAGAAGTACGACGAGGTCGGGTCCCGCTGGCGCGAGTACGAACAGTGGCAGCGGACCCAGGCCGCTGCCGGCGGGGCGCAGCCCTTCGACTGGGAAGGCTTCGGGGCACAGGGGCCCGGCGGCGTTCGCTACGAGTACCGGACGGTCGACGACGAGGACCTGCGGGACATGTTCGGTGACGACTCCCCGTTCTCGGACTTCTTCGAGAGCATGTTCGGGGGAGGCGGTGGGACCCAGCCGGGACGTCGAGGGCGTGCGACGCGGACGCCGCGGCCGCGAGCAGGCGCGGATCTCGAGGAGCCGATCGAGGTCAGCCTCGCCGACGCGTATCGCGGCACCACGATGCAGCTGGAGATGCGGGCGGCAGACGGCACGAGCCGCCGCCTCGAGGTCAGGATCCCGCCCGGGGTGCGCACGGGCTCGCGCGTGCGGGTCAGGGGCCAGGGCGGCCCCGGCCAGGGCGGCGCTCCGTCCGGCGACATCTACCTGGTCGTCACGGTGGCGCCCGATCCCCGGTTCGAGCGCCGCGGCGACGACCTGCACACCGAGGTCCGCGCGCCGCTCGCGACGCTGATCCTCGGTGGCGAGGCCCAGGTGCCGACGCCCGACGGCCGCACGCTGGCGCTGTCGATCCCGCCAGCCACTCAGGACGGCCGCGTGTTCCGGCTCCGGGGCCAGGGCATGCCGCACCTGGGCGCGAGCAACGTCCGCGGCGACCTGCACGCGGAGGTCCACGCGAGGCTTCCGGAGCGGCTGTCGAAGCGCCAGCGCGAGCTGATCGAGGAGTTCGCCCGGTCAGGCACCGAGACCACGGACGGAGCCGTCAGGCGATGAACGATCGAACCGGCCGCATGGCCGTCTACGAGCTCGAGACCGCGGCCCGCCTCACCAGGCTGCCGCCCGCGCGCGTCCGCCGGTTCGTCCGGATCGGCCTGATCCGGCCGGTGCGCGTCGAAGGACGCACGGCCTTCTTCAGCGACGCCGAGCTGGCCCGACTGCGCACGATCCGGCGCCTCGGCGAGGACCTGGGGCTCAACGCCGCGGGCATCGAAGTGGCCCTTCGGCTGGTCGACGAGATCAGGACGCTCCGCAACGCGCTCGACGCGCGATCCGACCGCTGACGCCCAGGAGGCCACCCACATGGCGATGAACATGAACAAGCTGACGGAGAAGGCCCAGGAGGCGATCGTCGCCGCGCAACGCCTGGCCGAGGAACGGCACCACACGCAGCTCGAGCCCGAGCACCTCCTGCACGCGCTCGTCGCGCAGGAGGACGGCGTCGTGCCCGCCATCCTCGGGCGTCTGGAGATCCCGGCGAGGAGCGTCCTGGACGGTCTCGAGCCCGCGCTGGCCGGGTTCGCGCGCGGCTCCGGTCCGACGCAGGTCCAGGCGTCCAATCGCTTCCGACGCGTGTTCGAGGCCGCGGCCCGTGAGGCCGAGCGGCTCAAGGACGACTACGTGTCCACCGAGCACTTCCTGCTCGCCCTCGCCGACGATGCGGAGACGGGCGCGGCAGGGCAGACGCTCCGGCGGCTCGGGGTCACCCGCGACCGGCTGTACGAGGCGCTGCAGGCGATCCGCGGCGGCCAGCGGGTCACGAGTGCGACGCCCGAGACCACCTACCAGTCGCTCGAGAAGTACGGTCGCGACCTCACCGCGCTTGCCCGCGCCGGAAAGCTCGACCCGGTGATCGGCCGCGACGACGAGGTCCGGCGAGTGATCCAGGTGCTGAGCCGGCGGACCAAGAACAACCCGGTGCTCATCGGCGAGCCCGGCGTCGGCAAGACCGCGATCGTCGAAGGGCTGGCCCAGCGCATCGTGCGCGGGGACGTCCCCGAGGACCTGAAGGACAAGCAGATCGTCGCCCTCGACCTCGGCGCGCTGGTGGCCGGAGCGAAGTATCGCGGCGAGTTCGAGGAACGGCTCAAGGCGGTCCTCAAGGAGATCACCGACTCCGCTGGTCGGATCATCCTGTTCATCGACGAGCTGCACACGGTCGTCGGCGCCGGGGCTGCCGAGGGGTCGATGGACGCCTCCAACATGCTCAAGCCGATGCTGGCGCGCGGCGAGCTGCACACGATCGGCGCGACGACGCTCGACGAGTACCGCAAGCACATCGAGAAGGACGCGGCCCTCGAGCGTCGCTTCCAGCCGGTGTACGTCGGCGAGCCCACCGTCGAGGACACGATCAGCATCCTGCGCGGCCTGCGCGAGCGGTACGAACAGCACCACCGGGTCCGGATCAAGGACTCGGCGCTGGTCGCCGCCGGCGTCCTCTCGCACCGCTATATCGCCGACCGATTCCTGCCCGACAAGGCCATCGACCTCGTCGACGAGGCCGCGGCCAAGCTGCGCATGGAAGCGACCAGCATGCCCATCGAGCTCGACGAGGTGCGACGCCGGATCATGCAGCTCGAGATCGAGCGCGAGGGCCTGCGCAAGGAGAAGGACAAGGCGTCGAAGGAGCGGCTGTCCAGGCTCGAGAAGGAGCTCGCCGACGCGAAGGAGGAGGCCGCCCAGCTCGAGGCCCGCTGGAAGAGCGAGGTGGAGGAGCTCAACAAGGTCGCCCGGATCAAGGAAGAGCTGGACGCCGCCCGGGCCGCGCTCGAGCAGGCCTCGCGGCAGGCCGACTGGGAGAAGGCTGCCCGCCTGAAGTACGAGACCGGCGAGCTCGAGAAGCGGCTCGAGGCTGCCGAGCAGGAGCTCCGCGACCGCGCCAGTCGCGGTCGGACGCTCGTGAAGGAGGAGGTGGACGAGGAGGACATCGCCGAGGTCGTCAGTCGCTGGACGGGCATTCCGGTCAGCCGGCTGCTCGAGGGCGAGATCGAGAAGCTCATCAACATGGAGGACCGCCTGCGCGAGCGGGTCATCGGCCAGGAGGAGGCCATCACGGCGGTCGCCAACACGGTCCGAGCCGCGAGAGCGGGACTCGGCGACCCGAACCGCCCCATCGGGAGCTTCCTGTTCCTCGGTCCGACCGGCGTGGGCAAGACCGAGACCGCCCGCGCCCTGGCGGAGTTCCTGTTCGACGACGAAGGCGCGCTCGTCCGCATCGACATGAGCGAGTACCAGGAGCGCCACACGGTCTCACGCCTGATCGGCGCGCCGCCCGGATACGTCGGGTACGACGAAGCGGGCCAGCTCACCGAGGCCATCCGTCGCCGGCCCTATGCCGTGGTCCTGTTCGACGAGGTGGAAAAGGCGCACCCGGAGGTGCTCAACATCCTGCTCCAGCTCCTCGACGACGGGCGGTTGACGGACGCGCAGGGCCGGACCGTCAACTTCCAGAACACGATCGTCATCATGACCAGCAACCTCGGCAGCCAGCATCTCCTCGATCCACTCGCGATGAGCGGCGGCGGGGTCGTCGACCTCGCCGAGCGCGAGGCGGCACGGCTGCGCACCCGCGAACGCGTGATGGACGCCGTCCGGGAGCACTTCCGACCCGAGCTGCTCAACCGGATCGACGACATCGTCATCTTCAACGCGCTCGGCAGGGAGCAGATCAAGGCGATCGTCGACATCCAGCTGGCCGACGTGCGTGAACGCCTCGCCGACCGGAAGATCGAGCTCGAGCTGACGGACGCCGCGAAGGAGCTCCTCGCCATCGACGGCTTCGACCCCGTCTACGGTGCGCGGCCGCTGAAGCGCGCGATCCAGCAGAAGATCGTCCAGCCACTGGCCGTGCAGCTGCTGCGCGGCGAGTTCCACGACGGCGACCGGATCGTGGCCGATGCCCGCGGCCGGGACCTGGAGTTCCGTCGCGTCGAGGACCGAGTGGCCGCGGCGGCCGGTGCGTGATCGAGGGATCAGCAACCAGGCCGACTGGCACGCATCGTTGGCATCGTGCGCTACTGCCGGGTGCGACGGTCTGACTAGGCTGACCCGATGCACGAGGCTCAGGCTGCGCGGCGGCCGTTGATCCATTGCACACCGCCAACCGACCCTTCATTCCTCGCGAGTGTGTCGCGGTCGTACGCAGAGGCAGCGGACTTCCTGTCCGGCGACGCGGCGGTGTTCGTCGGAACGCTCGTTCGCCTTCGCACGCAGTACCCGATGGCGTCGATCATCCCGCTCACCCTCACCGGTCGGGATGCGCCGGTCACGGTCTGGCTGGTCTCGCGCGAGGGCTGGACCGAAATCCGGCCGCTGCCGTCGCCACCTGGAGACCTCCCGCGGAATCCCGCGACCGTCGGCCAGGCCGCGCAGCCCGGAGCCTGACTCCGCCGTATCGGCCGCTACTGCGTGCCGGACCACCGCGGGGCAGAGTCATGGTCTTCCGCCGCTGCACGCGGCGTCGCACATGGAGGAGGCGATCCCATGACGCTCGTCCGCCGTCCGCTCGACCGCAATCAGATCCCGTTCCGCAACGCCATGGAGCGATTCCTCGGTGACTGGCCCATCGGCTCGATGCAGGGTGGCTTCACCGAGGTTGCCCCGCCACTGGACGTTCGCGAGACCGATGACGCCTACATCGTCGAGGTCGAGCTACCCGGTGTCGACCCAAAGGACACCGAGGTCAGCATCGAAGGCCGCACCGTGACCGTGCGCGGGCAGTTCGCCGAGGAGAACGAGAAGCAGGAGGGCAACTTCCTCCTTCGTGAGCGCCGTCGCGGCCAGTTCATGCGCGCAGTGGCGTTGCCGGGGATGGTCGAGGTCGACAAGGCCAGCTCGAGCTACGAGAACGGCGAGTTGACGATCACGCTCCCCAAGGCAACCCAGAACCGTGCGCGTCGGGTGGAGATCAAGTCGGGCAACGGCCGATCAGGCAACGGCCGTCAGAGCGGCTGAACCCCACGCGTCCGGGCGCGCCTCGCGCGCGCCCGCCCGCAGACCGCGAATCCCCGAGAAAGGAAGGCGACCCATGGCCGTCATGGTGCAGACCGACGAACAGCTCCAGCAGGAGATCATCCGCGAGTTCAAGTACGAGGCGAGCCTCCAGCCCAACGAGATCGGCGTGGCCGTCAAGGACGGAGTCGCCACGCTCACTGGTCAGGTCGACAGCTACCTCAAGCGCTGGGCAGCCGAGGAGGCGGCCCATCGCGTCCGGGGCGTCAAGGCCGTCGCCAACGACATCGAGGTCAAGCTGCCCACATCCTCGGAGCGCACCGACGCGGACATCGCGGCCGCGGTGACGAGGGCCCTCGAGTGGGACGCGGCCATCGACATCGACAGGCTCGACGTAACCGTCTCCAAGGGCTGGGTCACGCTCCAGGGTGACGTCGAGTGGGGCTTCCAGCGTTCCGACGCCGAGCGCGTGACGCGGCGGATCACCGGCGTTCGCGGGGTGAGCAACATGCTCACGGTTCGGCCGCGGCAGCGTCCATCACCCGACGAGATGAAGAAGAAGATCGAGGAGGCCCTCGTCCGGAGCGCGGAGACCGACGCGAAGCGCATCCAGGTCGAGGTCCGCGGCGACAAGGTGATCCTGACCGGAACCGTCCGCGCGTGGGCCGAGAAGCAGGAGGCCGAGCGGGTCGCCTGGTCCGCGCCGGGTGTCGCCTCGGTCGAGAACCGCATCGTCCTGTCCCCGTAGGGCTGACGAGGTCTCTGCCTGGGCTGCGAGGCGAGCTCGGAACCTCGCAGCCCCGGCCTCAACCGCGGCCGTAGGAGGATCGACGTGGCGGATCGCCGCACTCCCATCATGGACTCGCGCCTCGAGATCCGACCCGGCACGCAGGTCGTCTCGGGCAACGACCAGGTCGGCAGAGTCCAGCGCGTCATCCTTGGGCCCGAGGGTGAGGTCGAGGGCATCATCGTCAGCGGTTGGATCGTCCTCGGCCACGACGTCTTCGTCCCAATCGCCGCCGTCGAGAGCGCCGATCGCGAGGCGGTTCGGGTGTCGCTTGGTCTCGAGGAGCTGTCGCGGCTCCCGCCGCCCGACGCCGACCCTGCATCCGCCGCGGCCGAGGAGCATCCCGGCCCATCCGTGGCGCGCGCCGGCTTTCTCCGCTCGGCAGCGTCGGGCCAGGCCGAGGCCACCGCCGGAGGCTGGCCCCTTCGCGCCGGCCAGCGGATCACGGCCACCGATGGCGATGTCGGTGCCCTCGACGTCGTGCTGATCGACCCCCGGACCGACCGCGCGATCGGGTTCGTCGTCCGCAAGGGCAGGCTCGTCGTACGCGACGTCATCGTGCCGATCGAGTGGGTCAAGTCCGTTGCGCAGGATCGGATCATCCTGTCCGTGCCCAGGGCCCGGCTCGACAGCCTGCCGCTGTACCGGCCGGATGACGAGATCACCCGCGACGTCCTCGACGCGCTCTGGTATCGCTCGAGCCTCGGCCCCGCCGATCTCCAGTTCGTCGATGTCCGGACCCGCGACGGGATCGTCGAGATCAGCGGTCACACCCATACCGAGCGCACCCGTGCCGCGATCGAGGAGGTCGCGCGAGGCGTGCCGGGTGTCATCGACGTCCGAAACCATCTCGACACGTACGAGGCCCTCGAGGCGGCAGTCCGAGAGGCCAGGCGAGCGGCTCGTCGCGCCGAGGCATAGCCATTGGTCAGGACGAGGTCGGGCCGCGCTGGCCCTCCGGCGTCTCGAGGGCGGCGAGGATCGCGTCGACCGCCCCGTTCGGCGCGGAGATGCGCGCCCCGGCGTTCGCCCAGCGATCCGCGTGACTCGTCGCGTCCGCCCACACGAGCACCGCGGCCAGGCGCAGCCAGCCCTGGTTGAAGGTCGCCGCATCGCTCACGCCCCGCGCAGCAAACCAGGCGTCGTCGCGGCGGTCGGCGCGGGCGCGGAGGTCGCGCATGGTCCCCTCCACGTCCGGCGACGCGTCGGCGGTCGAGTCGAGCGCGATCACGAGTACGTTGGCGACGCTCGGCGGGAGCTGCCGGAGCTTGCCGAGGATTACGCGGTCGATGCCGACGCTCGCGGCATGGCGACGTGTGACCTCGACGTTGAACGGGCGGCCGGCGCGGAATGTCGCGGTGAAGTCGGGGCCGCGGTTGCCTGACCCGTAGGCCTCGAACTGGAGCTCGAACCGGCGGTCGGCGAGGAGGAGGGAGGCGATGCGGAGCTCGGCGCGCAGGTCGAGCCGGGTGTCCGGAGTGGTCGCGATGCGCAGCTTCTTGCGGATCTTGTCGCGGTTGACGTCGACGAACGCCCGGAACCGGGCAGATCCCGCGAGCCATGCTTCGAGCTCGTGCAGCTCGGCGGGGAGGGCGCGCCCGCCGGCGAGGTGCTCGACCAGGGTGCGGGCGTTGGGCGGGACGCGGGGCGGGCTCACGGGACCATCGTGCCGCACCCGCCACGAACGCATACTCTGCCGATCGGCGGACCCGCCGCGCCGTCATCGGCAGGGACGCCGACGCTCGCAGGTTCCGGCCCGTGTGTCCCGTCACCACTCGACCCGTCGCCCGCATCGCCGGCCTGGGCATCGCCCTGCCCGCCGGCATCGAATCGGTCGAGGCGATCGAGGCACGGATCGAGCGGGAGTCCGGCCGGCTGCCCGTCCCCCGGGGCACGCTCGCCGCCATCAGCGGAATCCGCGCGCGGCGCGCCGTCGCTCCCGGCGAATACGCGTCGACGCTGGCGGCATGTGCGGCCCGGTGCGCGCTCGAGGACGCCGGCGTCCGCGTCGCCGACGTCGACCTCCTGCTGTTCGCGTCGACGAGCCAGGACCAGATCGAGCCGGCGACCGCGCACAACGTCGCCGACGAGCTGGGCTACCGCGGCGGATCCGCCTTCGACGTGAAGAACGCGTGCAACAGCTTCGTCGAGGGGATCCGCGTGGCCGAGGCGATGCTGGCGAGTGGCGCGGCCCGTCGCGCGCTCGTCGTGACCGGCGAGACCCCGACCCTCGCCGCGCGCTACGCCATCGCGGACCGGCGGGCATTCCGCCACGCGTTCATCGGCTACACGGTTGGCGACGCCGGCGGGGCGGTCGTGCTCGAGCCGTCTGGCGACGAGCGCGGCGTCCTCTACGCGGACTCGTGGTCGGCATCGCAGCACTGGGCCGTGTCCACGGTCCCCGGCGGCGGCTCCCGTCATCCTCGGGGCGACGAGTTCCTGTACGCGGGTGGCG
>DASSRG010000258.1:0-8892 GCA_035701885.1 Candidatus Limnocylindrales bacterium
GCCCGGCGCGACGTCGGTGTCGTGGAAGCAGTAGTACGGCGTGCCGAGCTTGGCGAAGAACTCGAAGGCGGCCGCCATCTTCTGGCGCGCGGCGTCCATCGGGTCCAGCGCCGGGTCGTTCCACGGCCGGTCGAGCGTCCCCACGCCGAACATGTCGCGCCCGTCCCAGGCGAACGAGTGCCAGAAGCACACGCCCGGCCGCAGCCAGTCGACCATCTTCCGGCCGAGCACGACGCGCTCCGGGTCGTACGCCTTGAACGCGAGCGGACCGCTCCCGCCTTCATTGGCGTACGGGATGTGGTTCGGTACCTCCGCGAAGAACGAGTCGGCCATTGCGTGCTCCTCCGGTTTCGGCGTGGCGGCGGGATCGACGTTGGTGGGCGGGGGCCGGTCAGACGGCGGCGGCCGCGGAATCCTGGGCGGCGGTCGAATCGGTCGCGGCGGCGCTCGGCTCCCAGCGGGCGTCCGTGGCGACGGGTCGATGGAGCGGCGCGCCGTCGACGACGTGTGCGGCCTGGATCGCCGCGCCGCGGGCCGCGGCCTCGGCGACGGACGGGCGGTCGATCGGCAGGCCGAGGGTGTCGGCGAGCAGCTGGCCCCAGACGTCGCTCCGCGCGGCGCCGCCCACCAGCAGCAGCTGGTCCGCGGGCGTGTCGGTGCGCCGGAAGGCGCGCACGGCGTGCGCGAGGCCCGCGGTCACGCCCTCCAGCACCGCGCGCGAGATCTCCGCCGGCCCGTGATGGGTACGCAGGCCGAGGAGCTCGCCGCTCGCGTCGGGCAGGTTCGGCGTGCGCTCCCCGTCGAGGTACGGCACGAAGGTCAGGCCGCGTGCCCCGGCCGGGACACCGGCCACGAGCGCGTCGAACGCCGCGTGGTCGAGCCCGAACAGGCCGCGCACCCACTCGAGCGGCAGCGTGCAGTTGAGGACGCAGGCGAGCGGCAGCCAGCCGCCGGTCGAGTCGCAGAACGCGGAGACCTCGCGGAGCGGGTCGATGGCCGGCGCTTCCGCGCGCCCGAACACGGTCCCGGAGGTCCCGAGGCTCATCACCGCGACGCCCGGCACCACCGCCCCGACGCCGATCGCCGCGCACATGTTGTCGCCGCCGCCGACCGACACGGGGATCCCCGCCGGCAGGCCGAGCGTCGTGGCGACCTCCGCGCGGAGAGTGCCCAGCACCGCACCGGCCTCCAGCACCGGAGGCAGCGCCGCGTCCCAGTCGCGCGCATCGTCGATCGCCGCCAGGACCGCGGCCGCGTACTCGCGGCTGCGCACGTCGAGGTACGCCGTGCCCGACGCGTCGCCGGCCTCGGTCGCGAAGGTCCCCGTGAGCCACAGGTTCAGGTAGTCGTGAGGAAGGCAGAAGCGGCGCGCGACGGCGTACGAGTCGGGCTCGTTGCGGCGCAGCCACTCGACCTTGGGTGCCGTGTACCCAGGCAGGAACACGTTGCCCGTCGCCGCGTGGACCGCCGACTCGCCGCCCACCCGCTCGGTGAGGGCGGCGCAGTCAGCCGTGGTCGTGGTGTCGTTCCACAGCTTCGCGGGCCGGACCGGCCGGTCGTCCGCGTCCAGCGCGACGAGCCCGTGCTGCTGGCCGGAGACACCGATGCCCGCGACGTCCACGGCCGGCGCCGACGCCAGCGCGCCCCGAACCGCCGTCTCGAGCGCCTCGACCCACCACGCCGGGTCCTGCTCGCGGGTCCCGTCCTCGCGCGCGATCAGCGCATGGTCCGCGCGGCCGATCGCGAGCTCCTCGCCGGTGTCGGCGTCGAGCAGGAGGGCCTTCGTGGACTGGGTGCCGCAGTCGATGCCGAGGAACGCCCGTCGCATTTGTAAACCTATACACCAAACCGCCCGCCCCGACCACCCCCAGGGACGGCTCGCGGGCCGCGGGTATCATCGAGCGCCCCACCCCAGCTCCCACCGGAGGTTCCCATGGCGACGCGACAGGACTTCAGCGACGAGGAGTGGGCCGCCCTCCAGCGGGGCCTCACCGGGAGCGGGATGCTCGTCTCGATCAGCGACCGCGACTTCACCGACTCGTTCGGGGAGGCCGGGGCGCTCGGCAAGTACCTCGCCGGGCAGCAGGTCGCCGGCGCGACCGACTTCATCCGCGAGGTGGCGAAGACGCGCGGGACGGGCTTCGGGCTGACGAGCTCCCAGGACGAGGTACGGAACCAGACGCTGGAGTCGCTGCGCTCGTCCGTCGCGCTGCTCCAGGCGAAGGCCCCCGACGAGGTCGAGCCCTACCGAGCGCTGGTGATCGGCGTCGCGGACGCGGTCGCGAACGCGAAGGGCGGCGGCACCTCGGAGATCGAGGCCGCCGCGATCGCCCAGATCCGGGAGGCGCTGGGCGCCTCCGCGTGACGGGATCGACTCCGTGATGGCCGGCGTGTACGATGCGCCGGCCATGAGCCGCCTCGACATCGGGCGCAGCTTCCGCGCCTGGCTCGCCTCCATCTCGAACAAGAACGGCTGATCGGCCCCTTCCACACCGCGTCACGTGGAAGGGGCGGGACAGGACGCGCCGAACCGGTAGCGCATCGATCGCGCGTGCCCGGCGCTCGTCCGCCCGCCGTCACTCGAGAGGAGCGGGCATCATGCCGATGCCGCATCGAACGTTCGCCCAGGTGGCCCGCCGGCGGCTCCAGGGCAAGGAAGGCAGCGAGCGGATCCGCGAGGTCCGGGCGCTGCTCGCCGAGCTGCCGGACTACCGCAACGGCCCGTACGCCGACCTCCGCAAGTCGCTCACGGCGGAGATCGACGAGACCCGCGTCCGGTCGCGTGCCGTCCACCGCGACTCGATCGCCGTCCGCCGGGAGGGGGTCGCGCAGGTCGCGCTCGTCGGCCCGCCGAACGTCGGCAAGTCGTCGGTGCTGCAGGCGCTGTCGGCCATCCAGATCGCGACCGGCGACTACGCGTTCACGACGCTCCGGCCCGTGCCCGCGGTCACCCGCATCGGCGGCGTGCTCGTCCAGCTGGTGGAGATTCCGGGGCTGCTTCCGGGCGCCAACGAGGATCGCGGCGGGGGGCGTGCGCTGCTCGGGGTCCTGCGCTCGGCGGACGGGATCGTGTGGTGCGGCCGCGCCGGCGCCCCTCCGGACGAGCTGGCCGCGATCATGGCCGAGGTCACGATCGCCGGGATCGAGGTGCCGTCCGCCGTCGCGGTGACCCGCGCCGACGAGGTGTCAGGCGACGCGCTCGCACCGTACCGCGGGGCGTTCCCGGAGCTGCGCGTCGTCGAGGTCTCCGTGCTGGACGACGGGGCGCTCGACCGCCTGCGCGAGACCGTGTGGGCGCTGACCGGCCTCATCCGCGTCCGGCTGCGGCACGACGGGACGGTCGACGAGGAGCCGCTCGCCCTCCCGCCCGGATCCACTGTCGCGAACGTCGCGGATCTCGTCCATCACGAGCTCGCCGCGGCTGCGGCCGGAGCGCGCGTCTGGGGTCCGTCGGCCAGGTTCGAGGGCCAGCGCGTGGGCCGCGACCACGAGGTCAAGGACGGCGACGTCGTCGAGATCGTCCGGTGACGCGGCGGCGCACCGGCACCGCCGTGCTGGCGGGGGAAGGTTCGCCGGGCGGGTGACGCCGCCCGGCGACCCGCGGAGCCTACATGACCGGGAAGGTCTCCGACACGAGGACATTGCCACCGCCACCGAGCACCGGGCAACCCTTGGCGAGCGCGACGGCCGCGTCGATCGAGTCGGCCTTGATGATCGAGTAGCCGCTCGGGGCCGACGTGGCGTCCATGACGCCGCCGTCGGGGGTGATCGCCTTCGCCTGCGCGATCGGGTTCCCTCCGTCGACGAGCGAGCCGCCGAGCGTCCCGAACCACGCCTCCCAGGCGTGCGTCACGCGATCCTGTTCCTCCTTCGAGTCCGGCATGCCGCCGCCGTGATAGGTGAGCAGGAAGTTCGCCATCTCGAGCACCTCCGTGGGCGGCCTGTCGCCGCCTCTCGTCGGGCGGCCCTCGCCACCCATGCACCGGATCGACGAACGACCCACGCCCGAATCGACAGCCCGTTGACACCGAACGCTCGCGAGGGTTCGCTAGCGTCGACGAGCGATTGAGGAGATCCGGCCGATGAGCGATCCCGATGGCGTTCCCGATGGCGTGACGGTCGAGTGGGTGTGGCTGGTCGAGGTGCCGTACTCGCCCGAGGCGCCCCAGCGCCGCCCGGCGCATCGCCCCGTGCACCTGGAGCGGATCGCCCGGCTCAAGCGCGAGGGGCGGATCATCGAGGCCGGCGGCTGCGACGACTGGTCCAAGGCGGTGATCCTCATGCGCGCCGCGTCCGCGGAGGAAGCCCTCGGCGTGATCGAGGAGGACGTCTACACGACGTCCGGCGTGTGGCACTCGCCGACGGCCCGGCGGTACGGCCGCGTGGTCCTCGACGATGGCCTGCCGCGGCCTGAGTCGGAACCGGGGGCCGTGGGCGTCCGTGTTTGACCCTATCGACGCTGACGACGCAGCGAGGAGCATCCGCGATGGACCTCTCCCGACCGATCGCCCGCCGCACCGTCATCGCCGACCTCGGCCGTGGGGCGTTCGCGCTCGCGGTGCTCGGGCTGGCGGGTTGCGCTCCCTCGGGTTCGGGTGGCTCGTCGTCGTCGGCGTCGGCTTCGGCGTCGGCTTCCGCGCCGCCATCGGCTTCGGCGGCGGAATCGGCCAGCGCCGATGCGAGCGCGAGCGCAGCGGGTGGACCGACCGCGCCCGCCTGGACCCGCGTGAACCTCGGCTTCGTCTCCGCATACGTGCTGGTCCACGGCGGCGAGGCCGCCATCGTCGACACGGGCGTCGCGGGCAGTGCCGACACGATTGGGGCGAGCCTGAAGGGGATCGGGCTCGACTGGCCCGCGGTCGCGCACGTGATCCTCACCCACAACCACCAGGACCACGCCGGGAGTGCCGCGGAGGTCCTGACCCGCGCCGCCGATGCGACCGGCTACGCGGGCGTCGAGGACATCCCGGGCATCACCGTCCCGCATGCCCTGACCCCGGTCCAGGACGACGACACGGTGTTCGACCTGCGGATCGTGACGGCGCCGGGGCACACACCCGGGAGCATCGCCGTGCTGGATCCGGCCGCCGGCGGGATCCTCGTCGCCGGCGACGCGATGGGGACCACCGCCGGGGCGCCGACGCTCCCCGGCGCGCAGTTCACCGCCGACATGGACCAAGCGAAGGCGTCGATCGTCAAGCTGGGCGGGCTGACGTTCGAGACGCTCCTCGTCGGGCACGGCGACCCGATCGAGTCAGGAGCGGCGCGCCTGGTCGCCGCGCTCGGGGAAGGTCAGTAGGGACCGGTCAGCGAACGGAACGAACGCTCGCAATGAGGCGCGGGTCGGCCTGCCGGCGCACGACGGCCTCGAACAGGCGCGATGCCTCGAGCGTGCCGGTGATCGACATCCCGCACCCCACGCACGTCCAGTCGCCGTGCCCGGGCTGCAGGTGATCGAAGGCGAGGGCCTCACCCGTCATCGGGGCGACGACGACGTGGTGCCGGCCGCGCTGCCACTCGGCGCGTCCGCAGCGGGCGCAGCGGGGATCCCCGGCGTCGCCGGGCGTCATGCCTTCTCGGGCCGGTCGCCCTCGAACGAGAGCAGCAGCCAGACGAGCGCGGCGCCGCCGAGCGTCAATGTGGACAGGGGCGTCAGCGCCCAGCCTGCGCCGATGAACGTCCCGATCGCGACGCCGGCGATGAGCGATCGCACGGCGAGCCCGATGAGGCTGATCGGGCGGCGCGGGAGGCGGCGGCCCAGCGCGGGTCCGGCGCTGACGCGGATGTCGTGCGTGCGGTTCAGCGAGGTCATGCCGAGATGGTGCGGAGCGTCACGAAACGACCGGAGGGCGGCGAGCCGCGGCGGCGTTGCGGCCATCTCTCAGGGGCCGCCTCTGCCCCGATCAACGGTGCCTGCGCGCACCACGCACCCGGGTGATGATGAACCGGCGACCGATGTCGATGTCGACCGGGGCCCGTTCGTACACCGAGTGAAGGCGGACGAGCGTCCGCCGCCAACGGGAGCCGAACGATGGCGAAGTACCTGCTCAGCGTGATCCAGCCCGACGGTGAGCCGCCCGCACCGGAGATCCTCGACCCGATCATGGAGCGGGTCGCGCGCTTCGACGCCGACCTCCGCGCCTCGGGGTCGTGGGTGTTCAACGCCGCGCTCCACGACGCCTCCTCGTCAACGGTGGTCCGGGCCACGGACGGGAATGTCGTCCTCATGGACGGCCCGTACGTCGAAGCGAAGGAGCACGTCGGCGGGCTCGTGATCGTCGACGTGGCGGATCTCGACGGTGCGCTCGGCTGGGCCCGCAAGGCCGCCGAGGCGACGGGACTGCCGATCGAGGTCCGACCGTTCCGGGACGAGTTCGGCGGTTGACCGAGGAACGGCGCCGCGGCGATGGCGACGGGGCGACGGCGGCGGTCGAGGCCGCGTTCCGCGAGGCCTACGGCCGCGCCGTCGCGACGCTCGTGAGGGCGTTCGGGGACATCGGGCTCGCCGAGGAGGCCGTCCAGGACGCCTTCACCGTCGCGCTCGAGCGCTGGCCCTCGGACGGCGTCCCGGCCAGCCCGGCCGGGTGGATCGTCACGACGGCCCGCCGCCGGGCGATCGACCGGGCACGCCGCGAGGCGACCCGCGACGAACGCCAGGTCGCGGCCCTGCGACTCCTCGAGGACGCCGCCACGACCGAGGACCAGGCCGTGCAGGACGACCAGCTGCGGCTCATCTTCACGTGCTGCCACCCGGCGCTCGGCGAGCCGGCCCGGGTCGCGCTGACGCTGCGGCTCCTCGGCGGCCTCACCACCGCGGAGATCGCCCGGGCGTTCCTCGTCCCCGAGGCGACGATGGCCCAGCGGCTCGTGCGCGCGAAGGCGAAGATCCGCGACGCCCGGATCCCGTATCGCGTGCCGGCCGACGCCGACCTCCCGGAACGGCTGCGCTCGGTCCTCGCCGTCGTCTACCTCGTGTTCAACGAGGGCTACCTCGCGAGCGCGGGCGAGTCGCTGACCCGACCAGACCTGTCCGGCGACGCGATCCGGCTGGGCCGGCTGCTCGTCCAGCTCATGCCGGACGAGGCGGAGGCGCAGGGCCTGCTCGCGCTGATGCTGCTCCACGAGGCGCGGCGTCCGGCCCGGGTGGCGGATGGCGGGTCGCTCGTCCGCCTCGCCGACCAGGACCGGTCACGCTGGGACGCGGCGCTCATCGAGGAGGGACACGGGATCGTCCGGGCCTGCCTGCGCCGCAATCAGCCGGGCCCGTACCAGCTCCAGGCCGCGATCGCGGCGGTCCACACGGACGCGCCGTCCGCGGCCGGGACGGACTGGTCGCAGATCCTCGCCCTCTACGACCAGCTGCTCGCGATCCAGCCCACGGCGGTCGTCGCCCTCAATCGGGCCGTCGCGGTCGCGGAGGTCGAGGGGCCGGCGGCCGGCCTCGCGCAGGTCGAGGAGCTGGGCCTCGACGAGTGGCACCGGTCCCACGCCGTCCGGGCGGACCTGCTCACCCGGATGGGCCGCAGCGACGAGGCCGCGGCCGCGTACCGGCGGGCGGCCGCGCTCGCGACCAGCGATGCGGAACGCGCCTACCTGGAGGCGCGGCTCGAGGGGGTCGGCGTCAGCCCGGCAGCAGGCCCTTCATCTGCCGCTGGATGAACCCGGCGGCGCGGCGCGGGTTCAGCCTGTACAGGCGGTCCATCAGCTTCGCGTCGCTGCCGACCATCACCCGGTAGGCGTTCTTCTCCATCCCGTCGAGGATCATCCGCGCGGCCTTGTCTGCCGCCAGGGTCCGACCGGCCGCCTTCTCCGCCATCTCGGCGGCGCCCGCCGGGAGGTCCACGC
Source organism: Candidatus Limnocylindrales bacterium (assembly GCA_035701885.1). GTDB lineage: Bacteria > Chloroflexota > Limnocylindria > Limnocylindrales > CSP1-4 > CAIXZV01. The sequence continues at coordinate 7,846 of DASSRG010000258.1, forward strand.
CCGAGTTCGACGTGATGTTGGTCGCCACGGCACCCGGGAACACGACGGTGACCCGGACGCTCGTCCCGTTGCACTCGGAGCTGAGGCCCTCGGTCATCAGCTTGACCGCGGCCTTCGACGCGCCGTAGATCGTCTGGCCCGGGACCGGCAGGAAGCCGCCCATCGACGACACGTTGAGGATGTGGCCCTCCGGCCGGGCGAGCAGCACCGGCAGGAACGCCTTCGACAGGTACAGCGTCCCCCACCAGTTCACGGCGAACACGCGCTCGATCGTGGCCTCGTCGAGGTCCACCAGCTTCACGAACGGCTGGATGATGCCGGCGCAGTGGATGAGCCCGTCCACCTGGCCGAAGTCGGAGGCGACGGTCGACGGCAGGGCGGCCACCGCCGCCCTGTCCGCGACGTTGACGACGTAGGTCCGCAGCCGGTCGCCGGCCGACGCGAGCGCGGCGGTCTCCGCGAGCGTCGTCTCGTTGAGGTCAACAGCGGCCACGCGCGCCCCGCGCCGGAGCGCCTCCAGCGCGACCTCGCGGCCCATGCCGCTCCCCGCCCCCGTCACCACGACGACCTTGCCCGACAGCTTCATCAAGTTCCTCCGACCTGGGGACGCCAGCATCCGTATCGTGCGCCCGGGCTGGGGCGGGACGGATGGGCCCATCGTCAGGACATCGGGCACATCGGGCGGTCCGGATGGCCTCGCGATCAGCGCCAGCGGCGGGCCGAGTAGTCCAGCACCTCGTCCGTCAGGAGGAGGCGGGTCGCGTTGCCGACCCGGAGGTGGAAGTTCGCTGCGTGCGTTCCGCCCGTCGAGCGGACGAACACCGGCCGGTCGGACGGGGCGACGTCGACCCGGCATACATCCTGGTCCCCGACCCGGTGGAACGACACGCCCGCGTCCGCGGTCTCGGCGCGCCCGATCCGCGTTCCGAGGATCTCGCGCAGCCACAGCTCGTAGCCGTCGCGCCCGTGCCCGCTCGTGACCGCGTAGTCGTCGTCGAGGCCCACGATCGAGCCGTCGTCCGCGACGCCGATCAGCAGCGTGCCGCC
>DASSRG010000259.1:0-7899 GCA_035701885.1 Candidatus Limnocylindrales bacterium
GAGGTAGCGCCACACCTCGCGCTCGACCTTGTTCGTCAGCGACTCGACGAACCACGACCCGCCGAGCGGATCGACGGTGGAGGCGACGCCCGTCTCCTCGAGCAGGATCTGCTGCTGCCGGAGCGCGAGCAGCGCGGCCTCCGCCGTCGGCACCGCGAGCGCCTCGTCGTAGGCGTCCGTATGGAGGCTCTGCGTGCCGCCGAGGATCGCCGCCAGCGCCTGCGTCGCGACGCGGGTCAGGTTGTTCAGCGGCTGCTGCGGCGTGAGCGACACGCCGGCGGTCTGGGTGTGGAAGCGCATCCACGTCGAGCGCTCGTTCTCGGCCCGGTAGCGCTCGTTCATGAGCTTCCACCAGATCCGGCGCGAGGCGCGGAACTTCGCGATCTCCTCGAAGAAGTCGCTGTGGCTGTTGAAGAAGAACGAGAGCCGGGGCGCGAAGTCGTCGACGCGCAGGCCGCGGGCCATCGCCGCCTCCACGTACGCCATGCCGTCGGCGATCGTGAACGCGAGCTCCTGGACGGCCGTCGAGCCGGCCTCCCGGATGTGGTAGCCGCTGATCGAGACCGTGTTCCAGCGCGGCAGCTCCCGCGTCCCGAACTCGATCGTGTCGACGACCAGGCGCATCGACGGGTCGGGCGGGAACAGGAACTCCTTCTGGGCGACGAACTCCTTGAGGATGTCGTTCTGCGTCGTGCCCTCGAGGGCCGCGCGCGGCACGCCCGCCTTCTCGGCCGCGACGATGTACATCGCCCAGATCGGCGCCGCCGGCGAGTTGATCGTCATCGACGTCGAGACGCGGTCCAGCGGAAGCCCCTCGAGCAGCGCCTCCATGTCGGCCAGGCTCGACACCGCGACACCGCACGTCCCGAACTCGCCCTCGGCCTCCGGGTCGTCGGTGTCGTAGCCGTAGAGGGTCGGCATGTCGTAGGCGATCGAGAGGCCGGTCTGGCCGGCGGCCAGCAGCTGCCGGAACCGGGCGTTCGTGTCCTCCGCGGAGCCGAAGCCCGCGAACATGCGCATCGTCCACGGGCGGCTGCGATAGCCCGTCGGGTGGACGCCGCGGGTGAACGGGGGCTCGCCCGGCAGCCCGATGTCGCGGACCTCGTCCACGTCGGCATAGCGGCCCGCCCCATCGCGGAGTGGCTCGCCCTGGTGATCGACGGCCGTGGGCCCGCCCGGGCCGGGTCCCTCGCCGGCGGCGTCGGGCTCGGCGAGGCTCCACGGCCCGTACAGCCCATCGACAGGGATGTCGCCCAGGGTCGAGAAGCCGGGGCGGCGCTCGGGCAGGCGCTCGAGGGAGGGTGCGAGGCGTTCGATCCGCCAGGACTGCCGCCGCGTGGCCCAGGCGTCGGGACGATCGCTCATGGCCGGGACTCTAGCACCGGCTTCGCGTAGGCTCCGCAGGTGGCCATCGACCTCGAAGCACTCCGGCTCGCCGTGTACCGGTCGCTCGCAGCGACCGGACGCGCGCCGTCCGACGACGAGCTCGCCCGATCCGTCGAGGCCTCCGAGGCCGACGTTCGGGCCGGCCTCCGGTCGCTCCACGATCAGCGACAGCTCGTGCTCGACGGGTCGGGCCGGATCGCGCTCGCCCACCCGTTCGGCACGATCGACTTCGGGTTCTCGGTCAAGGGCGCGCGAACCCTGTGGTGGGGCGGCTGCGTGTGGGACTCGTTCGCGATCCCCCACCTCGTTCCCGGCGAGCCGTCCGTGCTGGTCGCCACGATCTGCCCTGCGTGCGGGCGCCCCCACGCGTGGACCGTGACGAACGAGCGCCCGCCCGACGGCGACCAGGTCGCGCACTTCCTCGTCCCGGTGACCCGGATCTGGGACGACGTCCTGTTCACCTGCGGCAACCAGCGAGTGTTCTGCGACGACGCCTGCCTCACCGAGTGGCTCGCGCGCGAGGGCTACGAGCGCGGCTACGCCACGGACCTGGCGACCGTGTGGCGCCTCGCGAGCGGCTGGTACGCCGGTCGCCTGGATCCCGGGTATCGAAGGCGGGAGCCGTCGGAGGCGTTCGCCTACTTCCGATCGGTGGGCCTCCGCGGCCCGTTCTGGGGGCTGCCCGAGGAGTAGGCGTCGGTCGACGCGCGTCAGTCGACGCGCGTCAGTCGCCGCCGAGCGTCTCCAGCGCCTCGGCAACCTTCGCGTCGCCGATGTCCGCGGCAAGCAGGACGTTGACGCGGCCAGGCACGTCGCCCGGCCAGGTCACGATGGTCTGCCCCGTCCCGTCGGAGCCGAGGACGTCGAGCCGCCGCGCCTGGACCCCGCCGACCGAGGTGTCCGACGTGACCTGCTTCTCGGTCCGGTTTGCCTGCTCGGCGCCGTGCTCGTAGAACTCGAGCATCGTCGCCGCATCCAGCCCGTCGCCCTCGAACACCGCGACCGTCAGCCCGCTCGTCCCGCCCATCGGCCAGGTCGCGCCGGCGAACCGGACGCCATCGATGCCCGCGGCGGCCAGCGTGCCGAGCGCCGCCGGCGTGCAGTTGCGACCCGAGTCGACAGTGGCCGGCGCGTCGCCCTCGAACGCCTTCGGCAGGAGCGCCTCGAGGTCGGGGTAGGCGCCGGCGAACCGCCCGTCGGTGGTGCAGGCGGATGCCGGGTCGAAGCTCGTGCTGGGGGCGGTCGCCTGTCCACAGCGGGCGAGCGCGAGGACGAGCAGCGGGACCGCGAGGATGAGGCGTGACGGGCGCATGGCCCGAGCGTACCGGGCAACGCGGAAGGTCGCGGCGGGCGGCCCGATGCGGCGGATTCCGTAGGGCGGCGATGGTCGCATCGTCCCGTGGCTCGATGGTCCGGGCGGTGCCAGCGCGCGCCTGACCATCGCCCTCCGGGTCCACGGACGGGATGCCCATTGTGTTGCCCGGGGGCCTCGCCTACGGTTGGTCTCGCGTTCGCACGCACCGATCCCGCGACACACCGGGGGACACCTGGGGCGTCGGCCACGGATCATCGGACCGGACGACCCGACCGTCGGGGACGCTCGACGAGCCCGGGGGAACCGAGTCCGCGATCACGAGCCGAGTAACCATGGAGCAACCGGCCAGCAGGCCCGAGTCGCGGGTCGGTAGCACTGATCGGGCTTCATCCGTGCCTCCGGCGTATCGCCGGGGGCACGATCGTTTTCTGAGCCGTTCGATCACTCGCCGGGCGTCGCCGAAGCCTTCGCCGCTGGCGCCGAAGCCCCCGCCGCGGGCGCCGACTCCCTCGCCGTCCGCGCCGACCCGCCTCGCGCCGACCCGCCTCCTTCCGGCCCGCCTCACGGTCGCCGCACCCATCGGTCCCGCGGCTGGCCCACACCATCGACGGCCGGGTGAGCAGTCGTGCCTGACGTCACCTGTCGATTCATTCGATGGCCGTCGAACTATTCGATGGCGATCGAAGGAACCGTGGAGGCGCGCGGTGCGCGGCGGGAGCCGGGGCGGGACTGGCGGGAGCCGGGGCGGGACTGGCGGGAGCCAGGGCGGGACTGGTGGGAGTCAGGGGCGGGACGCTGGCGAAGGTGCCCAGGCCGGGCTGCGGCTTGGCAGATCCAGCCCCGCGACCGCGGACCTACCGGAACGGGTTCGACTGCCAGCCGGGGCGGACGGGGCGCTGGGTGCGGACGATGCCGCGGCGGTCGAGCTCGGCGCGGATGACGCGAGCGGCGGCGGTCAGCTCGGGGTCCCGGGCGACGGTGCCGGCGAGCCAGTCGATGTATGAGGGCTCGAAGGCGGCAACCTCGCCCAGGGTGTGGCCGTGGAACTTGCCGAAGTCGAGCTCGTGCTCGAGCGCGTCATCGAGCGGCGGCGCGGTCGGTGGGACGTAGGACGGGTCGCGGCGGATCTCGGTGGGCCCGGAGGGCTGCGAGGCCCGGAGCTCCGGCTCGGAGCGATCCCAGCGGAGCGGCGGCTGGCCCGTGAGCGGCATCCGCACGCCGGGCGGCGTCGTCGTCTGGTTCCGCGGGTGGACGCTCCCCGAGAGGTCGAGCCGGCCGGTGACCGGGCGGGTCTTCGGCGGCGGCGGCGGACCACCCCGGCGCTCGCCGTCGCTGCCCGCCCCGCCACCCCGGCCGCTCCCCCGCCCGGCCGCGCCTCGCGTCCCGGCTCCGGACGCCCGACCGTCGGTGCGGTTCCTGCCCTCGGGCGTCTCCCCTGCGCGGGTCAGCGCCGCGTATGCGGCATTGATCTCCGCCATGCGCGTCGTCGCACGGCGGACGGCCTCGGGATCGTCGCCGGTGAGGTCCGGGTGGTGGGTGCGCGCGAGCGCGCGCCAGGCCGCCTTGACGTCGTCGGGCGACGCGCCCGGCTCGACGCCGAGGACGGCGTGCGGGTCCTTCGAGGGCATCGGCCGAGTGTACCCAAGCGTCCGCCGGCGCCCGTCGCGCCCTGTCCGGCGTGTCCGCTTGACAGCCGGGGCGTCCCGCGGTCACCTGTGGGCGTGACCGCTCCCCGTCCGAGCCCATGACGCCGCGTCGCCGCGCCCGCACGGCGGGCATCGTGGCCGCGCTCGCGGCGCTGCCGTTCGCAGCCGCCTATCGGTTCGCGCTCGTCTACCGCGTCCGCGCCGGCTACCCGCGCCTCAACCCGCCGACGCACGACCCGTCGTTCGTCGGCCTGCCGTTCGAACCGGTCGAAATCCCGACCACGGGCGGCATCCACATCCAGGGCTGGTGGATCCCGGCCGGTCCCGACCCCGCGCCCGCCGTCGTCCTGGTCCACGGCTGGGAGTCGGCACGCGACCGCACGCTGCCCCACGCGCAGGTGCTCCACGCCATCGGGATGCACGTCCTGACGATCGACGTGCGCGGGCACGGGGCAAACGTCCCGGAGACGCTCCCGATGTCGGTCGGCGAGTACGCCCTCGACGCCCGGGCCGCGGTCGCGGAGCTCCGGCGCCGGCCCGAGGTCACCAGCATCGGCGTCGTCGGTCACTCGATGGGAGCCGCGGGCTCGCTCGTCGCGACGGCCTCGGACCCCGACATCGCGGCCGTCGTCGCACTCTCGGCGCCGGCGGATCCGCAGCGGCTGACCCGGCAGACGTTCCGGCTCGCCAACCTGCCGATCCCCGGCGTGATCGCCTGGCCGCTCGCGTGGCTCACGACGCGCGTGTACCTGCGGCCGCGCGGCCACACGGTGGCATCGGTGTCCGCGACCCAGGCCGTGCGCGCGATCCGCGTCCCGGTGCTGCTCATCCACGGCAGCGACGACGGCGTCGTGCCGGTCGGTCATCTCGCTCGCTTGGCGAAGGCGCGGCGTCTGGCCCGACCCGACGCGGTGACGGAGACGCTCGAGGTCGAAGGCGGACGCCATTCCTGGCTGTACGAGTTTCCGGAGGAGCGGGCGGCCATCGCTCGCTTCCTGACCGAGGCGCTCGGCGGCCCGCTGCGCCCGGAGGACGCGGCGCGCATCGCCGCGGACGTGCCCGCGGTCCGCCTGCCCGACCCCGAGCGCCTCGTGACGCTCGACGAGGAGCCCGGCGGCTTCCGCTCGCTGGCCCGGATCCTGCGCCGGCAGGAGTCCGCGGCCACGCCGGTGGCCGAGCCCGGGCAGCAACCGCAGCCCGAGCCCGGCCAGCGACCGCAGCCCGAGCCGGGACCTCGCCCGGACGTCGCACCGCCATCGTCGCCGCCAACCTTCGCCACGGAGATCGCCGACCGATGACCAGCGCCTGGGACGCCATCCGCACGAAGCGCGCCGTGCGCCAGTTCGCGGACCGCCCGATCGAGCCCGATGCCCTCGACCGCATCGTCGCGGCCGGGCGTCGCGCCCACAGCTCGAAGAACCTCCAGCGCTGGGCATTCATCCTCGTGCAGGACCGCGACCGGCTGGCGCGGCTCTCGAGGGTCGGCCCGTATGCCGGCCACATCGCGGGCGCGGCGGCGGCGATCGCGCTGGTCACGCCGGACCCGCGCGCGAACGGACAGCCGCTGTCGATCATGTGGGACCTGGGCGGCGCGGCTGCCCAGATGATGGTCGTCGCGTGGGAGCTCGGGATCGGCTCCTGTCCCGCGACCGTCTACGAGCAGGCGGCCGCCCGCGAGATCCTCGGCTACCCGGCGGACATGCACTGCGAGTACATCCTGTCGTTCGGCTACCCGGCGGATCCCGCCGTGCTCACCGCGCCGCCGAAGGCCGGCGGACGGCTGCCGCAGGACGAGGTCCTCCACCGCGAGCGCTGGGAAGGGTAGGGCCTCCCAGCCAGCGCCTGGGTCAGCTCGTCCCTCCGCCCGCCCAGTCCGGGTCGTCCGCCTCGACATCGAGCGTGTCCAGAACGCCGTCATGCCCGGGATCGACCCGCTCGGGGGCCGGCGCGCCCTCGGTGATGTAGGACTCGATCGCCGCCCGCAATCCGACGTCCCGGCCTTCCTGCTCGGACAGCAGCCACTTGTGCTCCAGGACGTCGCAGTACGCCTGGACGAGGTCCCGGTCCGGGCCCACGAGCCCGCTGATCTGCGCGAGCGTCGGCCGGTAGACCTCGCGCAGCCAACGGTCGGCGGCCTCCTCGGGCGAGACCTGGCGGCGCTCGTAGAACTCGAGCCACGCGGTGTACTCGGCGAGATCGTTGAGCAGGATCCGCGCCTGCCCTTCGAGCGTCCGGAGCTTCGTCCGCCGCTCGAGCTCGTTCGCGTGGTACCGGCGCGTGGTGACGGCCATCCGGAGCCGGACCGAGCCCGCCGGGCCGACAGGGTCGACGTCCACGTCGACCGAGAAGCCGAGGTCGTTGAGCCGCCGCAGCCGCGCTCGGATCGCCTGGCGGTCGCCGGGGATGAGGTCGGGCTGGGCGTACAGCTCGTCCCACACCGCGACGTAGCGGCTGCGGACGGACTCGGCCGCCCCGATCGACGCGTCGATGTCGTCGTCGCGGCCCTGGTACGCCGCGAGGTCCGCGAGGCCGAAGGCCACGTTCTCGACGAGGATGTCGAGGTCGAACGCGCGCTGGCCGTCGGACAGCGACGGGTGGACCTCGGACGTCTCGGCGTCGACGAGGTATGCCTGGATCGTGTCACCGTCGCGTCGGAACAGCGTGTTCGCGAGCGAGCAGTCGCCCCAGTACACGCCGCCGCGGTGAAGATCGACGAGCAGGAGCGCCATGGCGTCCAGCAGCCGGTCGCGGTACGCCGTGGACACAGCACGGAAGCGCATCAGGAGCCGCCGGTACTGCATCGAGTGGCGGAGGTACTCCGTCACGAGGATCGCGTCGCCGCGCTCCGGTCGCGCGGCAAGGCCAAGGGCGCGGACCGCCGGCAGCCCCGCGTCCTCGAGGTGGCGAAGGACGTCGTACTCGGTCTCGGCGACCGGCGCGGGCAGCTCCTTCAACGCGTACACGAGCCCGTTCGCGACGAGGAACCGGACGAGGTGCCGCGACGGGCCGATGGGCAGCTCGCGGAAGGCGTGTCCGGTCTCCTCCCACTCGGTCAGCGGCAGCTCCCACGGCAGGTCGAGGAGCCCCGCGACCTCGTCTCGAAGGCGGAGCCGCGGAAAGGTCATCGGCGCGGGCCGCCCGGGCCGTCAGGCCCGCTTGCGGAGGTACGTCGTGACGGTGGCGTCGTAGCCGACGGACTCGAACAGCTGGCGGGCGTCGGGGCGGTGATGGCCCGCCGTGACCTCGAGGAACGCGGCGCCGGATGCGGCGCCGACCCGCTCGACGTCGGCGAGCAGCGCCTTCGCGATGCCCCGCTCGCGCGCGCCGGGGTCCACGACGAGGGTGACGATCCGCACGAAGCGATCGTCGGTCTCGAACCGCGGCACGAGGACGAAGGCGATGAACCCCAGCACCTCGTCCGCCTGCTCGGCGACGAGCACGTGCGCATCGGTGCCCCGGAAGCGCACGAGCCGCGCGGCGATGTCGCTCGGCCCGGCCGGATACCCCTCGTCGGTGAGCAGCGCGGCGAGCCGCTCCGCGTCGTCCTCGGCC
>DASSRG010000260.1:0-23174 GCA_035701885.1 Candidatus Limnocylindrales bacterium
CCGACGGGCCGGGGAGCGGCGGCGAGCGCCGCACGCAGATCGGCGCGGGTGCGGACGACCTGCATGCGCCGTGCGCTGGGGTGGCGGCTAGAGGTCGCGGTCGAGCGGGATGCCGGCGAGCGGCACGCCCTCGGCCTGGTCGTCGGCGGCGCGGCCCAGGACCTCGTCGAGCACCGTCTCGTCCATCCGGACGGTCTCCGCCTCACCGGGGAAGGCGCCCGCCTCGACATCCGCCTTGTACTGCTGGATCGCGCCGAGGACCGTCCCGCGCAGGTCCGCGTACTTGCGGGCGTGCTTGGGCGTCCAGTCGCCCCACCCCAGCGTGTCGTTGATGACCTGGATCTGGCCGGAGCACCCAGCGCCCGCGCCGATCCCGATCGTCGGGATGCGCAGCCGCTCGGTGATCGCCGCGGCGAGCTGCTCCGGGACGAGCTCCAGCACGACCGAGAACGCGCCTGCCTCCTGGACGGCGAGCGCGTCGGCGAGGAGCTGGCGGGCCTGCTCCCGGCTCTTGCCCTGGACACGGACCTTGCCCAGCGTGTTGATCGCCTGCGGCGTCAGCCCGATGTGGCCCATGACCGGGATCCCGGCCCGGACCAGCGCCTCGATCGTCTTCGCGCTCCGGACGCCGCCCTCGAGCTTGACCGCCTGGACGCCGGCGTCGCGCATGAACCGCCCGGCGTTCTGGAGGGCCGTGTCCGGATCCGGGTAGGACAGGAACGGCATGTCCGCGACGATGAGCGCCCGCTTCGTGCCCCGGACCACGGCCTTCGTGTGGTGGAGCATCTCGTCCATGGTCACGCGGACGGTCGTGTCGTAGCCCAGCAGGACCTGGGCGAGCGAGTCGCCGACGAGGATAAGGGGGATGCCGGCCTCGTCCACGAGCGCCGCGGTGGGGTAGTCGTAGGCGGTGATCGTCGCGATCCGGGCGCCGTCGGCGTGGAGCTTCGCGATGTCGAGGACGGACAGGCGGCGGACGGTCTCGGTCTGGGCGCTCATTGGGCCTCCGTGGTTCTGGATCCAGTGTGCGCCGGGGGCAGTCGCTCGTCCAACAGCGCGACCACCCGGTCCAGCAGGTGGTCCGCGACCTCGCGCTTGGCCACCAGCGGAAGCTCGTCGCGCGAGCCGTCGGCGCCGAGGATGACGACCCGGTTCGTGTCCGTGCCGAAGCCCGAGCCCGCCTCGCTCACGTCGTTCGCGACGAGGAGGTCCGCGCCCTTGCGGCGGAGCTTCTCGGGTGCACGCTCGAGCGAGCCGGTCTCCGCCGCGAACCCCACGATGACCGGGCGTGGGTCGAGGTCGCGGGCACGCGCGCCGGCCTCGGCCAGGATGTCCTCGGTGGGCTCGAGCTGGAGCGTCAGGCCGTCGCCGCGGGCGAGCTTCGTGTCGGCGGTGGTGACGGGACGGAAGTCGGCGACCGCGGCGGCCATGACGAGCGCGTCGGCGTGGTCGTCGGTGACCGCCGTCATCACCGCGTCGCGCATGTCGGCCGTGCGCTCCGCGTGCACGACGGCCGCCCCGGCCGGCAGCGGGGTCTCGACCCGGCCCGCGACGATCGTCACGCGGGCCCCGCGGGCGAGCGCCGCCTCGGCGATCGCCACCCCCATCTTCCCCGTGCTCCTGTTGCCGATGAACCGGACCGGGTCGATCGGCTCCGCTGTCCCGCCGGCGCTGACGACGACGTGGCGGCCCTCGAGGTCGCGATCGCGCGGCTCGGCGACGACCGGTGGGCGCGTGGCCGGGTCGGCCTGGCGCACGGGCCGGTCGCCGACGGCGGCGACCACCGCGTCGACGATCCGCGGCAGCTCCGCGAGCCGGCCCACGCCCTCCTGGCCCGAGGCGAGGCTGCCGCTCTCGGGCGGCACCATCGCGTAGCCGAAGTCGCGCTGGAGGCGATCGACGTTGTCGCGCGTCGCGCGGTGCGTCCACATGTCGCCGTCCATGGCAGGGGCGAACACGACCGGCGCGGCGGTGGCGAGGCAGGTCGCGGTCACGACGTCGTCCGAGATGCCGTTCGCCATCGCGCCCAGCCAGCGGGCGGTGGCGGGCGCGACGACGATCGCGTCGGCCGTGTCGGCGACGACGATGTGCCCGATCCGCTGGTCGGGGAGCAGCCCGAGGACGTCCGTCTCCACCGCGTGCCGGGAGAGCGCCTGGAACGTGAGCGGGCCGACGAACGTCGCCGCGGAAGGGGTGAGCATCACGACGACATCGGCGCCCTCCGCGCGCAACAGGCGCAGCAGCTCCACCGCCTTGTAGGCGGCGATCGAGCCGCATACGCCGAGCCCGACGAGCCGGCCCTCCAGCCGACCGGTCATGCCTCGGCCTCGTCCTCGAAGGGCTGGAGCGACTCGATGTCGAACGGCAGGCGGCTTCCGTCATCGGTCTCGTCGTCGGCGTCGCCTGCGTCGTCGTCGGTCCGCTCGCGGTATGCGTCGCCGCCCGCGACCTCGGCGTGGAGAATGGCGAGGCCCTTGAGCGTGAGATCGGGGTCGATGACGTCCACTCCAGCGACACCCTCGGCCCACGGTGCCGCGGCGAGCCCGCCGGTGAGGATCACGTGCACGGCGTCCGGGCTGCTGCCCGCCTCCGCGAGCTCCGTACGGGCCCGGACGACGAGCCCCGCGACCAGCGCCTGGTACCCGATCACCGTCCCCGCCTGGATCGCCGCCACCGTGTCGCGCGCGACGACGCGGTCCGGGGCGCGCAGCTCGACCCGCGGCAGCTTCGCCGTCTCGGCCGCAAGCGCCGCCAGCCCCAGCTCGAGCCCGGGCGCGATGGCGCCACCGACGAATGCCCCGTCAACGCCGACGCAGTCGAGCGTGGTGGCGGTGCCGCAGTCGACGACGATCGCCGGGGCGCCGTGGAGCCGGACGGCCGCCAGCGCGTTGACGATCCGGTCCGCGCCCACCAGGTCGGGCCGGTCGACGCGGATCGCGATCGGGACCGTGCCGGACGAGGCGTGGAGGACGGGGATCCGCAGCCGCTCGGCCACGGTCGCGAGCGACGCCGTCACCGCCGGGACGACCGAGGCCACCGCCATCGCCGTGACGCCGTCGAGCGCCTGGTCGTCGAGCGCCACGAGGTCGCGCAGCAGGATCTCCAGCTCGTCGGCGGTGCCGGCGTTCCGGGTCGCCGCCCGGCGCACCGACTCCAGCACGCCGCCCTCGACCAGGCCGAGCGTGATGTTGGAGTTGCCGATGTCGAGCGCGAGCAGCATGCGGCGATCATACGTGGGCGCTTCGGGCGCTCCGGCGCCCTGCTAGCCTGCGGCGATGGCGGACGTGCGACGGGTCGCGATCGTCGGCGGTGGAGCCTCCGGGACGCTGACCGCCGTCCAGCTGCTGCGGCGGGGAGCGGTGGGCCTCCAGGTGACGGTGATCGAGCCGCGGCCGGCGCTCGGGCGCGGGGTGGCGTTCGGCACGCCCGACCCGTGGCACCGGCTCAACGTGCCGGCCGTGACGATGACCGGGCTGCCCGACGACGTCGACCACTTCTGGCGATGGGCGGGCGTCGAGCCGGCGTCATTCCCGCCACGGGCGACGTACGGCAAGTATCTCGAGGCACTGCTCGCCGAGGCCGTCGCGGGGTCGCCGGCCGGGTTCCAGCACCGGCGCTCGCGGGCGACCGCGATCGACGCCGAGCCGGCGCTGCGCGTCCACCTTGACGACGGCACCGCCGTCGATGTCGACGCCGTGGTCCTCGCGACCGGCAACGAGCTGCCCGCGATCCCGTCGTTCCTCGCCGGCCTCGCCGGCGCCGACGACCAGCGGTTCATCCGGGACCCGTGGTCCGAGGGGTCGCTGGATCGGGTGCAGGAGGGCGAGACCGTCGTGATCGTGGGCATGGGGCACACCGCGATGGACCTCGCCGCATCGGTGATCCACGGGCGTCGCGCGGCCCACGTCGTCGCGGTGTCGCGGCACGGGGAGCTGCCTCGGACGCACGAGGATCCGTGGCGGCCACGGCCGTCGTCGCCGGCATTCACACCGGCAGACCTCGCCGCCGCCGACGACCCGATCGCCGAGGCGATCCGCCGGCTGCGCGAGTATCCCGGTGGTTGGCGCCAGGGAATCGACTCGATCCGGCCGATCAACCGCCAGCTGTGGCTCTCGCTGGACGATGCCACGCGCCGTCGCTTCGTCACCGAGCACCGGCGGGACTGGGAGACGCACCGGTCGCGGTTCTCCGCGGGCGTCGGGCGGGAGATCGCGGCATGGGAGGCCGACGGCACACTGGAGCGACACGCCGGCGCGGTGCGGGCGGTCTCCGCCATGCCCGACGGCCTCCGGGTCGAGACCGACGACGCCTCGTGGACCGCCGGGCACGTGCTCCTCGCCACGGGCCCGTCGGAGTCGCCGTCGGCAAGCCCGCTCCTCTCGTCGCTCGTCGCGGCGGGCATCGCTCGGCCGGGGAGCCAGGACCTCGGCGTGGACGTCGATGTCGAGACGTACCGCCTGCTGGACGCCGACGGCGTGGCCGCGCGCGAGATCCATGCGCTCGGGCCGATCATCCGCGGCGCCGTGTGGGAGACGATCGCCGTGCCCGAGATCCGCGCGGAGGCGGCGGCGATCGCTGCCCAGATCCTCGGCGAGGGCTGACGCGTCACAGGGCGCCCATACGCCACGCCAGGCGGGCGGAGAATCGGATCGGCGAGCGCGAAGAGGGAGACTGGACTGGCCGAGCCCTCCATTTCGTCGCCACGGCGGCTCCCGGGTCGGATAGGATGCCCGGGTCGGGCCGTCCCCGGGAAGGCGGCGCGGCGAGCCGCTCCACCAACCCCTCGAGCTGCGAGGTTGGAAGCCCACGTGGCGAGCGATCCGCCCGCGAAGTTCTTCGTCAACCAGGGCCTCGTGACGAGCCGGACTGACGTCCAGCATCTCCTCCGCCCGATCCTCAAGCAGACCGTCTCGTACCGGTTCTACCGGTCGCGAGAGCTGGTCTCGCACGGGTCGGGCTGGGTGGAGCGCATCGTCGCCGAGGAGCCCGAGGTCTCGACGTTCTTCACGCCGATCGCGATCACGATCAACGTGGACTCCTTCGAGCATCTCGAGTTCGAGACGCGCCCCGACCAGCTCCTCGTCTACACCCTCGTGCAGGGCGACGAGCGGGTGGTCATCGAGTTCGTGCCAGCGGACGCCGACGACGAGACCTCGCCGATGGCGCCCCGCCAGCTCGAGTTCGACACCAGCGGGTTCGTCCAGATGGAGCTCCTGGGCCTGGAGGGGACCGAGGAGTAGGGGAGGCCCGGCGAGCGCGCCGGCGGCCGGCCGGGCACGGCCGAGGAGCGGTCCGCGGGTGCGCGCGCGGGCTGGGAGCGAGGATCATCTGAGGGAGGTTTCGACGCGCATGAGCGCCACGACGGCCACGCCGTCCCAGGAAGGCGGGCTCGCGGGCTTCTTCAAGCTCGGGGAACGCGGGACGACCATCGGCACGGAGGCACGGGCCGGCCTGACCACGTTCATGGTCATGGCCTACATCATCTTCCTGAACCCGAGCATCCTCATGGCCGGGTTCGGGGACGCAGATCCCAACTTCACGCCGGTCGCGCTGGCGGCGGGCACCGCGCTCGTCGCGGGCATCCTCACGATCGCGATGGGCGTCGTGGGCAACTACCCGTTCGCGCTCGCGGCGGGCCTCGGTATCAACGCCATCGTCGCCTTCTCGCTCACCGGCCAGGGCCTGTCGCCCGCGGGCGCCATGGGTGTCATCGTCTGGGAAGGCATCGTCGTCACCCTGCTCGTCATCATCGGCTTCCGGGAGGCCGTGATGAACGCCGTCCCGCTGGGCCTCAAGAAGGCGATCGGTGTCGGCATCGGGCTGTTCATCCTGATCATCGGGTTCGCCGGCGGCGGCTTCGTCGTCGCCGGCCAGGGCACGGTCGTCACGTTCCACCTGCCGACGACGCCGGCTGACTTCGTGTTCTGGATCGGCCTGATCCTCACGATCGTCCTGTGGGTCCTCAAGATCCGGGCGGCGCTGGTCATCAGCATCCTCGTGACCACGGTCCTCGCGCTCATCGCCGGCGTGACGACGATCCCGTCCAACTTCTCGGTCACGCCCTCGTTCACGACGCTCGGGCAGTTCGACCTGACCCAGGTCTTCAACGTCCTGCCGCTCGTGACCGCGATCACCGTCATCTACACAATCATGCTGACCGACTTCTTCGACACGATGGGCACGGTGACCGGCGTCGCCGCCGAGGCCGGACTCGCCCGCGAGGACGGGTCGGTTCCGGGCGTCGGGCGGGTGCTCATGGTCGACTCGCTCGCCGCGGTCAGCGGTGGCCTCGCGGGCGTCAGCTCGAACACCACCTACATCGAGTCCGCGGCGGGCGTCGCCGAGGGTGGCAAGACCGGCCTCGCCTCGGTCGTGACCGGGATCCTGTTCCTGCTCGCGATCTTCCTGTCGCCGATCGCCGGGATCATCCCCGCCGTCGCGACGGCCCCGGCGCTGATCCTCGTCGGCTACCTGATGTTCACCCAGGTGAAGGACATCGACGTCACCGACGTCGAGACCGGCATCCCCGCCCTGCTCACCATCGTGCTGATGCCGCTCACCTACGACATCACCGTCGGCATCGGCGCCGGCTTCATCTCGTGGGTGATCATCAAGGTCGCGCGCGGCAAGGCACGCGAGATCCACCCGCTGATGTGGATCGTCGCCATCCTGTTCCTCGTGTTCTTCCTCCAGGGCTGGTACCTGTCGATCGTCAACCCGGCTCCGCCGGCGGCCTGACCTCGCGCGCAGCCCACGGACCGGCGGTCCGACCCCTCGGGGACGGCCGCCGGTCCGGCGCGTCCGGGCTACCATCAGCCGCGATGTTCCACCGGACCGTGCTCGACGATGGGCCGCGCGTGATCTCCGCGCGCCTGCCCGGCTCGCGCTCCGTGTCGATCGCGGCGTACGTGCTCGCCGGCTCGCGGCTCGAGCAGCCCGAGGAAGCGGGCGTCGCCCACTTCATGGAGCACCTCACGTTCAAGGGGACCGCCGGCTACCCGACGAGCCGGGCGATCTCCGAGGCGGTCGAGGGGGTGGGGGGCTCCGCGAACGCGGCCACCGACCGGGAGTCCACCGTCTACTGGGTCCGCGTCCCGCGCCGCGAGGCGACGACCGCGATGAACGTGCTGGGCGAGCTGATCGTCCGACCGCGGCTCGAGGACGAGGACATCGACCAGGAGCGGACGGTGATCGTGGAGGAGATCCGCTCTTACCTCGACGACCCGGCCGAGTACGCCCAGATGCTCATCCAGCAGGCGCTGTTCGGGAACGGCGCCCTGGGCCGCGAGATCTGCGGCGACGAGGAGGGCATCCGCGCGCTCCCGACCGGCACGATCCGCGACTTCTGGCACACGACGTACCGGCCCTCGAACACCGTGATCGCCGTGGCCGGCGACCTGTCGCACGACGAGGCGGTGGGCCTGGCGACTGCGGCGTTCGGGACCGGGGACGGGGTGCTGCCGCGGTTCGACCCGGCGCCGGCCCTGCCCGCCGGACCGCGCGTCCTCACCGGCCGCCGCGACACGACCCAGGCTCAGCTCGCGATCGCCGTCCCGGCCCTGCGGCGCGACCACCCCGACGCCTGGAACCTCGCGGTGCTCAACGCCGTGCTCGGCGACGGAATGTCGAGCCGGTTGTTCCTGGGTGTCCGCGAGGAGAAGGGCCTCGCGTACGACGTCTCGTCGGGGATCGTGGAGTACGCCGACGCCGGCGCACTCGAAGTATCGGCGGGCGTGGATCCCACCGCGCTGCCGGCCGCCATCGAGGCGATCCTCGCCGAGCTGACGCGGCTCCTGGACGAGCCGGTCCCCGCGGAGGAGCTGGCCAAGGCCAAGGCATACCTGTCAGGCGGCCTCGAGCTGCGCATGGACGACACGCGGCACCTCGCGTCGTGGGTCGGCGGCCAGGAGGCGCTCCACGACCGGGTGTTCACGCTGGACGAGGCGCTCGCCTCGGTGGACGCGGTCCAGCCGGCCGATGTCCGGCGGCTCGCCGAGGAGCTGTTCCGCGACGAGGCGCTGCGGATGGCCGTCGTCGCGCCGGGGCGCCACCTGCGCGGGCTCGACAGGCACCTCAAGCTGCCTCGATGACCGACGACGGCCGTGGCCTGTTCGACGACGAGCCGCCCATCGTCCCGAAGGCGCGCGCCGACCACGACAACATCGGCCCCGACGAGGTCCAGCCGCGGTCGGCCGGGATCGCGGACGATGCTGCGCTCGTCGACCCGCCGCAGGCGCCCGCCGGCGAGGGCCGCGAGGACGACGAGGGACGACCGGTTGCGCTCCGGCTCGCCGGCCTCCACCTGCGAATGGGCTCGCTGGCCCTGGCGCGCGCGGAGCTCGAGTCGCTCGCCGGGCGCGGGATGCTCGACGAGGACGCGCTGCTCGACCTCGCCGAGGTCCGCTGGCGAACGGGCGACCTCGCCGGCGCGGGAGAGGCGGCGAACGCGCTGCTCGCGCGGGAACGGACGGATGCCCTCGCGCTCGTGATCGCGGCCGAGGCGGTCGCCGCGGCCGGGCGCCCGGGTGAGGCACGGCGGCTCGCAGCCCGCGCGCTCGAGCAGGCGGACGGGCCCCTGGACCCGCTGTTTGCGGGCATCCCGCGCAGCCTGGTGTGGCCCGGCGAGGACGCGGACGAGGTGCCGGCGGCCGCCGACTCCGGCGAGCCCCTGGCCCGCGTCCCGGCGCCCGGCGGAGCCACCGCACCCCGCACCCCGCCGGAGACTCCCGCGTCGACCGGTGCCGCCGAGGCATTCGCCGGCGGCCAGGCGGCGCTCGCGGCCGGCGACACGACACAGGCCGCGGTCCGGCTTGGCGTGGCGCTCCGACTCGAACCCGGCTACGCCCGGGACGTCCTGTCCGCGATCGGCGACCAGGCGGCGGATCCGGCGCTCGCGCTCGTCGCGGGCGACGCACTCAGGCTCCTCGGCCGCGAGTCCGAGGCCCTCGCCGCGTTCGACCTCGCGCGAGGGCACGTCCACTCTCCGAACGAGCCACACGTCCGGGAGGCCGCCGCACAGGACGAGGACGAGCGGACCTGACGCTGGGCGTCCCTTCGGGCATCAGCGCACGCGGATCGCGCCAGGCGCTACCCTGTTGCCCCGCGCGGCGCCCGGGTCGTCCACCCGGCGAGCACCGCGCCATCCCACATCCTGATCCCGAGTCATCCGGTCACCCCCGCGACCCCGCGTGCGGCGTCGCCGATAGCGAGAGGCACCGACCTTCATGGCAGACGTCCAGCGAACCCTCCTCCTCGTGAAGCCTGACGGCGTCCAGCGGCAGCTCGTCGGGCGCGTCCTGACCCGGTTCGAGGAGCGGGGTCTCAAGATCGTCGGGCTGAAGCTGGTCCAGACGGACCGTGCGCTGGCCGAGCAGCACTACGCCGTGCACCGCGAGAAGCCGTTCTTCGCCGGGCTGGTGGACTTCATCACGTCCGCGCCGCTCGTCGCGGCGGCCCTCGAGGGCCCGAACGCGATCGCGGTGGTCCGCGCGATGAACGGCGCGACCCGCCCGCACGAGGCCGAGCCGGGCTCGATCCGCGGCGACTTCGCCCTCGAGACCGCGCAGAACCTCGTCCACGCGTCGGACAGCCCGGAGAACGCGGAGGCCGAGCTCGCGCTCTGGTTCCGCCCCGAGGAGCTGCTGGCCTACGAGCGCGAGGTCGATCGCTGGGTGCTCGCGCCCGAGGAGTAGATGCGCCGGCCGCGCCGTGCGGCCGCACGGCCTGCGCCAGGACGTCGCGTTCAGTCGGACGCGGCGTTCGTCGTGATCGGCGCCGGCTCGCTCGACGCGCCGCCGATGTCAAGGACGCCCCACGAGGTGAGCGCCGCGAGGATCGCGAGCGTCAGCACCGCCGCGGCGGTCAGCTCCGTCGCGTCGCGGCGGATCGCGCGCATCAGCCGGCGCCCGGTGCTGGTCGCGCCCTTCGACGCCATCCGGTGTGAGCGGCGTGCGGCACGTCGCGCCGCGTTCGCGTGTGCGTCCCGGCTGGCCACCGCCCGGCCCTCCGCCTCCGCCGGCGCCGCACCCTCCAGCTCGACCGGCAGCGACTCGGTGCGCCGGCCACGCACGATCCGCTCCGGGGCCGCCCGGTCCACCCGGCTCGTCGGCCGGCCGATGCCCACGGCCAGCAGCCGCAGATAGGTCGGCAGCGTGAGGAAGCCGAGCACGACCAGCAGCGCGTCCAGCGGCGGCCCGCCGGAGAGCTGGGCGAGCGTGATGCGGGCGTCGTAGGCCGCCCACCCCGGCAGGCCGAAGCTCGCGACCGTGGCGACGAGGAGGGCCGCCCCCAGGAGCGGTGAGCGGCGGACCCAGCCGCGGAGGTCCGGCAGGTGGTGCGAGCCGAACCGGGCGTTGACGACCGCGGCCCACGTGGCGACGGCCGTCTTGGTCGCGGCCAGCGTGACCAGCCAGATGCGCGCGGGCCCCCAGGCGTCGGGCGTGAGCGCGGCGAGCCCGAGCAGGACGAACGCGCCGTCCGCGATCACGAGGTAGCCGGTCGTGTGGCGGATGTCGTCCTGCAGGATGGCCGCGAGCGACGCGCCGACGAGCGTCACCAGGACGACCGCGATGATGATCAGCTGCTCGCCGTTGAGCGACAGCACCGCGAGGTTGGCGAGCGGCGCGACGAGCAGGTCGACCGCGGCGAGGCCGACCACGGCGAGCGGGAGCGGCACCCATGCGAGGAGCAGCGGCAGCGCGATCGGCGGCGCGACGTCGGTCAGCTGCGGGACGCGCAGGTGGAACGGGATGACGCCGATCCGGATGGCGACGGCGAGCGCGACCGCGAGCACGACCAGGCCGACCAGGGCGGGCGCCCCGTCGGCGACCGGCGGAGCGGCCGCGAGCCCGGAGCCGCCACCGGTGGCCCCGCGGACGGCGAGCCCGCCGGCGAGCGGCCCGAGGACGACGGCGGACATCAGCAGGACGGTCGTGAGCATCGTCACCCGGAGCTCGCGGGCCGCGGTCCCGATCCCGCCGGGGTCGCGGAACGCGAGCAGGACGAGCAGCGCGACGAGCCCGGTTGCACCCGCGGCCGCCGCGCCGAGCACGAGGTTGGTCGCCGCGAGTGCCACCGACCCGCCGGCGATCGAGGCCAGCACCGCAGGCATCAGCCCGCGCAGCCCGGCCAGCCCGCTCGCGAGCCACGCGATCAGCACGATCAGCAGGCCGTCGAGCGCCCACAGCGCGATCACCAGCCGCATGTAGTTGTTCGGGATGAGCCGGCCGTCGAGGACACCGATGCCCGGCGGGATCTCGCCCGCGCCGACCCGGGGCGCCGTGAGCGCGAACGAGACGGCCACCACGCCCAGCAGCGACAGCCCGCCGAGGACCGCGCCGACCCGGCCCTCGCGGCCGCCGCGCGCGAGTCCGAAGCCGGACGCGGTCGCGCCGAACGCCGCGATCGCGAGCAGGAGGATCAGCTCCATCAGTGCGTCCCCGGCCAGCCGGTGCCGTAGCCGCCCTTGCCGCCCGGCTTCGACGGCGGCTCGGGCCTGGCGGGGGCGGGCCGCTCCGTGCGGCGCAGGTCGCGGTGCGCGGCGGGCGTCGGCGGCAGGGCGCGGCGGCGCGGCGCGTAGGGGCCGTACATCCCGGGCCACGGGCGGGGGTAGGCGTCATCGTGGAGATGTCCGATGTCGCGTGTCGGCTCGCGGAGCTCGAGATCGCCGTGGACGACGAGCGACCGTGCGACCACCGCGGCGACGCCGGCCCCGCACAGCGCGGTGAGCACCGCGAGCGCGAGCTCCACCGGGCCGTCCGTCCCGACTGCCATCACGTTGCGCAGCAGCCCGGCCGCCGCGAGCAGGAGCAGCAGCCCGAGGCCCAACCGGAGGATGTCGCGGCCGATGAGCACCGGTGCGGCAGCCAGCGCGATGAGTGCGAGGGCGGCACCCAGGGCCGCGCGGGGCACGGGCGATCCCGCGGCGAGCGCGGCCGCGGCTCCCACCGAGGGACCACTCCCCGTGGCGGCGGCCAGCGACGTCGCGATGCTCCCCGCGGCCAGCCAGCCGATCGCGAACGCGACCGTGGCCACGGCGGCCGCGCCTGGCCAGCCGACCCGCCACCCGGCGGTGGGCGGGGGCGCGCCGCGGAGCGCGACCCACACGAGGTACCCGCCGAGCGCCGAACCCGCGAGCCGCGCCGCGAGCGCGACGAGACCGGGCAGCGGCTCCGTGACGTAGGCAGCACCGACGATCGCGACGATCATGCCGAGGGCCGCGAACCGAGGCTCGCGGGCGCTGGTCGCGATGACCGCCGCGGCCGTCACCACGACCGCGAGGAGGACGATGGCGGGCGTCACGGCGCGATCCCGACCGCCCGCGTCAGGAGGCGGCCGGTTGCAGGCTGGGGTAGGTCGGCGTCTCGAGGATGCCGAACGTCGAGATCGGCCAGTAGCGGAGGAACGCGCGGCCGATCACGTTGTCGATCGGGATGGTGCCGAAGACGCGGGAGTCGGCGGACCGCTGGCGGTGGTCGCCCATCACGAACAGCTCGCCATCGGGCACGACCCACGTGTCCTGGTCCCCGCCCGCCTCGGTGGGCTCGTGGACGCCCTCGTCGTTGGTGTAGGTGTACGGCTCCTCGATCGCGGTCCCGTTCACGTAGACGAGGCCGTCATCGCGGATCTCGACGCTGTCGCCCGCGACCCCGATCACGCGCTTGATGAACGGCGTGTCCTGGTCCGTCCAGCTCTCCGGCGGATTGAACACGACGACGTCGCCCCTGTCGTAGGCGTCGAAGCGGGGCGTGAGCTTGTCGACCAGCACGTACTGCCCCGGCTCCAGCGTGCGTTCCATCGACTGCTGCTGCACCTGGTACGGCTGCGCGATGAACGACTGGATGACGAAGAAGATGATGAGGGTGAGGACGAGGGTCTCGATGACCTCGAACAGGCACCCGAGACTCGAACGACGGTCCACGAGCGGGGAGTATAGGGGGACCGGCCGGTCCGACCCGACGCCCGCGCACCCGACGCATCCGAGCCCGCGAGTCGTGCCGCCTTCGGCGCCGACGCTGCATATGCCGACCGGCGCGCTGCATCGGATACGACACGCCCTGTATCCGGTTTGACCCGTGCGATGGCGCACGCATACACTCGTCGCCGCCAGCGCGCGGGTTCCCCTGCGTTCCGAATCCCCGCCGGCGATGCCCATGTCGTCCCGCGCGACGGCGCATGCCCCGCGTGCGCCCGCGGACGACCACCGAGATCACTGGCACCACGGATTCCTGCGTAGGGAGGCTCTGCAGACACTGATGGCCGACGCGCTCCACTGGATCGTTCCGATCGCGGGTCTTGCCGCGGTCCTGTTCGCGCTCTACCTGGCGCGCGACGTGCTCGGCCGGGACAAGGGTCCCCAGGCCATGCAGGACGTGGGCGACATCATCCGCGAGGGCGCGGACGCCTTCGTCAAGCGGCAGTACACGACGATCGCGATCCTCGCGGTCGCGGCCGCGTTCATCATCGGCGCGGTGATCGCATGGGTCGAGACGCCGGACGTCGCCGACGTTCCCGCCCTCGCCGGCCTGCCGATCGGCGTGCTCACCGGCGTCGCCTTCCTCGTCGGCGCGGTGTGCTCGATGGCCGCGGGCATCATCGGGATGACGATCTCGGTCCGCTCCAACGTCCGGACCGCCGCGGCCGCGCGCCGCAGCCTCGTCGAGGCCGTCCAGGTCGCGATGCGGGGCGGCGCGGTGTCGGGCTTCCTCGTCGTCGCCCTCTCGCTGCTCGGCGTCTGGGGCATCTTCACGCTGTACCAGCTCATCGTCCCCGGCGTGAGCGTCGAGACGGCCCCGTTCGTCATCGTCGGCTTCGGCTTCGGTGCCTCGTTCGTCGCGCTGTTCGCCCAGCTCGGCGGCGGCATCTACACGAAGGCCGCAGACGTCGGCTCCGATCTCGTCGGCAAGGTCGAGAAGGGCATCCCCGAGGACGATCCGCGGAACGCGGGCGTCGTCGCGGACCTCGTCGGCGACAACGTCGGTGACTGCGCCGGCCGCGGCGCGGACCTGTTCGAGTCCACGGCCGCCGAGAACATCGGCGCCATGATCCTCGGCGTCGCGGTCTACAAGATCGCGGTCGACGCCGGCTGGCCGAACCCCGAGAGCTGGATCTTCTTCCCGCTCGTCGTCCGCGCGTTCGGCCTCCTCGCCACCATCGTCGCGATGTTCTTCATCCGCGGCAAGGAGGACGAGGACCCGATGAACATCCTCAACCGCGGGTACTGGGCAACCACGATCCTGTCGGTCGTCGGGCTCGCGATCACGACCAGCATCATGATGAACACCGGGTCCGCGACCGGTGCCTCCGGCCTGCCGACCTGGGTCTGGTTCTTCCTCGCCGGCATCGTCGGCCTCGCGACGAGCGTCGCGTTCGTGTACATCACGCAGTTCTACACGGCCGGCTCGTTCCGCCCCGTCCGCGAGATCGCGGAGGCGTCGAAGACGGGTCCCGCGACCAACATCATCAGCGGCACGGCCGTCGGCTTCGAGACGACCTTCGTCACCGCGATCACGATCGGCATCGCGCTCCTCGCGTCGCATTGGCTGGGCACCCAGGCCAACCTGACCAACACCGAGGGCGTCAACGTCGGCGGCATCTTCGGTACCGCGGTCGCCACGATGGGCATGCTGATGACCACCGCGTACATCCTCGCGATGGACACGTTCGGCCCGATCACCGACAACGCCGGCGGCGTGGCTGAGTTCTCGCGCGCCGAGGCCGGCGCCCGCGAGATCACCGACCGCCTCGACGCGGTCGGCAACACGACCAAGGCCCTGACCAAGGGCTACGCGATCGCCTCGGCGTCGCTGGCCGCGTTCCTCCTGTTCTCCGCCTACATCGACAAGGTCAACCTCATCCTCCGCAACCGCGAGCAGGCCCTGCTCAACGCGGTCAACCTGTCCGACGTCGGCGTGTTCGTCGCCGCGTTCGTCGGCGCGATGCTCGCGTACTTCTTCAGCAGCCTCGCCATCCGGGCCGTGGGCAAGACGGCGCAGTCGATCATCGTCGAGGTGCGCCGCCAGTTCCGCGAGATGCCCGGGATCATGGACTACAGCCAGAAGCCGGACTACGCGCGGGTCGTGGACATCACCACCCGGGCCGCCCTCCGCGAGATGGTCGCCCCGGGCCTCGTCGCCGTCGCGGCACCGATCCTGGTCGGCGTGCTGCTGGGCTACCAGGCGGTGGCCGGCATGCTGATGGTGGGGACGATCGCCGGCGTGCTCCTCGCCACCGTCCTCAACAACGGCGGCGGCGCGTGGGACAACGCGAAGAAGTACATCGAGTCGGGCAACCTCAAGGACGACGACGGCAACGTCCTCGGCAAGGGCACCGAGGCCCACGCCGCGGCCGTCGTCGGCGACACGGTCGGCGACCCGTTCAAGGACACCGCCGGCCCGTCGCTCCACGTCCTCGTGAAGCTGCTGGCCACCATCACGCTGGTGCTGGCTCCGCTCTTCATCCGGTAGGCCGTCGCGCCTTGCGGCCGATGCGAGCGTTGCCGGCTGCGGTCCTCGCTCACGCACGTCCGAGTGCGCTCGCTCCGGTCTTCGCCGGGGCCTTCGCATCGCCGCGCCATGCGCGACGGGGCGTGTAGACGATGGAGCAGGTTTTCCAGGCGCTCGTGATGGGGATCGTGCAGGGGCTCACCGAGTTCCTGCCGATCTCGTCGTCGGGGCACCTGCTCCTCGTCCCGTACCTGTTCGGGTGGGACGACCCGTTCATCGAGTCGCTGGCGTTCTCCGTCGTGCTCCACGGCGGGACGCTGCTCGCGCTCCTCGTCTACTTCCGCGATGACTGGCGGCGGCTCATCCCCGCCGGTCTCGCTGCGATCCGCGATCGCTCGTTCCGCGACGATCCGGACCGCCGGCTCGCGTGGCTCATTGCCATCGCGACGGTCCCGGCGGTCATCGCGGCCCTGCTGTTCAACGACCTCATCGAGGAGACGATCCGCCAGGCGTGGCTGGTCGCGATCACGCTCGTCATCGGCGGCGTGATCCTGTGGCTCGCGGACCGGTTCGGGCCTCGCACCCACCATCTCGAGGGCCTGACCTTCCGCGGCGCGACGGGGATCGGCGTGGCCCAAGCGCTCGCGCTCGTCCCCGGCGTGAGCCGGTCGGGGATCTCGATGTCCGCCGCGCTGTTCGCGGGCCTCGACCGCGCGGATGCCGCCCGGTTCTCGTTCCTCCTCGCCACCCCGATCACCGCGATGGCCGTCGTGTACGAGGGGTTCAAGCTCGTGCGCGGCGAGGTCGTGGGTGCGGAGCCGCTCACGCTGCTCGTCGGCGTGGTCGCGGCGTTCGTGTCGGGCATCCTCGCGATCGCGATCCTGCTCCGCTATCTCCGCTCGAACTCGTTCACGATCTTCGTCGTGTACCGGTTCGTCCTCGCCGCGATCGTGCTCGTCGTGTTCGTGCTGCGCGGGTAGCCGGGGGCCAGCCGATGGAGGTCATGAAGCAGCTCCGGCAGCGGGCGATTCGCGACCTGGTGGAGCAGCGCCCGATCCGGACCCAGCAGGAGCTGGCGGCGGCCCTCCGGGAACGCGGCTTCCGCACCACCCAGGCGACGATCTCGCGCGACGTCGCCGAGCTGGGGCTGATCAAGGCCGGCCGGTCCGGGACCCAGGCCTACGCGATCCCGCCGCGGCTCCGTGAGGCGGACACCAGCGGCGAGGACAGGATCCGGACCCTGCTCCGCGACATGCCGGTGGAGGTCCGCGAGGCGGGCACGATGCTGGTCCTCAGGACGCTGCCCGGGTCCGCGCATCCCCTCGCCGCGGCGCTCGACCGCGCCCGGTGGCCCGAGATCGTGGGCTCGATCGCCGGTGACGACACCGTGTTCGTCGCGTTCGCGGATCGTGGCGCCCTCGGCCGCGTCAAGCGCCGGCTCGAAGGCCTGGCGGAGTAGGGAGCCCTCAGCCCACGGGCTCGACGCGGAACGACGACACGAGCGAGGACACCTCGGCCGGGTCGACCTCGCCCTGGCCCGGCACCCGCGCGTTGGCCGCCGCGGCCGCCCCTGCTCGACGCAGCCCGATCAGGACGGCCGAGCCGGCCGCGAGGGCGGCGAGCCATCCGGCGGTGAATGCGTCGCCGCTCCCGACCGAGTAAGGGCCGCGGGCCTCTTCGGGAACCGGGCCCAGCCGCCAGGCCCAGTCGCGCGACGCGAGCACCGCCCCGTCGATGCCGAGCGTGACGATCGCCGTTCCCGCCCCGCGGCGCACGAGCCCGCGCGCCGCGGCCACGGGATCGTCCTGGCCCTCGAGCCCGAGGATCGACGACGCCTCCTCCTGGTTCACCTTGACCAGCCACGGGGCGGCTTCGAGCGCGGCCGCGAAGGGATCCCCACCGATATCGACGACGGCGCGCGCACCAGCCGCGGCAACCGCGCGTGCCAGCCGCTTGTATGCGTCCGGCGGGGCGCCGGGCGGCAGGCTGCCCGCGAGGACGACGATCGCGCCCTCGGGATCGTCTGCCAGCGCCTCGGCGAGCGCGACCTCGACCATCGGCCAGTCGTCCGGCCCCAGCGTCACGCCGGATTCGTACAGCTCGGTGAGCGTGCCAGCCTCCTCGTCGAGGATCGAAAGGCAGGTCCGCGTCTCCGACTCCACCATGACCGGGAACAGCGGGATCTCGAGGGCGCCGACGGCATCGCGGTACCAGGCGCCGGCATAGCCGCCGAGGACCGCGACGATCGAGCCCGGAAGGCCGAGGTGGCGCGCGGCGCGGACGGTGTTCGCGGCCTTGCCACCGGGGACCATGGCCAGCGCCGTCGGGCGGTGGATCGTGCCGGGTGTCAGGCGCGGCACGGACACGATCCGGTCGATCGCCGCGTTGAGCGACACGCCGACGACCCGCCGGATCGCCGCGTCGCCTCGGGCCGTGGTCATGTCGCTCCCTCCGCGAGCCACGCGGCGACCTCGTCGCGCGTCGGCTGCCCCTCGGTGCCACCCGCGGCGCGGGTCGACAGCGACCCGCAGGCGACCGCGTAGGCGAGCGCATCATCCACCGAGCGGCCGTCCAGCCGCGCGGCGATGAAGCCGGCATCGAACGAGTCGCCGGCGCCGGTCGTGTCCACGGGAACGACGGTTCGCGTGCCGGCGCGGTGGATCGTGCCGCCGACCGCGGCGATCGCCCCGGCGGAGCCGCGCTTGACGACCGCGATCCGTCGCTCGCCTGCCAGGCGGAGTGCCGCGCGCTCGACGCCGGCGGTCCCCGTCAACCGGATCGCCTCCGCCTGGTTCGGGAGCACGACGTCCGTCTCGGCGAGGGCGGCCGCGAACCCGCCATCCCACGTCTCCGACGGGTCCCAGTTCGGGTCGAGGCTCGTCGTCGCGCCGTTCGTCCGCGCCGCAGCGAACAGCGCCGGGACGTCGACCGCGAGCCCGGGCTGGAGGAACAGGCTGCCGACGTGGACGTGCCGGGCGCGGGCGAGCAGCGCGTCAGGGACGTCGGAGGCCCGGGTGTCAGCGATCGTCCCGATCGCCGTGAGGATCGCCCGGTCCGAGCCATTGCCGAGGATGACCGAGGCGCCGGTCGCCCGGGCCGGCGCGACTCGGCAGGCTGAAGTGTCGACGCCCCGCGCGGCGAGCGCGTCGAGCACGAACCGGCCGAGCGCGTCGTCGCCGACGACGCCGACGAACGAGACCGTGAGTCCGAGGCGGGCCGCCCCGCAGGCCGTGATCGCCGACGAGCTGCCGAGGGTGAGGCGGACGCCCTCCACGATGCGCTCCGCCTGCCCGAACGCCGGCACCGGGTCCGGGTCAGTGACGACGATGTCGGCGTTGAGCTCGCCGACGACGAGCAGGTCGATGTCCTTCATCGGTCGTCAGTACCGCGCGTACCAGCCCGGCCCGGGCGTCTCGGGCGCCCGCGCCGCCGTCCACCGCGGGCGCCACGGCTCCCCCAGCTCGTCCACGAGGCGTGTGAGTCGGTCGAGCCGCTCGCGGCCGGTCGTCGACAGGAAGGCGTCGCGGGCGTCGGGCTCGAGCGTGGCGGCCTCGGCCCACACCGAGCGGCCGACGAGCACCCCGCTCGCGCCGGCCCGGCATGCGACCGCGACCTGGCGCTCGAACGTCGCGTCGTCGACGCCGCCGGAGAGCAGGACCCATGGCACCGGGGTCGCGGCGTCGAGCTCCGCGCAGGCCTCCGCCCAGGCGTCCTCGTCGGAGACCGACGCGTCGTAGGGGAATTCGGCCTTGAGGACGTCCGCGCCGAGGGCAGTGAGCCGCTCCGCGGTCCGGACGACCACCCGCCGCCGATCCTCGCCGCGCAGCTTGCCGCCGTCGAGGGCGAACGACAGCGGCTCGAGGAACAGGGCGATGTCGGCGTCGTGGCACTCGCGCGCGACGTCCGCGACCAGCCGCTCCTGGTCGGCGGCATTGGGGGCGTCGGGGTTGTAGTAGACGAGCAGCTTCACCGCCGACGCCCCGAGGCGCTTGATGCGGTCCACGCCCCAACCGTCGAGGACGCGGCTGACCCGCGCGCCCGGCGGCCCGTCGTAGCCCGTCGCCTCGACGGCGACGATCAGCCCGGTCCCGCCGGACAGCGATCCGTCCGCGATCGCCGGTCCGACGCCGATCTCGGGGTCGAGCAGCACGCCCGTGCCGGAGCCTCGGAGCTCGCGCACGACCGCGCGCTTGAAGTCGACCATCTCCGCCTCGGTAACCGCGTCCGGTGTGTCGGGACGGAGCTCCTTGCGCAGGTTCTGGCGGTGGTCGAGCGCGAGGACCGTGAACGTGCCACGCGGGCTGCTGCACGCGTCGAGGCCGCGGACGGTGCCGAGGAGGTAGGCCATCGGTGGCGATGGTAGCGGCGAGCGAGCCCGTACGTCAGCCTGTTTCGCGCACAACATTGCGCAGAACGCGCAAACACAGCATGAATCGTTGACACAGCGCGCAGCATTCGCGCATCATTCGCGCCATGCGGGAGTCGGAGCGCCGGTCGGCGCTGGTCGAGCACCTGCGCGCCGACGGGCGCGCGAGCGTCTCCCAGCTCGCCGAGACCCTCGACGTCACGCCGTCCACGATCCGCCGCGACCTCCAGCGGCTGGCCCGCGAGGGTCGTCTCGTCCGGACGTACGGCGGCGCCGCGATCACCGACGCGCTTCCGCGCGTCACCCGGTCCGATCCCGAACAGGCGGCGAAGCGCGCCATCGCGCGCGCTGCCGCGGGGCTCGTCCACGAGGGCTCCACGATCGCCATCGGCAGCGGCACGACCGCGCTCGCATTCGCGCGCGAGATCGCGGACCGCCGACTCACGGTGATCACGAACGCCCTCGACGTGGCAACGGTCCTCCTTGACCGCGAGGGAATCGAGCTCATCGTCCTGGGCGGCGTCGTACGGCCGAAGATGCACTCGATGCTCGGCCACCTCGCCGAGCTCGCCGCGACCGAGCTGCGGGCCGACACGCTGTTCATGGGCATCGGGGCCATCAGCGTGGACCAGGGGCTGATGAACGACTCGGTGCCCGAGATCCTCATCGACCGGGCGCTGCGCCGGATGGCGCGCTCGGTCGTCGTCCTCGCCGACTCGACGAAGTTCGAGCAGGCCGCGCCCGGCTTCGTGTTCGGCCTCGACGAGGTCAGGACGCTCGTCACCGACGATCGTGCCCGGCCGGAGACGCTCGCCGCCGTCCGGAGGCGGGGCGTGGACGTCGTCGTCGCATCGCCGGAACCAGCGCCCCGAGCGGCGCGATGATCCAGGGCACCGTTCCGAGCGAGATCCGCGAGGGCCCCACCGCGATCCGCGCGACGGTCGAGGCGGCTGCGCCGCAGGCACGTGACGTCGCCCGGCGGTGGCGCGACTCGGGCGTGCGCCGGGTCCACGTCATCGGCAACGGCACCTCGTTCCACTCGAGCATCGCGTCGTCCACGCTGTACCGCCGACACGCCGGCCCCGATGACCCGGTCGTGGTGCCGGTCACGGCCGCCGACTTCGTCACCTACCCGCCCCAGCTCGGGCCCGGCGACGCGATCGTCGGCATCTCGTCGTCGGGGGAGTTCAAGGATGTGCTCGCCGCCGCCGAGCGGCACCGCGGCCGCGTCCCGTTCGCCGGCGTCGTGCACGTGCCCGGGTCCACGCTCACCCGCGTCGCATCGGACGTCGTCATGTCGGCGGGCGGCCCATCGACGGTTCCGGTGATGACGAAGACCTTCTCCTCGACGCTCGCGGCGACCGAGCTGCTGCTGCTCGAGCTGCTGGGCGACGCCGCGGGCGATGCGCTCCGCGCCGACCTGCTCCGGGCCGCAGACGCCGCCGAGTCCGCGATCGCCGCTGCCGAGTCGCTCGTCGAGCCGATCGCCGCCGAGCTGCGCGGCGCCGGTCACCTGTTCGTGACCGGCGGCGGCATGGCGTACCCCGCCGCGCTCGAGGCCGCGCTCAAGCTCAAGGAGATGGCGCTGGTCCACGCCGAGGGCGCGGAGGCCTGGGAGATGACCTCGGGTGCCGCCACGATGCTCGGCCCGGACGCCGTGGTCATCGCGCTGGCGCCGGTGGGGCCGGCCCGCGAGGCCCTCCGGGAGCTGCTGGGCCACGCGACCGAGTGGGGCGCCCGGACGATCGAGGTGGGTCCAGAACCGCTCGTCCCCACGTCCACGCTGCTCCCGCTGCCGGGTGACGCGGCGGAGGATCACGCGCCGCTGTCGGCCGTGCCACCCGTCGCCCTGCTCGCGTTCGCGCTCGCCCGGGTGCGGGGCGCGAATCCCGACCGCCCGGGCTGGATCGAGCGCTACCACAGCCAGGGACTCCGGCACATCCTCGGGGCCGGGACGGGCGCGGCGGCGGAGGTGGAGGCATGACCCGGATCGTCCTCGTCGGCGCGGGCAGCGTGGAGTTCACGCGCAACCTGCTCGGCGACATCCTCAGCTTCGACGCCCTGCGCGACGCGGAGCTCGTCCTCCATGACATCGACGCGGACCGCCTGAAGACGGCGGAGCGCATGGCGTCGTGGACGGCGCAGGCGCTCGGCGCGACCCCGTCGATCCGCGGCAGCCTCGACCGCCGCGAAGCGCTCGCGGGCGCGGACTTCGTCATCAACACGATCCAGGTCGGCGGCGCCCGCGCGACCCAGGTGGACTTCGACATCCCCGGCCGGTATGGCCTCCAGTACACGATCAACGACACGATCAACGTCGGCGGCGTCCTGCGCGGGTTGCGGACGATCCCCGTGGTGCTGGGGATCGTCTCGGACATGGCGGATGTGTGTCCCGACGCGACATTCCTCAACTACACGAACCCGATGGCCATGCTCGTGCGATCGGTGCACGAGGCGGTCGGCTACCCGACGGTGGGGCTGTGCCACTCGGTCTACTGGACCGTGGACCGGCTGGCCGGGTACGTGGGAGTGCCCGCTGCGGAGGTCGACTCGCTCTCGGCGGGCGTCAACCACCTCGCCTGGATCCTCCGCCTCGAGCATCGCGGCCGGGACCTGTACCCGGACGTCCGGGCGTTCGTCGAGGCCGGCAAGGTCCCGGACGACGACCTCGTGCGCGCCGATCTCTACCGGCGGTTCGGGGTCTACCCGACCGAATCCAGCGAGCACCACGCGGAGTACAACCCGTGGTTCATCCCCAAGGGCCAGGTCGAACCGTTCCACGTGCCGATCGGGGAGTACCTGTCGCGGGTCGCGAACAACCTCGACGAGTTCGCCGAGACCAAGCGGATGCTCGACGCCGGCGAGCCGTTCGAGATCGAGCGCAGCGGCGAGTACGCCGCGGTGATCATCAACTCGGTCGTGACCGGTCAGCCCTCGCGGATCGTCGCCAACGTGATGAACCACGTCGACCCCGCCGGCGTCGGCGGCGGGTCGTTCATCTCGAACCTCGCGCCGGACGCCTGCGTGGAGGTCCCGGCGCTCGTCGACGGGCTGGGCGTCCACCCGACCGCGGTCGGCCCGCTCCCGCCGCAGTGCGCGGCCTACACGCGGGCGGCGGTCGACTGCCAGGAGCTCACCGTGACGGCCGCGCTGCACGAGGACCGCGACCTCGTGTACCACGCCGTCCTCACCGACCCCATCGTCCAGGCCCGGCTCACGCTCGACGAGGCTTGGCGCATGACCGACGAGCTGATCGACGCCGAGCGGGAATGGCTCCCCGGCTGGCTCGGCGGCACCGCCCCCGACTGGTACGCGTAGGAGGAGGACCATGAACAGCGACACGCTCCGGAGGCGCCCCCGCGGCG
>DASSRG010000261.1:0-2551 GCA_035701885.1 Candidatus Limnocylindrales bacterium
GGGTAGTTCCAGGGGACGATCGCGGCGACCACGCCGAGCGGCTCACGGGTCACGAGCGACAGGGCGTCGGGCCCGGTCGGGCCGATCTCGCCGTACTGCTTGTCCGCGGCCTCGGCGTACCACTGGAGGCAGTTCGCGGCGCCGGGCACGTCCACGCGCGTTGCGTCCCCGATCGGGTGACCCACGTCCAGGCTCTCGAGCAGCGCGAGCTCCTCCGCGTGCTCGCGGACGAGCTCGGCGAACCGGAGGAGGACCCGCTTGCGGGCGACCGGCGACCGGTTCGCCCATCGCCCGTCCTCGAACGCCTCGCGGGCGGCGGCCACCGCGCGCTCGACGTCGCGCACACCGGCGGTCTCGATCTCGGCGATGACCGAGCCGTCGCGGGGCGTGGTGTCGGCGACGGGGCGGCCATCGAGGGGCGTGACGTAGTCGCCGGCGATGAACGGGCGGGTCGGCGGGCGCAGGGAGCGGGCTCGCTCGAGCC
This sequence comes from Candidatus Limnocylindrales bacterium, assembly GCA_035701885.1. Lineage (GTDB taxonomy): Bacteria > Chloroflexota > Limnocylindria > Limnocylindrales > CSP1-4 > CAIXZV01. The sequence goes on from DASSRG010000261.1 coordinate 485, forward strand.
AGTCGGCGTGGGCGAGCGTCGCGAGGTCGGTCATCGGTGGCGCCAGCCTATCGCGCGGCGTCGAGCGCGGCGCGGGCCCGAGCGGACAGGGTGATCCCGAGACCGGGGGCGGCCGGGACGCGCAGGACCCCGTCCGCACCCACCGCGACCGGCTCGGCGAGCATGAAGTCACGCCGGGCGGGGGTCCACCCCGGCGGGTCGTACGGCACCTCGAGGAACGGCCCGCCGCCGACCCCGGCCGCGACGTGGAGGTTGGCGAGCAGCCCGATCCCATTGGTCCAGGTGTGCGGCGTGAACCACCGGTTCCGGGCCAGCGCGAGCTCCGCGATGGTCCGCGCGCGGAGCATCCCGACGGCGAGCACGACATCCGGCTGGTAGACGTCGAACGCGTCCGCGTCGAGCGCGGCAAGCAGCTCCGGCACCGTGCGCGTCATCTCGCCGCCGGCGATGCGGACGCGGGCGCCGTCGCGCAGCGCCGCGTGGCCGCGCAGGTCCGCGGCGTCGAGCGGCTCCTCGAGCCACAGGACGTCGAGCTCGGCGAGCGCGTCGGCGAGGCGGCGGGCAGTGACGATGTCGAGGGCGGCCGTCGTGTCACCGGCCATCCGCCAGCCGGCGTTGACGTCGACCATCAGCGTCAGGCGGTCGCCGACCGCGTCGCGAACCGCCCGAACCGTCGCGAGCCCGTCCTCCGCCCGCGTCCGGTCGATCCGGATCTTCATCGCCCGGAACCCGGCGTCGGCGATTGCGACCGCGGAGGCGGCCCGCTCCTCCGGCGAGCGACGCTCGCCGGTTGAGGCATAGGCCGGCAGCCCGTCCGCCGCTCCACCGAACAGGACCGACACGGGCTGCCCGGTCACCTGCCCGATCACGTCCCACAGCGCCGCCTCGAGCGGCCAGTAGCGGCCGGCGTGGAACCCGATCGTCTCGATCGCGCGCACGTGGCGTGCGATGCGGAGCGGGTCCTCGCCCAGGAACAGGTGCGCGAACGCCTCGAACCCGTCCATCGTGTCCCCGGACCCGACGCCACGGACGCCCGCATCCGTCTCGACCTCCACCAGGGTCGCGGCGAAGGAAGTGCGCGGCACGGGGTCCCACGCGGCGAGGAACGGCGGGTCGAGCGGGTGCTCGAGACGCGCGATCCGGATCCCGGTGATCTTCATGGGCGGTGGCTCGCCGATCCGGACGCGCCGGCTAGTTGCGGTGCTCGTGATACGAGGCGTTCCACGGGTGGCCCACCTCGGCCACCACGTCCTCGATCCTCGGCTCGCCCCGTACCGCCGCCGCGATCGCCTCGTGGGTCGCGGCCCTGTTGTTCGCGAACACGAGGTTCGCGTCGTCGGCCGTCCAGTCGACCCACACCGCGACGATGACCAGGAGGTCGTCCACCTCGCCCGCCGGGACGAGTCCATCGGCGACGGCCTGTGTCACGCCCGCCGCGACGCCGGCCTGGGCCGGGCCCCACGTGAGCTGGGAGTGGGTCCCTTCGCGCAGGTCCGCCTTGTTGACGAACAGCGTCATGGGCTTCACCGGGAGGTTCGGCCGGAGGACCGTGAGGAACGGGATGTGGCCGGCGCGTGGCGTCGCGAGCGCGGTCGTCCAGGCCGTCTCGACCGGACCGCCCTTCCGGCCGATCACGATGTTGATGTGCGCGGCGTTCGGCCCGCTGCCGGCGAACGATTCCCCGATCAGGGTGCGCGTCGCGAACTCGCCCTGCGTCATGGGCGCAAGGCTAGCGCGAAGGCCCGGTGCGACGCGACCCGCGCGGCCGCGCGCGCCTCGGACGTCAGTCGCTGAACGAGAACGACTTCAGGAGCAGCCGCAGGACGATCGCGATGCCGGCCGAGAACAGCGCCGCGAGCCAGATGCTCGTGATGCCGTCGACGCCCGCGAACGTGGTCAGGAGCCAGCCGACGAGGACGGCCGCGACGAGCCCGATGAACAGGCTCGGCATCCAGCCTCGCGCGGTGCGGCCACCGACGATGACGCCCGAGAACAGGCCCGCGATCAGACCCACGACGATCCAGCCGACAAAGGTGAGGTCCATGGGCCGGATGGTGACAGGTCGCC
>DASSRG010000262.1:0-17179 GCA_035701885.1 Candidatus Limnocylindrales bacterium
ACCAAGAACCGCGTCCACCTCGACTTCCGGTCCGAGGACATGGCCGCCGAGGTGGAGCGCCTGCTGGCCCTCGGCGCAACGTTCGTCGCCGAGCGCTCGCTCGGCCAGCTGACGTGGACCGTGATGGCCGATCCCGAGGGCAACGAGTTCTGCGTGTCGTGACGGTCAGGCCGGCACGGTCGCCGGCGCGGCCGCATCGGGCGACCCGACGGAGGCCGCGCGCGCAGCAGCCCACGCGGCCCGCGCCATCACGATCGAGACGAGCAGGATGAGGAATCCGCTCATGGGGTGAAGTGCCGCGACCGCCGGCATGGCGTCCCGCAGCGCGACGAACACCTGGACGACGACGCACACGACGAGCACGGTCGAGTTGACGGGCAGATCGTGGTCGGTGAGTGTCCGCAGGTCGTTACGGGGTTCTTCCCCCGCGGGCGTCGCGGATCCACAACCCCGCGCGCGTCGGGCGCAGCGTCGCGTCGACGGTCGCTTCGACGTCCTGGGTGAGGCTGCGCATGTCCACCTCGTGCTGCAGCCGCTCGCCGTACGCGGCGAGCCGCCGCTCCGCCTCGAGACGCGGCCGATCGAATCGCCGGTCGACCATCCCCTGGACGCGCGCCCGGACGGGCTGGAACGCGGCGAACGCGAGGAGCGTTGACGCCGCCACGGCAAGCGTCTCGCCCTGCGTCACGTGGGTCAGGGCGGCCTGAAGCCCGAGCACGGCAACGACGAACATCGCGACCACGGCTGCGGTCGCGATGCCCCAGCCCAGCGTCCGGCTGACCAGGCGGTCGATCTCGTACAGGCGGTACCGGAGCACCGCGACGACGACCGCGATCGGGATGGTGGGGTACGTGAGGGCGACGATCAGGGCGGGCAGGAGGCCGAGGTCGACCTGGAGGAGGTTCGTCACGAGCGCCCACAGCACGCTCCCGATGCCGACGAGGACGAGCGCCCAGGCCAGCCACCGATACTGCAGCCGCTCCAGCCCCGACGAGGCCCGGAAGCGCGCGACGAGCGAGGCGCCCGCGATTGCCGCGGTGGCGGCGAGCGCGATCCACATCGGGATCGTGAGACCCACCAGGGTCGACGACCCGGCGAGGAACGGAAGGGCGTACGGATTCGGGACGTCAGTTCCGGAGGTATAGCCGGGCAGCGTCACGTTGATGACCGGGCCCGTGGCGAGGAGGACGACCAGCACCAGGCTCGCTGCGACGACCACCCGGCCGACCGTTCGCCACGGGCCGGGCGGCATGTGGCCGCTCGGGAAGACCAGCGCGATCCCGATGAGCCCCTCGAACACGAAGACCCAGCCGATGCCGTTCGCCCAGGACGTGAAGGCCTCCACCGGCGTCAGCGTCTCCGCGAGCAGCGCTTCCTGCGTCGCCGTCACTCGCGCAGTCCCGAGTGCGAGGCCGATGGCCATCAGGAGGAGGAGCCAGGCGATCGGTTGGCCGGGCCGACGGATCGCCAGGACGATGCCGGGGATCCCGTACGAGGCGAGCAGCAACATGCCGCCCGCGTCGGACAAGAGCGCCGTGGCGACGACCACCGGCAGGGCCAGGGCGACGGCGACGGCCGCCCGAAGCCGGGCGTCGCCGTCCGCGCCACGCGTCCTCTCGGTCATCCTCGGTGCTCCAACCACCGCGAGGCGGCTCGTGCCGCATGCATCCCGGACATGCCGTGCACGCCCCCGCCCGGCGGCGTCGATGATGAGCACAGGAAGAGCGACGGATCAGGGGTCGTGTAGGGGTTCCAGCGGGGGACCGGTCGGAACAGGAGCTGGCGCCAGTCGGCGATCCCGCCGTTGATGTCGCCGCCGACGTAGTTCGCGTCCCACGCCTCCATCGCCGGTGCGTCCTTCGTCGCTCGGGCAAGGATCACGTCCCGGAACCCGGGCGCGTGGCGCTCGACCTCGGCCTCGACGGCGGCCGTCATGTCGATGGTCGAGCCGTGCGGGACGTGGCAGTACGCCCACGCGACGTGCTTGCCGGCGGGTGCCCGCGAGGGATCGGCGACCGTTGGCTGGGCGAGCAGGATGAACGGCCGCTCCGCCGCCCGACCCCGCGCGACCACCTCCTCGGTGGCGGCGACGTCACGTGCCGTACCGGAGAGATGCACGGTGACGGCGTCCGCGGTCCGGGAGTCGCGCCAGGGGATGGGGCCGTCCAGCGCCCAGTCGACCTTGAACACCCCGGGCCCGTAGCGGAACGCCTCGAGCTGCCGGCGGTACCCGACGGGCAGGCGGTCGCCCGCGAGAGCGAGCACCTGGCGCGGCGTGAGGTCGAGGATCACGGCCCGCGCGGGCGGCAGGCCGGCGAGCGAATCAACTCGGTGCCCGGTCACGATCTCCGCGCCCAGCCGCCGCGCCTCCGCCTCGAGCGCCGCGGCGATCGCCCCGCTGCCGCCCCTCGCCACGGGCCACCCCACGCCGTGGGCCAGGAGCCCCAGCACCAGCGCGAACGACGAGCTGAGCGGCGCATGCAGCGAGAGCATCGAATGCCCCGCCATCCCCGCGAACAGCGCCCGCGCTGCCGGCTCGCGGAACAGGAGCCGCCCGAGGTCGACCGACGGCAGCAGGGCCGGGATCCCGAACCGCGCCATGAGGACCGGGTGGCGGGGAAACCGCAGCACCGGACGCAGGAGCATCGGCAGCAGCCGTTCCCACTCTCCGGCGAGCGGCCCGAACAGCGAACGCCAGGCGCCGGCGTCCCGGCCCAGCGCCTCGTCGAGTGCGCCGTCATCCAGCGAGCGCGGCAGGACGACCGTCCGGTCCGGCGCCAGGACGTGGGCGAGCGGCGCGGCCGGCTGCACCCACTTCAGCCCGTGCCGCGCCAGCTCGAGCGAGCGGAAGAACGGCGACGCGACCCCCAGCGGGTGGACCGAGGCGCACGGGTCGTGGACGAAGCCGGGCAGCGTCAGCTCGGCGGAACGCGCGCCACCGCCGACGGTCTCGGCCGCCTCGTAGACGCGGACCGCGCGTCCCTCGCGCGCGAGCGAGATCGCCGCGGCGAGGCCGTTCGGCCCCGCCCCGACGACGATCGCGTCGAGCCGCGCGTGGGACATGGATGCCTCAGGCCGAGCGGCGCCGTCGGAACCAGCGGACGGGCGCCGTGACGGTGCCGACCGCCATGCCGACCGCCGCTGAATACCTGACGTTGCCGGCGTACCGCCACTGCCGTCGCCGGTCGACACACACCTTTCTGACCTGGACGACCGGCTCGACGACGCCGAGCGACCGGGCGAGGTTGGCGAGCGTCTGCTCCCAGAACCGGTCGTTCGCCCGGTTCGCGCCGAACAGGTACGACAGCTCGATCAACGGGTCCGCCGTGCGCTCGAGCGCCTGCGCCTGGGCGACCGTCTCGTCGCCGTCGCGATACGCGGAGAACGTGATCCAGGCGGACAGGGCGTGGCCCTCCGGGGTCATGAACGTGAACGACTCGCGGTCAGCGTAGATGACCATGACGCCGGTCGACATCCTCACGGGCGACCCGGGGACGGGCGCGATCTCGAGCAGCGCCACCTCGCCCGGGGCGATACCGGACAGCGGGGCGTAGAACCGGGCGTCCCCCGGCCAGAAGGTCGGGAAGCCGGCCTTCCAGTGCGCGACGACCTCCTCGGGCGGATGCTCGTCCGCCGGCACGCGGATCGCGAACGTCTTCTGCCACAGCTGGCCGAAGCCCTGGACCGGCCCGGCGACGCGCCGGCCGGTGACGGTGTCGCGGCCTGCGCCGGTCGCGGTGGTGGTCAGCCGGTCGACCGGCTGGGCCCACGACTCCCGGTCGCGGGGCGTACGAAGCTCAGGGGTGGTCATCTCGGACTCCCTTCGTGGGTGGCGAAGCGGTCCGGCGGCGTTCGTGCCGCCGGGACGGAGGGATGCGGATGGCGCGACTGCGGCCGCGCCCGATGAGTCGGTCGGGGTCAGGCGGTGGCGGCGGCGAGGGCGGCGCCCTCGTCGTCATGGATCGCGATCGCCTCGTCGAGGCGGGTCAGCGCGAGGATCTGACGGTAGTGGTCGCTGAGGCCCACGGCCATGAGCCGCTGGCCGGCGCGCTGTGCGCGGACGAGGAGCGTGACCAGGAGCCCGATCCCGCCGCTGTTCATGTAGTCGAGGTCGCCGAAGTCGAGGACCACCGAGCGGGCACCTTCCGCCTTGCCGTACGCGGCCATGAGCTCGGGTTCGCTCCCTCCCGTGATCTCGCCGTGGATGCGGAGGATCGCCGCGGATCCGGACCGCTGGAAGTCGACGGTCGTGTCGCTCATCGGGACGCCTCCTCGGGGATCGGGGTCGCCGACGGGGCGTCGGCGATCGTGAGGTAGTCGGACAGGCGCGTGATCCGGAAGATCTCGCGGTAGTGGTCGGTGAGGCCGAGCGCGACGACCTCGCGGTGGTCGCGCCGCGCCTCGGCGAGCAGCCGGACGATGAGCGCGATCCCGGTCGAGTTGATGTAGTCGACGCGGCCGAAGTCGAGCACGACGCGGGTCGCGCCGGCCGCCGCCGCATCGGCATAGGCGGCCGCGAGAACCTCGTCCGCCGCGATGTCCACGTCGCCGGCCATCGCCAGGCGGGCCTCGCCCGGGATCGCGGTGACGACCTCAACGGTCAATCGGTCGGTCATGCCGCACCTCCTTCGGGCGTGCGTGCCAGGGTCAGGGTCACGGTCTGGAGACCGTCGTCGGCGTGGACATCCATCCCGTCGACCATGTGGCGGATCAGGAACAGGCCCCAGCCACGCGGCTTCTGCCGGCCGTCGAGCTTCGCGTCGAGGTCCGGCATCTCGGCATCCGGCACAGGCCCGGACCGCGCGCGGTCGGTGACCCGGACGCGGATCGCCGCGTCGTCGGCATCCACCCGCACGTCGACGGGGACCGACGGATCGCCCTGCGAGCCGTACTCGATCGCATTCATCACGGCTTCGGCGACCGCCGTCTTGAGGCGCTCGAGTCGCGCGGGCTCGAGACCCAGCGGCGCGACCGCCTCGGCCACCCGCTGCATCGCCGCCCGCTCGTTGCCGATCGCCCCCTCGATGGTGAACGCCAGCAGCGGCTCGGCATCGGCGGGGATGTCCTCGGCCGCCGCGTCGTCGCGCGTGATGGCGATGCCCGGGTCCGCCGAGACCGACGACGCATCTGCGGCGACGCCCGGAGCCCGACGGAGCGTGACGAGCGTGATGTCGTCCTCCTGCTCCCAGGCGGCCCCGGTGAACGCGCGGAGCTCGTCGAGCAGGCGGTCGAGCAGGGCGCTGCCGGCGTCGTCGGTGGCCATCGCCTCGCGCAGCCTCGGGAAGCCGTACATCTCGCGGCCCGGTCCGTGCTGCTCGACCAGCCCGTCGGAGTACAGGAGCACGGCGTCACCCTGGTCGATCACGCCCTCGGTCTCCTCGTAGGCGACCCCGGGCAGCAGCCCGAGCGGGAGGCCGGTCGCGCGCAGCTCGATGACGCCGCTCGCGGTCCGGACATACGGCAGGTTGTGGCCGGCGTTCGCGAATCGGAACCGGCCGGTCGCGGCCTCGAGGACGCCGTACAGGCAGGTCACGAACATCCTGGCCGGCATCTCCGGGACGAGCAGCTCGTTCGCGCGGGCGAGGACCGCGCCCGGTTCCACGAGCCGGGGCGCTTCGGCGCGGAGGATCGAGTGCGTCCGGGCCATGACCAGCGCCGCGGGCACGCCCTTGTCGGTGACGTCGCCGACCACGATCCCGATCCGGCCGTCGCCGAGGTCGATGAAGTCGTAGAAGTCGCCGCCGACGACCCGCGCCGGCCCGTAGTACGCCGCGATCTGCCACTCGGGCAGGTTCGGCAGCTCGCGCGGCAGGAACTGCTGCTGGATGAGCTGGGCGACCTTCAGCTCCTGCTCGTAGCGCTCGCGCTCGGCGGCCTCGGCCGCCTGCTCGCGGACGAGCTGCGCGACCCGGATGGCGGGTGCGGCCTGGGCGGCCAGCGTGGCGAGCAGCCGGCGGTCGTCGCTCGAGTACTCCTGCTCGGACAGTCGCGGCCCGAGGTTCAGCGTGCCGATCAGCTCTCCCTGGGTCACCAGCGGGACCACCAGCGCGACGCCCGCGGCCCGCAGGGCATCGAGCGACGGTGACGCGAGCTCCAGGCGCGCGACGTCCACCGGGCCGGGCGCCGCCTGGAGGTAGGCGAACAGCGGGTCCGTCTCGGGAATGTCAACGACCACGCCTGCCTGCTCCGCGACCGCGGCGACCGGCGTGACCGTCTCCACGTTCGGCGGCGTCGCGGCGCCGCGGCCGAACAGGCGGCGGATGGGGCGTGTGAGCGCTGTCATGACACCATCCTCGTTGTCGTGCGTTCGGACATCGTTACGGTCGCACCTGCGCTCCTCCGGGTCACTTCGACTCCCGCATCCAGATCCCGACTCCGGTGGGACGGAGCGCGTCAATCACCGTGGCGACCAGCTCGTCACGGACCGCGACCAGCTCGATCTCGCCGCGCAGCCGCTCGGCGAATGCCCCGGCCGTCCGCTCGGCGTCGTACCGTGCGCGGTCGAACCGCCGGTCGACGACGCGCTGGACGCGGTACCGCAGCGGCTGGAACAGCCCGAAGGCAAGAAGCGTGGACGCGGCGACGGCGAGGGCCTGGCCCTGGGTGATCCCGGCGAGGAGCGCCTGGAGGGCCACCAATCCGACCGCGAACAGGCCGAGGAGCAGGGCGGACACGACGGCCCACGCCACGCTCCGGCTCACGATGCGATCGATCTCGTAGAGCCGGTACCGGGTCACGGCGACGTAGACCGACACCGGCAGGGTCGGGTACACGACGAGCACCGGGAGCCACGCGAGGTCGGCGACCGCCCCGCCGAGCGCGGTCAGGACGAAGCCGACGATGACGCTCACGACGATCGCGCAGAGCGAGGCGACCAGCCAGCGCATCTGCACCCGCACGATGCCGGTCGAGGCGCGGTAGCGAATGACGAGCGCCACGACGGAGGCCAGGAGCAGGCCGACACTGACGACGGCCCACCAGTCCGATGTCAGGCCGACCGCGCCCAGGACATCCGGTGCGATGCCGATCGGATTCGCGATGTCGTAGACGACGGCCGTCTCGTCAGGGTCGATCCGGATGGTGGGTGTCAGCGCCGCGAGCACGACCGCCGCGAGCGCGAGTCCGACGAGGACCTGGCCGACGCGTCGCTGGCGCCCCTGCCCGAAGGTGCCCGTCGGGTAGAGCGCCGCCAGGGCGATGTAGGCAGCGAACGCCGCGGATCCCGCCCACGAAGCGATCCACGCCCGCACCACCGCGGGCAGCGGCGCGGTACCGGTGCTGAGCGCAACGAGCTCCCTTTCGTCGAGCGAACCTGTGCCCACGAAGCCGAACGCGATCGCGATCAGGAGCCAGCCGATCGGGTTTCGTGGGCGCCGGATGACGAGGAGGTAGCCGACGAGGGCGTGGGTGACAAAGAACAGGATCGAGAACAGGTCGGCGACCGGCAGCACCAGGCCGGATGCAAGGACGACCAGCAGGACGACACGTGCCGGAACCGGCAGCGGGCGCTCGACGGGCACGCCCGGCGACGCGGTGGAGGCAGGCGGCGTGTGGCGCATCACCGTGTGCCACGCAGCCAGAGTCCGGCGCCCGCCGGGGCGACCGCATCGTCCGCGGACGCGACGACCGCTACCCGCAGACGGTCGAGATCGACCTGGTCGCGCACCTGGGCAGCCAGACTCCCGACCACCCGTTCCGCGTCGACGCGTCCGCGGTTGAAGCGGCGGTCGACGAGCCGCTGGACGCGACCCCGAAGCGGCTGGAACAGCGTCGCCACGACGAGGGTCGACATCGCCGTGATGAGCGTGGAGCTCCCGGTCACGCCGGCGAACAGCGCCTGCAGGGCGAGGTTGGTCACCACGAACACGAGTGCCAGCACGCCGCTGACGATCGCGTAGGCCACGGTCCGCCCGACGATCCGGTCGATCTCGTACAGCCGGTACCGGAGGACCGCGATCGCGATCACGAGCGGCAGCGCGAACATGGCCAGGATCGCCACGCTGCTGAGGACGTTCGAGAGATCCGGGGCGACCTCGGTCGTGAGCAGCGAGACCGGAAGGATGGCACCAGCCAGCCCGACGTTCGCGACGAGCCACTTGACCTGCTGGCGCTGGACCGTGTCGCCGTGCCGGAAGCGGCTCCACACGGCGGCGACCGCGCCCCCGCACGAGACGAGGACCGAGATGAGGACGACCAGCTCGAGCACGCCGACGAGCGGTTCGACGGCCTTCAGCCCCGGGATGCGAGCACCGGTCTCCTGGTCGAACAGCAGACCCAGGAGGGTCCAGACGGAAAGGAGGACGATGAGGGCGCCACCCACGACTCGATACCGCGGCGACGGGAGGCTGCCATCGGGAAATACGAGTGGCACGCCGACGAACGCGATCAGGAACGGGTACATGAACAGGGTGTCCGCGATCAGCCTTGCCGCTGTTGCGTTCGGCCATGGCGGAGTCTGCATCGCGCCCACATCTGCGTACATCCCCACGACGATGGCGGCGACGAGCAGCGTGCCGGACGCGAGCAGCAGGGGACCGATCGGGTTTGCCGGCACGCGCGTCCAGAGGAGCGCCCCCATCCCGGCGAACGACGCGATCCCCACGGTGTAGATCAGGGTCTCGACGAGGCCGCCGTCCGACGGACCGAGAGTCACGGCCAGGAACAGCACCACGTCGACGATGGCGATGGCCCACGCAATCCGGGTCTTCATGCCCCGTGCCTCGGCCGTAGCCACAGGCCCGCCACGGTCGGCCGGACAGCCTCGTCGGCGGTCGCGACGAGCGCGCCGCGAAGCGTGGGCAGGTCCACCTCGTTGCGGACCCGATCCGCGAACCCCGCAGCCGTGGTCTGCCGGTCGTACCGGGCGCGGTTGAACTGGCGATCGACGAGGACCTGGACACGTCGGCGGAGCGGCTGGAACAGTGCCGCCACGACGAGCGTGGCGAACGCGGTGATGAGGGCCGAGCTGCCCGTGGCGTCCGCGAGCACGGCCTGCAGCGCGAGGTTGGTGACCACGAACGTCGCGGCGAGGATGGCGGTGATCAGGGCGTACGTGACGGTCCGGCTGACGACCCGATCGATCTCGTACAGCCCATGCCGCGTGACCGCGATGCCGACGCTCAGCGGCAGGAGTGCCAGGCTGGACATCGCGACCGCGTCGAGGACGCTGAACCCCTGGTCGCCGTCCCCGTCGACGAACGACGGCGTCAGGGTGATCCCGATCAGGACGACGGCGGCCAGGAGCCACTTGAGCTGCTGTCGTTCGACGCCGTCGGAGCGGCGGAACCGCGTCGCGACGGCGGCGATCGCAAGCACAGAGCCGGCGGCGATCCCGAGGACGAGCAGGGGGGCAGCGAGCTGCCCGAGTGCGCCCGTCAGCGAAGTGTCGATCCCCAGTGGATTGACGGGGAGCTCCGCCTCGACGGGGCCCGGCTTGACGAGCGTGAACAGTGACGACGCCCCGATCACGGCGGCGGTCGCGGCGACGGGCAGTCGCCAGCGGGGCCCGGGCACGCGCCCGTCCGGAAACAGGATGGCGAGCAGGGGAACCGCCGCGAACAACGTCGGGCCGAGCGCGGTCGATCCCACCACCGCGAACGCGCCGCCGAGGAGGTCGTCCGGGCCGTGGAGCGCGTACCGGAGTGCCCCCACCGTGAAGCCGATGAACGTCACGGGCAGCAGGAACCCGGCCGTCGCGAGGACCGAGGCGATGCGGTTGTCGGGTCGCTGCCGCGCGATCAGCATGCCCACCGTGCCGAAGGCGACCGCGTCGCCGGCGAGGATCGTGATCACGATGGCGAGCCCCGGGCCGCCCAGTGACGCGATCACCGTCGCGATGACGAGCACCATGATCGCCGCGCCGACGAGGGTCCCCGTCCACAGGGCGAGCACAGCTGCCGACCGCCGGGTCATGGTTCGCCGTGCCCCGTGCGGAGCCACAGCCCGGCGTCCGCCGGCGCGACCGCCTCGTGGGCCGTGCCGACGACCGAGCTCCGCAGGCGTTCGACGTCGACCTCGTCCCGCGCGCGGCGGGCGAAGGCCGCGATGACCCGCTCGGCGTCCAGGCCGTGCCGGTCGAACCGTCGGTCGACGGCGCCCTGGATGCGGTGCCGGACCGGCTGGAACAGGCCGGCGACCACGAGTGTCGCGAGCGCCGTGACCAGGGCGGAGCTGCCGGTCACGCCTGCAAGTAGCGCCTGGAGCGCGACGTTCGTCACGACGAACGTGGCGGCGAGCATCGCCGTGATCACCGCGTAGGCGAGGGTGCGGCTGATGAGCCTGTCGATGTCGAACAGCCGATAGCGAAGGATCGCCACCGCGATCGCGACCGGCACCAGGCAGACGGCGAGCGTCATCACGATCCAGCACGCCTGCCCGAAGGGCTGGGGCAGCGTCGTGGCGCCGATCAGGCCCAGTCCCGCAAGCACCATCGCGGCGCCGAACCACTTCAGCTGCTGTCGTTCGACGACGCTGCCGCGCCGGAAGCGAACGACCGGGGCGAGCATGCACAACGGCAGGCACACGAGCAGGAGCAGACCGCCGAGATCAACCGCCATGGCCGCCAGCGGCCCGAGGGCGGGCACACCGGTCGGATTGACGAAGCCGCGGAGGCTGCCGCTGGAGCCAGGGAGCAGGATCGTGCCGACGGCCTGCATGGCGATCGCCACGACGGCCGTGATCCCCACGAGGCGCCACCGGGATGACGGCGCCGTCCCGTCAGGGAACAGTAGGGGCACGAACAGCAGGGCGGCGGCGAGCCCCGACAGGAACATCCACCCCAGCCATCCCCCGAGCGCCGTGCCCGGCAGGGCGCCGCCGAATTTCACCAGGCTGACGGTGGCCCAGCCCTGCCCGATGAGGCTGGTGGCGACCGCCACCCCGACGCCGAGGATCAGCCAGCCCATCCGGTGTTCGGGCCGCCGGGTGATGACGAGCGCCCCCACGAGTGACCACGTCGCGACGGCCGCCGTGTAGGCGGGGATCGCCCACGCATCGGGCAGGCCCGGCGCGACCAGGACGACCGCGACATCCAGCACCACGAGGCCGAGCGGCGCACCGATCGCGAGCGTCAGCACGCTGGCGCGAGCACCGTCGCCGAGCGGCGGGGCAGTTCGCGCACGCGTCGCGCTCACGTTCCTGCCCTCGTATCGCGCAGCCAGAGGCTCGCACCCGCCGGGGCGACGGCCTCGCTCGCCGTCCCCACGACCGCACGACGCAGGCGCTCGATATCGACCTCGTCGCGCGTCCGCTGCGTGAACTCGCCGACGACCCGCTCCGCGTCGAGCGCACGGCGGTTGAACCGGCGGTCGATGGGCGTCTGGATCGCGCGCCGGATCGGCTGGAACAGGGCTGCCACCAGGAGCGTGGACACCGCCACGACGAGTGTGCTCGCCCCGGTGGCCCCGGCGAGGAGCGCCTGGAGTGCCAGGTTGCTCACGATGAACAGCGCCGCGAGGACGGCGGTCACGAGGCCGTACGCCACGCCTCGCCCGATGATCCTGTCGATGTCGAACAGGTGGTAGCGGAGGATCGCGATCCCGATCGTGACCGGTACGAAGATCGTCGCGACGAACCAGGCGCTCCAGAGCCAACCGACGTCGGACCACACGAGGCTGAGGGTCAGGATCGCCACCGGGAGGCCGCAGCCCATGCCGAACCAGCGGATCTGCGCGCGGACGGTTGGACTCGCTCGGCGATAGCGACGCGCGAGCACGATGAACGCGAGGACCACGCTGGCGAGGTAGAGCACGAGCCCGATGCTGTCTGCCCGCTCCACGAGCGGCCCGAGCGCCTCGACGCCCAGCGGGTTGGTCGCCTGCGGCAGCCAGTCCTGCACGACCTCGCCCGGTCGCAGGAGGGCGAGGAGCCCGCCGACGACGATGATCCCCACCAGCGCGTCGACGACCGTCGCGAGGCGCCCCGGCTCGCGCCCGGCCGGGAACCGCACGATGAGGAAGCTGCCCGCGCCGATGAAGGCGACGCTCTGGAGCCACGTGGAGACGCCGGCCATGACCGCCGCGATCGGCGGGACATCGCCGGGCTGTGCCGCCAGCCACACGGCAACCGCCCGCAGCGCGACGGCCCCCACGGCCACCAGCCCGAGCCCGAGGGTGACGCGGCTCACCGGCTCCCGCGGACGCCGGTCGACGAGGATCGCGCCGACCGTGGCGAAGCCTGCGCCGAAGCCCACGGCCCACAGGATCTCCTCCCAGCCGGGCGCCCGGCGCGGGAACGGCAGCAGGACCCAGCCGCTCACGGCCAGCGCGAGCAGCACGACGAGCCAGACGACGAGGGCCGGTCGAGGGCGGGGTACCGTCATGAACAGGGATCCTGCGGGTGCGCCGTCCTGTGATCGTTACGGGACGTCGACTCCAAGGTTGTACCGTTACGCGCCATGTCACTCGAGATCCGGGTCCTGGGGCCGCTCGAGGTGCTCGTCGATGGGGCGCCGATCCGCGTGGACACACGCAAGGCGCTCGCCATTCTCGCGCTCCTCGCCGTCGAAGGGCGATCCTTCGCGCGCGACGAGCTGGCGACGCTGTGCTGGCCCGAATCGGACGATGAGTCGGCGCGCGGCGCGCTCCGGCGGACGCTGTCAGTCCTGCGGTCAGCGCTCGGGGGTCGCTGGCTGCGCGTCGATCGGTCGACGGTCGCGCTGGTGCCCGGTGAGGACGTGGCGATCGACCTCGCGACGCTCGAGCGTGCCCTGGCGTCGGACGCCCGCGATCGCGACGTGGAGGCCCTCGCCTCCGCGGCGGCGGTCGCGCGCGGCCCGTTCCTCGCCGGATTCTCATTGCGTGACTCGCCGGACTTCGACGACTGGCGCGCGACCCGGGCGAGCACGGTCGAGCGACGCGTGGTGGAGCTGCTCGACCGGCTGGGCGCGGCCGCGGAGGCGTCCGGGGACCTCCCGCTTGCCGCCGATACGGCATCGCGCCTCGTGGAGCTGGACCCGCTCGACGAGGCCGCCCGCCGCCGGTTGATGACGGTCCTCGCGCGTGCCGGCGACCGGGCTGGCGCGATCCGCGAGTACCGGGCGACGGTCGCCGTCCTCGAACGCGAGCTCGGCGTCTCGCCGCTTGCCGAGACCACCGCGCTGTACGACGCGATCCGCGACGGACGGCTGGCGATGGACGCCTCGGCCAGCCGTGGCGCGCCGTCCGCGCCCGGGCCTGACGCACTGCCGTCCGCGTCGGCCCAGCGCGACGCGCTCCCGCTGGTCGGCCGCACTGCGGCCCTCACAACGCTGGTCGCCGCCCACCGAGCGGCGACGCCGGACGGCAGGATCGCGGTCGTCCGTGGCGAGGCCGGCATCGGCAAGTCACGCATCGTGGACGAGCTGCTGGCGTTGACCGGCGACGCCGGCGGCCACGCGCTGGTGACGCGGGCATTTCCGGCGGAGGGTGCCATCGCATATGGGGCGATCGTCGCGCTGCTCACCGAAGGTCTCGCCCGTCCCGACGCCGCCCGGCGACTCGAGGGGGTCGCGGGCACAGCCCTCGGGGAGGTGTCGCGGCTCGTGCCGCTCCCCGCGGGAATGCGGCGGGTCGAGTATCCGTCCGCCCCCGACTCGCCGGCCGCCCGCGGCCGGCTGCTGGACGCCATCGC
Organism: Candidatus Limnocylindrales bacterium; assembly: GCA_035701885.1. Classification (GTDB taxonomy): domain Bacteria; phylum Chloroflexota; class Limnocylindria; order Limnocylindrales; family CSP1-4; genus CAIXZV01. The sequence continues at coordinate 13,609 of DASSRG010000262.1, forward strand.
CGTCGTCATCGCGGCGCTGGTGGCCGGCGGGGCGCCCGGCCTCGTCGTCATCGAGGACGCGCAGTGGGCGGACGACGCATCGCGCGAGGCACTTCGCTACCTCGCCCGGCGACTGGCGGGTCGGGGACTCCTGCTCGTCCTCACCTGGCGTCCCGAGGACCTCGAAGCCGACGGCGTCGCGTTCGCCGCGGCGATTGAGTCGCTTCCCGGCGCGGTCGTCGTCGATCTCGACCGGCTGGACGACAAGGACGTCGCGCAACTGGTCGCCGCATCGCCCGCCCCAGGCCGGGACTGGGATCCGGCCGTCCTGGCCGCCGAGTCCGAGGGCCTTCCGCTGTACGTCGTCGAGGCCATTGCCGCCGGTCCCTCGCCCGACGGCGAGCCACCGCGTGGGGTCCGCGCGCTCCTCCGTGAGCGGCTGGCGAGCGTCGGCGAGACCGCGGGCCAGGTGCTCGCCGCCGGCGCGGTGATCGGGCGATCGTTCGACCTCGAGACCGTCCGGATCGCCAGCGGCCGGTCGGAGGAGGAGACGGTCACGTCGCTCGAGGAGCTCGTTCGCCGCGCGATCGTGCGGGAGACGCCGGGCGCCGGGGCGCCCACCTACGACTTCGCGCATGCCCGGCTCCGCGACGGGGCCTACGAGGACATCGGGCTGGCACGGCGCCGGCTGCTCCATCGCCGCGTGGCGGACGCGTTGCGGGCCGCGGGCGGGCGGGTCGACGCCGGACGGGCCGCCGAGATCGCGACGCACGAGCAGGCCGCGGGCCGGGACGCCGCGGCGGCCGAGGCGTGGCTCGAGGCGGGCCTGCTCGCGAGACGCGTGTTCGCCTACCGGGAGGCACTCGCCGACTTCGAGGCGGCGCTGGCGCTCGGCCACCCCGACGTGGCCGGGCTTCAGATCGCGATCGGGGAGGTGCGGACGGCACTCGGCGACTACGCGGGCGCGAGCACGGCGCTCGAGGCGGCCGCGGCCGTGGCGCCCCCTGACGCGCTCGCGGGCATCGAGCTGCGCCTCGGCCGGGTCCACGCCCGGCGCGGGGATGTCGCCACGGCAGCGTCGCACCTCGACGCGGCGCTCGAGGGGTTGCCCGACGACGGCGTTCGCGCCACCGCCCTCGTGGAGCGTGGTGCGGTCGCGCTCCGGGCCGGGCAGCTGGATCGCGCGGCGGCGTTGGCGGCGGAGGCCACGGAGCGGGGTGGGGGCGCCCCGTCTCCGGGCGCCCTTCGCCTGGCCGGCCTCGTTGCCCTCGAGCGGGGCGACCTCGCCTCCGCCCGGGCGAGCCTGGAGGCGAGCCTCGCGCGAGCGACCGGCGCGCCCGGTGACCCGGGACCGGCGATCGCTGCCCGCAACGGGCTCGCCCTCGTGGAGGCCGCGGCCGGCGACCGCGCGAGCGCGATCGCGTTGCTCGAGGCGGCGCTCGCCGAGGCGCGCGGAGCCGGCGAGCCGCACCTGGAGGCAGCGATCGAGAACAACCTCGCCGACCAGCTCCACGCGGCCGGCCGGCTGGACGAGGCGATCGACCACCTGAAGCGCGCGGTGACGCTGTTCGCGGAGGTCGGCGGCCGTCCCGGCGAGCTGGAGCCGGAGATCTGGAAGCTGGTCGCCTGGTGACGCCCGACCTATTCGGTCAGGGGGATCGATCCGGCGTCGGTGAACGTGATCTCGGGCCAGTCGCCAGTGCCGCACGCGAAGCCGACGAGGGGCGCCGGGAGCGTCGTCAGCGACGACGCCGTCGAGCCCGGCATCGCGTACGGCCCCTCACCCTCGACCTGGATGATCCAGTCCGGGACCTCGAATGACTCGTCGCTGAGGTCCGCCGCGAGCATGATCGCGACGGCCTCGTCCCACGTGTGGCCCGGCGCGATCCCGCCCCCGAACAGCCCCGCGGGCACCGTCGACGTGTTGACGAGCTCGATGGTCGCGGGGCCGGCGGTCGTCGGGACGTCCGGCCCGATCGTGCAGGTCGTGCCGTCCCAGGTGACACGCACGGTGCCGCCGATCGTGAACGGGTCCTCGCGACCGGCGCCCCGGCGAAGCCCGGCGAGGATCGCGGCCTGGGTCCGCTCGCCGTCAGCCCCCGTCGCGATCCGCGCGGCCCTGCCGGCGGGATCGCGGGCGATGCGTCCGACGTCGGAGATCGAGATCGTCGCGTCCTCCCACGTGAGCAGCGAGGGATCGAGGAGCGCAGCAGCGGCGCTGGCGTCCCACCAGAAGTTGCCCGGGGTGGCGAGCCACGGCGCACGGGCATACGTCTCGAGGGCGATGTCCGCACCGGCGGCGGCGTGGTCGGTCGTGAGCTGGGCGACGATGTCGGTCGGGACGGGGACGTCGTTCGTCGCGTCGAGCGGCACGAGCGCGACCGGGATGTCGAGCGCGAGCACCGCGGCCACCGCGCTCGGGTCGGCCCCCACGTTCCACTCCACCCCGTCGGAGGCGATGAGGCCGCCGCCGGTCACGTTGCCCGGCACGTCGATCGCCCCGGCCATCGCGTGGATCCCGGCAATCGACGACGCGAGGTCGGGCCGCGTCGCGAACAGGTCCTCGAGCACCGTCCACGTGCCCAGGGCGACGATCGTCACCGGCGCCGGGGCACCGTCGATCGCATCGGCCAGGAGGGTCGCGCCCTCGGGCGGCAGGTCGGTACCCACGACCGGCGGCAGCACGACGCCGTACATGTCGTCGGCGCCCGCTCGCCACTCGTCGGGGAATGGCACGCCGTCGGCGCCCGCAGTGTCCCGGCCGCAGGCGAACGGCACGTCGGTTCGCCCGAACGTGTCGAGTAACCGGCGGATGTTTCGGAGGCCGGGGCCGCAGTGGACGAGACCCGTCCCGTCCACCGTGATCGCGCGGATGTCGACCGACGGTTCGCGCAGGAGGAGGTAGATCGCGAGCAGGTCGTCCATGCCCATGTCTGTCGTGATGACGATCGGGCGGGGAGCGCCGGCGGCGGCGGACTCCGCGGGCGCCGCGGACGGGGAGGACGACGCAGGTGCGGAGGCCGACGGAGACGGAGCGCACGCGCCGAGGGCGAGGGCGAGCGCGAGGACGACGGGGGTGCGGAGGGCGCGGTGATGTGAAGGCATGGGAGGAGCGTACGGATCGCCCGCTACGGGCTCGTTACGCCGCTCCGCCGTCGGCGAGGGCGCCTCGGTCGAACCAGATCCGCTCCCCGGTGAACCGCCGCGTGACGGGGTCCCAGGGGAACAGGATCAGCACCCCGAGTGCCACCGGGAGGCCGCTCGCCGGGACGCCGGCCCATGGCCCGAGGTTCGTCCCGGTGAGCTGCGCGGCCTCGAACACGCCCTGCGGCCCCACGACGATGTCGGTCAGCGCGAATCGGTTGTCCGGGAACGCCGCGAACAGCTCGGTGTAGAACGCCCGGGCGCCATCGTGGCCGTCCCAGCGCTGCCCGGTCGGGACGATCTCGTAGACGCAGTCCTCGGACAGCGTCGCGATCAGCCCGTCGATGTCGCGCGCGTCCTCCGCGATCGAGTGCCTGACCCACAGCTTCTTGATCGCCCGGAGCTCGTCCGGGTCGAAGCGGCGGGCCAGGCGGGAGCGGATCGACGG
>DASSRG010000263.1:0-11047 GCA_035701885.1 Candidatus Limnocylindrales bacterium
CCCGGCCACGACGAGGACCAGGCCCGACGCGATCAGCACGGCGTCCCGGATCACCTGGTCGGGACCGCCGTCGAGCTCGCCCGCGCGCACCATCACGATCTCGAACACGGCAAACCCCGCGATCCCGAGCCCGGCCAGCACGTTGAGCCGGGCAAGCCGCCGACGACGCTCGACGGGCGTCGGCAGGCGCGGATCGGTGGCCATGCGCCACACGCGCTCCCCGTCCTCGACGCTGAGGGTCGGCTTGAGACCCACTCGGTCCGCGACCGCGGCCGACGCCTCGTGCTCCGGATGGATGTGCGCCGTGACGGTGCGCACGCCGTGACGCGCAAGCCAGGCGACCATCGACTGTGTCGCCTCGGACGCGTACCCCCGTCCCTGCCACGGCTCCCCGATGACCCACGCCACGTCGGCCACGTCGCCGGTGATCGTCGCCTGCACATAGCCGGTCGCGGGACCGTCCGCCCCCTCACGGACGATCCAGTTCCGCCACGCCTCGTCGCCATCCGGTGGGCCGCCTCCCACCTGGATCTCGTACCGCTCGCGCAGCTCGCCGGCCGTGGGCGGCTCGCCGCCCGTGAACTGGTACAGGGACGCCGCGCCGAGCACGCCCGCCATCTCCTCCGCGTCCGCTGCCCGCAGCGGGACGAGGGTCAGCCGCGAGGTCTCGATGGGAGCGGCCGGGGGGACCGTCACCCGGCGACGCCCAGCTGCTCCACGACGAACGCGGCGAGCACCCGGGCGCAGGCCTCGACCTCGGCGAGCGGGACGCGCTCGTCCGCCCCGTGGGCCAGCCGCACGTCCCCCGGCCCGAACATGACGCACGGCGTCCCGCCGACGTCGATGAACAGCCGCATGTCGGCCCCATACGGCACGCCGAGCAGCGCGGGCCGCCGGCCGGTGATCGCCTCGGCGGTGTCGGCGAGCGCGGCCGGCAACCGGTGGTCCGACGGCACCCGGGCGGACCCGAAGCGAGCGCCGGTCAGGTCGAGCGACGGGCGGTGTTCCCGCAGGAACTCGTCGCCGTCGCAGGCAGCGTCGATCGCGGCGTGCAGCTCCGCGAACGCATCCTCGGGCGACTGGCCGAGCCGGACGCCATACCGGCCCTCCGCGACGACCTTGTCCATGACGGTCGACGCCCACTCCCCGCCCCGGACCGTGCCGATGATCGTGGGATACGGGAGCCCGAGCGCCGCCATCAGCGGGTCCGTCTCGGCCTCGTTCCGGCGCGCCTCGTCCGCCTCCAGGGCCTCGACCAGCACCTGGAGCTTCGCGAGCGCCGACACGCCCTCGCGGCGCTTGCTCGCGTGCGCGGCCCGACCGGGCACCTCGAGCCGGAACGTGATCGCGCCTGCGTGCGCCACGACGACATCGAGCATCGTTGGCTCCGGGATGATGGCGAGGTCACCGCTCGCTCCCGCCCGAATGGCGGCAAGGGTTCCCTGGCCGCCGTCCTCCTCTGACGGGACGAGCGCGACGACCAGCTCGCCGCCCAGCCGGCGGGCGAGGCCGGTCTCCTTCAGCGCCCGGAGCGCGCCGAGAATCGCCGCCACGCCACCCTTCATGTCGTTCGCGCCGCGACCGTACAGCTTGCCCTCGCGGATCTCTCCGCCGAACGGGTCCGCGCTCCACGTCGCCGGGTCCCCGATGGGGACGACGTCCGTGTGCCCGCTGAGCACGATCCGCCGCCCGCCTGCGCGACCGACCCGCCCCAGCACGACCGGCAGCGTGGAGCGCGCCACCTCCTCACCCGGCCAGGCCGGATCGGCGCGGATGTCGCCGGGATCGGGATGGAACACCTCGACCGTCAACCCGGCTGCCTCGAGGCGATCGGCGAGCACTCCCGCGATGTCGTCCTCGGCGCCCGTGATGCTCGGGATCCGGACGAGCACCGCGAGGTCGGCGGTGAGCGAGCGCGGGTCCACGGCCGCAGCCGCGTCCCGGGCCGCCGTCCGCGCCGCCCGCCCGCGCTTGACCGACCCCGCCGACCCCGACCCCGAAGACGCGACCTTGCTCATGCGCGCAGGACCGGCCGGGTGAGACATGTCACGCCGCCGGAGCCGTTCTCGCCCACCTCGGCCAGCGGCACCTCGTTGACCTCGACGCCGGCCGCCTCGAGCCGCCGTCTCGTCCCGGGATTGCCCGACGCCGTGACGACGACTCCGGGCCGGACCGCGAGCACGTTGCAGCCCAGCGTCGGGTACTCCTCCTCCGGGACCTCGATGAGCCGCATCCCGAGGTCCCGCAGCAGCTGGTACAGCCCCACGGGGAGGAGCGGCAGGAACACGACCGCCACGTCGTCCGCCACGGGCGAGATCACCGACAGCAGGTGGACCAGCTCGTCCGGGCCGCGCCAGTACGGGACGTCGAAGATGCGGACGTCGCCGCCGACGAGCTCCGCAAGCTGGCGCGCGCCCGCGTCGTTGGTGCGCAGCGTGCGGCCGATGCACAGGAGGTCGGGCCGCAGCCAGAACGTGTCCCCGCCCTCGAGCGTGCCCGGGGCCTCGATCCGGCCCAGGGTCGGGATCCCACGAGCCTGGGTCCACGCTTCGAGGACCTCGGGCTCGCCGGCCCGGTTCGGCTTGCCCGGGCGGAGCGGGATCGCGCCGCCGTCGGCGATCAGCAGCGGGTCGAAGACGTACACGAGGTCGGGGTCGTCGGTCTCGGCGTCCAGGGTGTGCACGATGACACCGAGCCGGTCGAGGAGCTCGACGAAGCCCGCGTGCTCGCGCTGCGCGGCGGCGAGGTCGACCGGGTGCAGGAAGCCCGCGCCGTGGTGATGGAACGCGTTGCCGAAGGCGGCGCCAGGCGGCTTGACCAGGACCTCGCGCAGCGGCGCCGTCATGCTCTGCGCGCCCCATCGCCGGGTGATCGCCACCTCGTCGGTCGTCCCGCTCGTCATCGGGCGAGGATACGTCGGCGGCGGGTGCCAAGGACGATTGGCTGCCGCGAACCGGTCGACAGCCGGGGCCGGCCGCGTCAGGATTGAGGGCACGGTTCGTCGCCGTCGTCCCCCCATCGCCGTCACCCCGAGGGAGCACCCATGTCCCGACCCGCGCTCGCTCCGCTCGCCCGCGCGCGCGTCGCGGCCGCCGCCGCCGTGCTGCTGCTCGGGATCGTGCCGCTCCCCGCCGCGGCGTCGGTGCGCCCGGCACCCGTGACCGACGGGAGCACGGCGCCTGCCCTCGCCGCCGCCGACATCGCGATCGTGCCGTACGAGACAGGGCTCACGCGGCCGGTGTTCATCACGAGCGCACGCGACGGCACGGGACGGACGTTCATCGTCCAGCAGGGCGGCCAGATCCTTGTCCGCAAGAACGGCGCCATCCTGCCGACGCCGCTGCTCGACATCCATACCCGCGTGACGGACAGCGGCGAGCAGGGCCTCCTCGGGATGGCGTTCCACCCGTCGTACAAGACGAACCGCAAGTTCTACGTCAACTACATCAACCTCGACGGCGACACCGTGATCCGCGAGTACAAGACCCAAGTCGCCAACCCGGACCGTGCCGACACGGCGTCGGCGCGGACGATCCTCAAGGTCCGCCAGCCATACTCCAACCACAACGGCGGCATGCTCGCGTTCGGGCCCGGGGGCTACCTGTACATCGGCCTGGGCGACGGCGGCGGAGCCGGGGATCCCGGCAACCGGGCCCAGAACCTCGACACGATGCTCGGCAAGATGCTCCGCATCGACATCAACCGGGCGACGCTCGGCCGAAATTACGCCGTGCCGAAGTCGAACCCGTACGTCGGCAGGGCCGGCCTCAACGAGATCTGGCAGTCGGGCCTTCGCAACCCGTGGCGGTACTCGTTCGATCGCAAGACCGGCACGCTCTGGATCGGCGACGTGGGCCAGGCCAAGTGGGAGGAGGTCGACCGGGCGGTCCACACGGACACCGGCTCCGGCCGCGGGTACAACTGGGGCTGGCGGGTGATGGAAGGCGCCCACTGCTTCAAGCCGGCGAGCGGGTGCAACCGGACCGGCAAGAGACTGCCCTTCGTCGAGTACTCGCACTCGTCGAACGGGCGCTGCGCGGTGACCGGCGGCTACGTGTACCGCGGATCCCGGATCCCGAGCCTCGTGGGCTACTACGTGTATGGCGACTACTGCAGTGGCGAGATCTGGGCGGTGAGGGCGAACGATCCGACCAAGCGGGTCAGGCTTGTCGGGACCGGCAGCGGCCGCCGGATCAGCAGCTTCGGCGAGGACGCGAACGGCGAGCTGTTCGTCGTCGACCTCAACGGCTCCGTCCTGCGGATCGAGCCGGCGGTGTAGACGAGCCGAGTCGCATCATTCGGGGGGTTCCGGTCGCGCGTCCGCGCCGCTACGATGCCGGCCATGGTCGGCTACGTCGCGATGGCCCGGGTCGAGCGCGGGCGGGTGCGGACGCTCGCATGGGACGGTCCGATCGTCCTGGACGCCGTCGTCCCCGGCGAGCCCGCCGACCAGGCGACGATGCAGCCGGACGACGGGATCACGCTCGGCGAGGAGCTCGAGCGGCTGCGCGACCAGCTCCGGATGACCGTGTTCTACCTGACCGATCCCGAGAGCTGGCGCTGAGCCCCTCGCGCCGTCAACCGGGCGGCGCGCCGAACCGGGCGGCATCCGTCGCCGCCGCGACGGCCGGGGGGCGCGGATCCGCCTCTCCGAGGGCGAGGGCCGCCGCGTGCGCGGCCGAGGCGGGCCCGGTCGAGATCCCCCACGGCCCGTGGCCCGCGGCGATGAACAGCCCGTCCAGCCCCGGCACGGCCCCGACCAGCGGGCGCCCGTCGAGCGCGAGCGGGCGGGCACAGGCGCGGAGACCGCCGGTCGGCGTGCGCTCGATCGCGGGAACGTAGCGCGCACCGCCCGCGCGCAACCGCGCCTCGTAGGCGCGCGGGTCCGGCTCGAACGGCAGGAACGTCGACCCGAGCGAGGATCGCCCGCCCGCGGTGGTGAGGCTGAACCCGACCGCGCCGTCCGCCTCCGGCGCCGTGCCCGGTGCGGTCGCCGCCTCGATCTCCGCCTCCTCCAGCACGTGACGCGGCGCATCCGGCCCGAGCTCCAGCTCGACGATCACGCCCCAGTACGGCCGGATGGGCCGCCAGGTCGCCGTCGGGTCGATGACGCCCGGTGACCACGGGCCGGCAGCGACCACCACGACCCCGCTCGGTCGGGTCTGGCCCTCGACGACGACGCCGGTCACGCGCCCCGCGGTGCGGGCCACGCCCGCCTCGGCGCCGGAGACGACGGACGCTCCACGCGCGCGCGCCAGCGCCGCGAATGCCTCGGTCGCGGCGGCCGGGGCGACCGGAAACCCGATCGCCATCCGCGCGGCGCACAGCCCCGGCGCCAGCGACGGCTCGAGGGCCGCGAGCTCGTTGGCGTCGATGAAGGCGGTCGCGATGTCGGGGTGTGTGGCGGCGATGGACGCTGCGATCGCGCGCACGACGGCCGGGTCACGGCCGACCGTGAGGATGCCCGAGGGCTCGTCCTCGAGCCGGAACGGGCGTTCAGGCGCGGAGGCCGGCAGCGCCGCGGCGAGCTCGTCCGGCAGCGCCCGATATCGCGCGAGCGACTCGCGGTAGAGCGCGGCGAGCACCGGGTCGGTGGGGTGCCAGACGACTCCCGAGTTCCGTCCCGACGCGCCGGCGGCGATCGCCGCCCGCTCGTACAGGACGACGCTCGCGCCGCGACCCGCGAGCTCCGCGGCGAGCGCGGTCCCGACAATTCCGCCGCCGATGACCGCGACGTCGGGGGCGGGCATCGCCGTCAGGCGGCCTGGCCGAGGATCGTCCGCAGCTCGTCGAGCAGGCGGTCGACCTCGCGCTGCGTGTTGTAGTGCGTCAGGCCGATCCGCAGCACGCCCTCGGGCTCCAGGCCGAGCCGCTCGGTCACGCCGATCGCGTAGAAGTTGCCCCACCAGGTCGCGATTCCCCGCGCCCCGAGCGCCGTCGCGACGGCTTCGGCCGTGATGCCCTCGAACGTGACGGCGGCCGTCGGCGTCCGCTCCTCGAACCGGGAGCGGTCCGTGATGCCCCAGATGCGCGCCCCCGGGATCGCCTCCAGCCCGTCGAGCAATCGCCCGAACAGTGCCATCTCGTAGGCCCGGATCGCCGCCATCCCCGTGTGCGCACGCAGGCGCCGGCCCGCCATCCCCGGGAACGACGCCTCGAACGTCGATCCGAACCGCTCGCCCACCTGCGCGATGTACTCCACCGCCGCGAGCGACCCCGCGATCCCCTCGTGGTTGAGGGTCCCGGTCTCGAACCGGTCCTCCGCCGGGCGCAGCTTGTATGTCGGCAGCCCGTCCAGGACCTCGCGCCGGCCGTACAGCACGCCCACGTGCGGGCCGAAGAACTTGTACACGGAGCAGGCGAGGAAGTCGGTCCCGATCGCCTGGACGTCGATCGGGACGTGGGGCGCCGCGTGGACGGCGTCGACGTAGGTGAGCGCGCCCGCCTCGTGCGCCCGCCTGACGAGCTCGGCGACGGGATTGATCGTCCCGACAGCGTTCGACGCCCACCCGAACGCCACCAGCTTGGGCCGCGCGTGGAGGAAGGCGTCGAACTCCTCGAGGTCGAGCGTCACGTCGTCGGAGCGGATCCCGACCTGGCGGATCGTCAGCCCGCGGTCGGCAGCCACGCCCAGCCACGGTCCTACGTTCGCCTCGTGGTCGAGTCCGGTGACGACGATCTCGTCGCCTGGCTTCATCGTCGCTGCGATCGAGCGCGCGACGTGCATCGTGAGCGTCGTCATGTTAGCGCCGAACGTGATCTCGTCCGGGCTCGCGGCGTTGAGCAGGTCCGCGAGTGCGACGTGCGCCTCGTGGAGCATCGCGTCCGAGCGCTCCGAGGTGGGGAACGGGCCGCCGTGGTTCGCATTCGACGTCCGGTAGTAGTCGCTGACGGCCTCGATGACGGTGTCCGGCACCTGCGTGCCGCCCGGGCCGTCGAAGAACGCCATCGGGTTGCCGGCGTGCTCGAGGGCGAGGGCCGGAAAGCGGGTGCGCAGGGCGTCGACGTCGAACGGCGGCATGGGTGACTCCGAACGGGAACGGTCAGCCGATGCTAGCGCGGGTCACGGACATGGAGACGCCCCGGTCGCGGGGGTGCGGCGACCGGGGCGTGAGTCGGGGTGCGTGAGTCCGGGGGGGTTGAGTCCGTCTCGTACGGCGTCAGGCGCCGACGGCCTGGGGCTCCGATCCGGTCGTCTCGACGGCGCCGTCGGTCGCCTGGGCCACGACCTCGTCCATCGCGAGGTCGATCTCGAGCTTGATCTCCTTGCCGACGAGCCAGCCGCCGGACTCGAGGGCGACGTTCCAGGTCAGGCCCCAGTCCTCGCGGTTGAGCTTTGTCGTGGCGTGGAAGCCTGCGCGGCGGCCGGTGAAGCCCTGGTACAGGCCGAGGAACTCGACATCGAACGTGATCGGGCGGGTGGTGCCGCGGATCGTGAGGTCCCCGGTGACCTCGTAGTCGTCGCCGCGCTTCGCGCGCACCTCGGTCGAGACGAACCTGATCTCGGGATAGGTCTCGGCGTCGAAGAAGTCGGCGGAGCGGAGGTGGCCGTCCCGCTGCCCGACGCCCGTCTCGAGCGACGCGGCCTTGACCGTGAACGAGCCGAAGGACGCCTCCGGGCGGTCCTCGTCGAGCGTGAGCGTCCCATCCACCTCGGTGAACTTGCCGCGAACGGTCGTCACCATCATGTGCTTTGCGGAGAACTGGACGTCGGTGTGGGTGGGGTCGGTGTGCCAGGTGGTGACAGCCATGTCGTGTGGTGGTCCTCCCAGACCGGGGTTGCGCGGATCGCGAGGGATCGCAGGGATGACGGCGGTGCCGCTAGTAGTTGACGGCGCAACGATATCGCGCAACTAGTTGCATTGTCAACGACAAGCGGGTTGCGGTAGGATTGCAGCGATGACCACCGAGCTCGCCGCGCCCGTCTCCGACGCGACGGCACCGAACGTTCCGACGCACGTCGCCGCGAGCGATCCCCGCCTCGATTCGTGGCGGAGCTTCGTGCAGGCGCACGCGCGCCTGACGCGGCGGCTGGACGAGGAGCTCCAGGCAGGTCACAACCTGTCCCTGGCCGAGTACGACGCCCTGCTCCAGCTCGCCAACGCCCCTGGGCGACGGCTCCGGATGAGCGCCCTCGCGGATCGCGTGCTGCTTTCCCGGAGCGGCATCACCCGCCTCGTGGACCGGCTCGTCGCTGACGGCATGGTCGAGCGGACGACCTGCACGACGGACGCGCGGGGCGCGGAGGCGTCGCTCACCGGACCCGGTCTCGACCGCCTCCGTGCAGCATCCCGGACGCATCTCGACGGCGTGCGCCGCCTGTTCCTCGACGTCGTCACCGCCGAAGAGCGCGAGATCCTGGGCACGGCGCTCAACCGCGTGCTGGACAACGTCGGCCGGGCACCAGACGCCGGCGACTGCGCGCCCGCTCCCGAGACCGTCTGACGACGGGACCGGGACGGCCGGGCGGCCGGGTCCTCGCGGGCACGAGCGGGTTTGCCTACGCGTCCTGGTCGCCGCTGTTCTACCCGCCCGGCCTCCGGTCCGGCGCGTTTCTCCCCCACTACGCGTCGCGGCTGCCGGCCGTCGAGCTGAACAACACGTTCTACGCCCGGCCGAAGGAGGACCGGATCGTCGCCTGGCGCGACGCGGTCCCCGAGGGCTTCCGGTTCATCGTGAAGGCGCAGCGCGGCGCGAGCGTCCGGGCGCTGTACGGCGAGGACCCGGCCGGCTCCGTCCAGTGGCTCACGGAGTACCTGCCGACGTTCGGGGAGCGGCTGGGCGCCGTGCTGTTCCGGGTCGACAACCAGATCCCGCGCAACGACGAGCGGCTGCGGAGCGTGCTCGCGGCATGGCCGCGCGCGATCCCGTTCGTGCTCGAGGCCCAGCACCCCTCGTGGCACGTCGACGAGACGTTCGCCGCATTGCGGGCCGCGGGCGGCGTCCTGTGCACGACGGACCTCGACGAGCTCGAGGAGACGCCCGACATCCGGCGAACCGGGCCATTCCTCTACCTGCGCCTGCGGCGGACGAGCTACACGAACGCCGAGCTGGACGCCTGGGCGCGCCGCCTCGTCCCGTTCCTGGACGACGGCATGGACGCGTACGTCCTGTTCCGACACGACGACGACGGCACGAGCGCGATCCGTGCGGAGGAGTTCGGCGCACGCGTCGAGCGGGTTCGCGGGTCAGGCTGATCCGATCCCCGAGCCTTGACGGCCCCCGGCCCGGTGTCAGGGCGCCCGGGAGTACTCCGCGGGACCGAACACGACGATAAGCCGAAGCGCGTCGGTGATGTCGTGGAATCGATGCGGCACGCCGGCGGCGACGAAGATCGTGTCACCCGGCCCGACGTCGCGTGCGTCGTCCCCGGCGGTGAACCGCGAGCGGCCTTCGACGACGATGTAGATCTCGTCCTCGGTGTGCGGCTGCTGGCGGTCGACGGCGCCGGCCTCGAGGGCGTACAGGCCGACGGACAGGTCCGGGACGCGCAGGAACTCGTGGTACGGCGAATCGGGGGTCACGCGCTCCTCGAGCGCCGCGAGGGGGAAGACGTCCATCCGGGTACGCTACGTCTGGTCATGCCGTCCCGTCGACGCGTTCCGGTCCTCGTGCCCGCCCTGTCGCTCGCAATCCTCGCCGCAGGATGCGGGTCATTCGACGGCTCGCCCGCGCCCACCGTCGTCCCCGTCGCGACGACACCGGCGGCCTCCCCGGTCGCCACCGAGCGAGTCCCACCCTCACCGACCGCGAACCCGTCGGAGGCCGTCGCGCCGCCGCCCGGTGACGACGATCGCCCGGATCTGGGCGCGGTGAAGGTCGCGCTGGATCCCGTGATCGAAGGGCTCGACCAGCCGCTGTTCGTGGTCGGGCCTGCGGACGGAACCGGCCGCCTGTACGTCGCGGAGCAACCCGGCGTGATCCGCGTCGTGGAGGATGGGACGCTCCGCGATGCGCCATTCCTCGACATCACCGACCGCGTCCGTTCCGGCGGTGAGCGCGGGCTCCTCGGCCTCGCCTTTCCGCCGGCCTACGGCACCGGGCGTGACGAGTTCTACGTCCACTACTCCGACCTGGACGGCAACACCATGGTGTCCTCGTTCCGCGCGACCGGCGACGACCTGGACACCGCCGACCCGGCGTCGGAGCGGACGATCCTGACCCAGGAGCAGCCGTACGCCAACCACAACGGCGGCTGGATCGGCTTCGACCAGGACGGGATGCTGCTCATCGGTCTCGGCGACGGCGGATCCGGCGGGGATCCCGAGAACCGGGCGAGCGACCTGGGCACGATGCTCGGCAAGCTGCTGCGGATCGACGTGCTGGGCGCGGCCGACAAGCCGTACGCGATCCCGGAGGACAATCCGTTCGTCGCCCGCGAGGGAGCCCGGCCCGAGATCCTCCACTACGGCCTGCGCAACCCGTTCCGCGACAGCGTGGACCTGGCGACCGGCGACATCTGGATCGGCGACGTCGGACAGGGCGCATGGGAGGAGGTCGACGTGGCCCCCGCCGACGCGCGCGGCCTCGACTTCGGCTGGCGGCGCTGGGAGGGCCGGCACTGCTACGACGAGGCGGCCGGCTGCGACGAGACCGGGGTCACCATGCCCATCACGGAGTACCCGCACGCCGACGGCTGCTCGGTGATCGGCGGCGTCGTGTACCGCGGCGACGAGATCGCCGCGCTCCGCGGCGCGTACCTGTTCGGCGACTACTGCAGCGGCAGGCTGTGGGCGATCGATGCAGGCCTCGACGGCCCGCAGGCGCCGATCCTGCTGCTCGAGACCGGCCGCCAGATCAGCTCGATCGGGCTCGACGAGGCGGGCGAGGTCTGGGTGACCGACCTCGGCGGGACGCTGCTGCGCCTCGTCCCGGGCTGACCGCGCGCGGCCTCGGCCGCGAGGCGGGAACGCCTCAGGCGAGCTCCCACTCCGCGGTGACGGTCACGGTCACCTCGACGGAGCCCGGCATCACCGGGGTCGCCGCGGCGTCGGCCGCGAGCGCCATCATCCGCTGACGGGCCAGCGGGACCGGCGGCGGGGCGCCC
>DASSRG010000264.1:0-10076 GCA_035701885.1 Candidatus Limnocylindrales bacterium
TCGGCTCGTCGGGCGGCGCCGACGCGGGCTCGTCGTCGAGGTGGGGCTGCATCGCGACCTCCTGGCTGCCGGCGGGGACGGCGGTCCGTCCGCGGCCGGGGTGTGCGGTGATGGAGCTGGAGTCGGGGCGCCTAGGAGCCGACGGCGGCGGGCACGGCGGCCATGCTCGCGAGCAGGCCGACGATGACCACCACGGCGACGATGATCATGAGCCACCGGGCAAGACGTGATCCGGCCATCGGCCTACCGGTAGTTCTCGAACTGGAGCGGGACGGCCTCGTCGAGCTCCCGCAGCCGCACGATGACCTTCTGCAGCTCGTCCTTGCTCTTGCTCGCGACGCGGATCGCGTCGCCCTGGATCCGCGGCTGGACCTTCGGAAACTCGTCCCGGATCTGCTTCACGAGCTTCCGCGCGAGGTCGTCCGGAAGCCCGCGCTGGAGCCCGATCTCCTGGCGGACCTTGCTGCCGCCGGC
The DNA here is from genome assembly GCA_035701885.1 of Candidatus Limnocylindrales bacterium. Taxonomy (GTDB): domain Bacteria; phylum Chloroflexota; class Limnocylindria; order Limnocylindrales; family CSP1-4; genus CAIXZV01. The sequence continues at coordinate 475 of DASSRG010000264.1, forward strand.
CGGGAGGACGTCGCCCCACCGGAAGATCTTGAGCGACAGGTTGCGGCGCACGGCCTTCGACTCGATCAGGTCCTTCACCGCCGTCGCGCGCATCTCGGAGTCGGTCACCAGGACGATGCGGTCCTTCTCCTGGTTGAGGTCGACCGTGGCGCCCTTGAAGTCGTAGCGCTGCTGGACCTCGCGCCGGACCTGGTCCAGCGCGTTCCGCAGCTCCTGCTCATCGAAGTCCGAGACGACGTCGAACGAGACCTCGCCCGCCACGTCACGCTCCTTCCCGGCCCGCGAGGTGCTCGCGGGTGACTGTCCACAGCTTCAGGCGCCCGATGCGCCCGTCCTCCCCCACTTCGGCGGAGAGGAACCCGGCCTGCCTGATCTTCGCCGTCTCGTCGTCGGCGCGGTTCCAGCTTGCGTGCCACGCGGCCAGGGCCGTCTCCCCCGAGACCCAGTGACGCTCGATCGCCAGGTCGTAGTAGCGCTCCGCGTCGGCCGCCTCGAGCAAGTATGCCCGCAGCGCGTTGTGCCCGACCAGCGGAGGCTCGAATGGGTCGAACACGAACTCCGCGTCCTCGCCGAACAGGTCGGTGAAGGCGTCGCCGTCGTGGGTCGCCCGGGCCTGGCGCCAGGATTCGAGCAGGTCGTGAGCGGCGGCGTAGGTGAGCGTCATCCGGCCTCCAGGTGCTCCAGCAGGAGCTCGCCGATGCGGTACGAGCGACCGCCGCCCATGACGAGGACGACGTCGCCGGATCTGACCTCGCCCGCGAGCCAGCGGGCGGTCTCCTCCACGGTACCGGGCGCGACGGCCGGGATGCGTGGATTCCGCCGCGCGACGGCCTCCGCCAGCCCGGCGGCCGACGCGATCGTCGTGTCGGGATCGCGTCCGGCCCAGATGTCCGCGATTGCGACGGCGTCCGCCGCCGCCAGCACCTCGGCGAAGTCGTCGAGCAGGGCGGCGGTGCGGTGATACGTGAGCGGTTCGTAGACGGCCCACGCGCGCCGGCCGGGCTCGCGCTGGCGGACCGCGGCGAGCGTCTCGCGGATCGCCGTGGGGTGGTGGCCATAGTCGTCGTACACCACCACGCCGCGCGCCTCGCCCTTGCGCTCCAGCCGGCGTCCCACGCCGGCGAACGACTCCACGCCGCCGATGACGCCGTCCACGTCGGCGCCGTCGACGGCCATCGCCGCGCCGAGCACGCCGAGCGCGTTGGAGACGTTGTGACGGCCGGCGGTTGGCAGGCGGATCCGCCGGGGCTCGTCGTCGATCCCCAGCACCTCGACGAGCGTCGAGTCGGGCGCCGCGTCGATGATCCGGGCGAGGATCACGGACACCGACAGGAGATCGTCCTGCCATGCCTCCCGCACGGACCAGCGGTCCCATGGGAGCGCCGTCGTGCCGTCCTCCGCCGCGACGGCCGTCAGGACGACGTGCCCTGTCCAGTCGCCGAGCCGTCGCACGAGCTTCGCGACGCCCCGGTCGCCGATGTTCGCGACCAGCGTCGGGAGCTCGGCTCGTTCGTCGTGCGCACGCGCCCGCCGGATCCAGGCCTCGAACGCATCGAGCACCGCCGCCTCGTCGGCGAACACGTCGGGATGGTCCCATTCCGCGGAGGTCAGGACGATGACGTCCGGCCGGTAGGGGTCGAAGTTGCCGGCGTACTCGTCCGCCTCGACGACGAACGGCCGGCCCGCCCCCTTGCGCGCCGTCGCCGCGACGCCGATCCCCGTCAGCGAGGCCGGCAGCAGCGCGCCGACGAACGCGCCGGGATCCGTGCCGGCGACGGCGAGCGCGTTGACCAGCCAGCCGGCGGTGGTGCTCTTGCCGTGCGTGCCCGCCACCGCGATCAGCAGTCGTCCCGCGGCCGCGTCCGCGACGACCTGCTGCCAGGGCTCGAGCGGCACGTGCGCCTCCCGCGCGGCCTGCAGCTCCGGGTTGTCCGGGTCGATCGCCGTCAACGCCTTGGTGACCGCGAGCCGCGCCGGCCGGGTCGCGCCCGCGACATGCGCGGGGTCGTGGTGATCGGCAATGTGGATCCCCTCGGCGGCGAGCGCAGGCGTGTACTGGCTCGGGCCGCCCGGATCGCAGCCGTCGACGACCGCGCCCGCCCACGAGGCCAGCAGCGCCGCCGCGGAGGCGCCGGCTCCGGCGGCGCCGACCACGTGGATCCGTTCGCCGCGCCGGATCGGCTCGGCCGCCCGAGCCGCCGCGAGCCCCGCGCCCACGGCGGCCGCCCCGCGAACGGTCATGGAACGAGGACGGCGATCACGCGACGCCGCCGGACGGCGCCGCCTCGACGCGCGCCAACAGCTGCTCGATCGCGGCCGCCGCGCTGTCGCGCTTGTTGTCGCTCCGGCCGCCGGGCCACAGATAGCGCCGGACCTCTGGCGTCCCGAGCCCGGCCACGGCCACGTAGACCAGGCCCACCGGCTTCTCCTCGGACCCGCCGTCGGGCCCGGCGACCCCCGTCACGCCGACGCCGAGATCAGCCTGCAGCCGCTCCCGGGCGCCCTCGGCCATCGCCACCGCGACCTGCGCCGAGACGGCCCCGTGCGCCTCGAGCGTCGCTGCGGGCACCCCGAGCTCGCGCTCCTTCACGTCGTTGGCGTAGGCCACGATCCCGCCCCGGACGTACGCGGACGAGCCGGGCACCTCCGTGAGCACGTGCGCCACAAGCCCCCCCGTGCACGATTCGGCGGTCGCGACAGTGAGGCCGGCCTCGACGCACCGCGCCTGCAGGCGTTCGGCGAGCTCGACCAACGGGTCGCCCACCACGGCCACCGTCAGCTGCGATCGGAACGGGTCGGCTTGCCCGCCTGGGTGAACTTCCACGTCTCGGGGTTGCCCTTGCTCGACATCCGGCCGAGGTCCTTGCCGTTGAACGTGAAGTACGTCGCGTTCGACTTGCCCGTCCGGACCTCGATCGACTTCTTCGCGGTGAAGGTGAGCGTCTTGCCCGGGCTGAACACCTTGCCCGCGGAGCCGGTCACCTTCGACACCTTGCCGTCGACCCAGACCTTGAGCCACGCGCGGTTGTTCCTGATGTCGACCACGAGCGTGACGCCCTGGTAGCGGATCGAGACGTCGCGGGTCAGCGTCGTCGACTTGCCCTCCGGCGACGTGGCGGTCACGCTCAGCTGCCATTTCCCGGTGGACAGGTCGAGCGGCGTCTCGAACGAGCCGTCCGACCCGACCTCGACGGTCTTCGGCCCCACCTTCGCCCCCGTGCCGCCCGCCGGCGCGACGGACTTCGGCTGGCCCTCCACGGGACCTGTGTACGTCGCGCTGACGGCGACCTTCGTCGCGTTGGTCGTCTTCCCCTTCACGGGGATCGCCCCGTTCTCGAACTGCGCGTCGGCCGCCGGCGAGTCGACCGTCAGCGTGGGCGCCTCGATGACGACGATCGGGACCGTGATGAACACCTTCTCGGTGTTCTCGGACGGCTTCATCGTCTCGGGGTCGACGGCGCTGATCGTGAACTCGTTGCGCCCCCGCCGGAGCTGGACCGCCTCGGACCAGCGTCCGTTCGCGTCCGCCGAGACCCGGTACGGCTGCTCCCTGCCTGCCTCCTGGATCGTCACCGTCGCCTTCGGCGTCGACGTGCCCACCAGCGTGTACTGGGTCGTGTCCTCGGCGACCTCGATGACCGCCGTCGCGGGCGAGGTCACCGCCAGCGTCGGTGGCTTCGCGAATCGGACCAGCTGGATCCCGAGGTACACCGCGAACACGCCGATGAGCACGGTGAGCAGCGCGGCGACGATGACGACAGGCGAGAACGTGAGGCCCTGGCGCGGGGCGGCAAGCGGCCGGGGGACGTCGAGCACGGGCTCGTACGGCACCGCGACGTCGCCCTTCTCGTGGCGCCACTGGCGCACGACCTCGTCCGGGTCGAGGCCCAGGTAGAGCGCGTAGTTGCGCAGGAACCCCTTCGTGTAGACGGCGCCGGGCAGCTCGCCGTACTCGCCCGCCTCGAGCGCCTCGAGGTACTTCGCCCTGATCTTCGTGTCGCGCTCGGCTCGGTAGACGTCGACGCCCTTGCGCTCCCGCGCCTCGACGAGCCGCTGGGGCAGCGACGGCGTCTCCGCGGCGAACCCCCGGTCGGCGTGCGCATCGGCCCGGCCATCGAGCCGGCCTCGTCGCACGTCGTTGCGCGCGGTCATCCCTCGTCCTCGTCCTCGTCCGGGCCCGGACCGTCGTCCCGACGCAGGACCACCCGCGCGCTCGAGCCGTCGAACGCCCCGATGTACCCCCGCGCCTCGAGCTGGTCGATGATCCGAGCAGCCCGGGCGTACCCGATCTTGAGCCGCCGCTGGAGCAGCGACGCCGAGGCGCGATCGTACTCCCGCACGACGTTGATGGCATCAGGCAACAGCCGGTCCGCCTCCTCGTCGGCGAGATCGTCGACGGAGCCGGTGGACTCCTCCTCGTTCTCGATGATCGACATGTCGTAGCGCGGGTCGTCGATCTGGTTGCGCCAGTGGTCCGTGATCTTCGCGATCTCGGGGTCGGAGACGAAGACGCCCTGGAGGCGCATCGGACGCGGCAGGTCGGACGGCTGGTACAGCATGTCGCCACGGCCGATGAGGTCCTCGGCGCCCGGCTGGTCGAGGATGGTGCGGCTGTCCACCTGGGACGCCATCGCGAACGCGATCCGGCTCGGGAAGTTCGCCTTGATCAGGCCGGTCACGACGTTGACCGACGGCCGCTGGGTCGCGAGCACCATGTGGATGCCCGTCGCCCGCGCCTTCTGGGCGAGCCGGACGATCGGATCCTCGACGTTCTTGCCCTCGCGCATCATCAGGTCCGCGAGCTCGTCGATGACGATGACGATGTACGGCAGGCGGTCGGCCGGGTCGACGCGCGACTCGTTGAACGCCTTGATGTTGCGGGCCGTGGCGCCGGCGAACCGCCGGTACCGGTTCTCCATCTCGCCCACCGCCCACTTGAGCGCCGCCTTGGCTCGCTCGGGCTCGGTGATCACCGGGACGAGGAGGTGCGGCAGGCCGTTGTAGCCGGCGAGCTCGACGCGCTTGAGGTCCATGAGGACCATCCGGACGTCGGTGGGCGTCGCGTTGCACAGGATCGAGGTGATCAGCGCGTTGACCATGACCGACTTGCCCGAGCCGGTCGCGCCCGCGATCAGCAGGTGGGGCATCTTGGCGAGGTCCACGGCCTGCGCCCGACCGGCGACGTCCCGGCCCAGGGCGAACGTCATCTGGGTCCCGGACGCGGTGAAGTCCACCTCCTCCAGGATCCGTCGCAGGGCGACGACGTTGAACTCCTTGTTCGGGATCTCGATCCCCACGGCGCTCTTGCCGGGGATCGGTGCCTCGATCCGGATGGAGCGGGCGGCGAGCGCCATGGCGAGGTCGTCCTGGAGCCCTTCGATCCGGCTGACCTTGATGTGCGGCGCCGGCTGGACCTCGTACTGGGTCACGACCGGGCCGGCGTTGCGCCCGACGATCCGCGCCTCGATGTCGAAGCTGCCGAGCTTGCGGACGATGATCTCCTCGTTCCGCGCGTGGACCGCATCGGAGGCCGCGCCCGTCGCGGGCGTCGGTGCCTCGCCCGGGTCGAGCAGGTCGTGCGGTGGGAGGCTCCACTCGATCAGGTCGCGCGTGGGCGGCAGGTCCGAGGCGTCCGTGACGTCCTCGGGATCGCGGCCGGCCGGGCGCGTGTCTCGGGCGGCGCGGCCGCCGTCCGCCGATCCGTTGGTCGCGACGCCCGTCGCGACCGCGCTGCCGACCGCGGCGGCGCCTGCGCCCGCTCCACCCGCGCCGCCCACCGCCGGCGATCCCGGCACGCGCACCGGCGCGAACGTCGACGAGGTGGGCGCGAGCGACGGCACGGCGGACGGGATGCCCGGGTCGCCGGTGTCGCCCCAGACGCCGGTCTGGCCCGGGACCTCGGGCACGGCGCCGCGCGAGCCCCGTCCGCGGCGGCCGCCCTCGACCGGCACCGCGGTCGCGGCAGCCGTGAGGGGTGCCCCGGCCTTGCCGTTGCCGGCCGCGGGTTCAGGGTCCTTCACGGTCCGATCCTGGAACGTGGCGGCCGCACCCCGCGCCGCGGACGTCGCCGGCGACAGTAGTGAGCGGAGCGGCCGGTCGACCGCGATCAGGACGCCGGCGACGCCCAGCGCGAGCAGGATGACGAACGCACCCGGCGTCGTGAGCGCGGGCTGGAGGAGATCCGCGAGGAACCGGCCGACGTGCCCGCCGCCGCGGCCCGTGATGACCTGGAAGGCGCCGAGGAACCCGGCGTACGCCATCGCGATCCCGAGCAGCGTCCGGCCCCACGGCGCGCCGGGATCCTTGCCCGGGCCCCACTCCAGGTACCAGCCGGCCAGCAGCAGCACCGCGGGCAGCGCCCAGCGCCCGGTGCCGAAGTACGGGACGGAGAAGTCGCGCCAGCCGTCGGTCAGGGCCCCCTGGCCGGGCAGCAGCAGCGCGATCGCGGTCACGGCGCCCAGGACCAGCAGGATGATCCCGACCAGCGACCGGACGACGGCCGGCGACAGCCCGAGCGACAGCGTGGGCATCGGGATGCCGCCGCCCTTCTTGCGGGCGGGCGCACGCCGGCGCGTGGACGTGCCGGTGCTCCGCGAGCGCGTGGATGAGGATCGGCGCTGGGCCACGCTAGACCTCGACCACGACCGGGAAGACCATCGGCCGGCGCTTCGTCTGCTCGTACAGGAAGCGCGACACGCCGTCCTTGATCTGGCTCTTCAGCAGCGCGACCTCGCTGATCCGGTCGCCGGGCTGGTCGATGGCCTCGCGGATCCGGCGGATCGCCTCCTCGATGATCGGGTCCTCCTCGTTGCCGTGGACGAACCCGCGCGTGATGATCTCCGGCCGCCCCACCACCCGTCCGGTCTGCTTGTCGACCGTGACGACGATCATGAACATGCCGTCGTTCGCGAGCGCCCGACGGTCACGCAGCACGATGTCGCCCACCTCGCCCACCGACAGGCCATCGACGAACACGTAGCCCGCCGGGACCGGCATGCCGCGCCGCGCGCTGCCGTCGGCGAAGATCTCGATCGGCGTCCCGTTCTCGATGATGAACACGTTCTCGGGCTGGACGCCGGTCTCGATCGCGAGCCGGCCGTGCTGGACGAGCATCCGGAACTCGCCGTGCATCGGGATGAAGTAGCGCGGCTTCGTGAGCCCGAGCATCAGCTTGAGCTCCTCCTGGCTGGCGTGACCCGACACGTGCGCGCGCTTGATCGTGTGGTAGTACACGTTCGCGCCGGCCTTGAACAGGTTGTCGATGGTCCGGGCCACGTACTCCTCGTTGCCCGGGATCGGGCTCGCCGACACGATCACCGTGTCGCCGGGCTGGATCTCGACGAACCGGTGGTCGTTGTTCGCCATCCGGGCGAGGCCGGCCATCGGCTCGCCCTGGGCGCCGGTCGTGGCGATCACGAGCTTGTCCGACGGGATGTCCTTGATCTTGTCCTTGCCGACGATCTGCGACGGCGCGTACTGGAGGTAGCCGAGGTCGGTCGCGATCCGGAAGTTCTGCTCCATCGAGCGCCCGATCACCGTGACCTTGCGCTCCATGTCCGCGGCGGCGTCGAGGACCTGCTGGATGCGGGCGATGTTCGAGGCGAAGGTGGCGACGATCACCCGGCCGTCGAGCGGCTCCATGATCTCGCGGAACGCCTCGCCCACGATCCGCTCGGACGGCGTGTAGCCCGGGTTCTCCGCGCGGGTCGAGTCCGAGAGGAGCGCGATCACGCCCTCCTCGCCGAGCTTCGCGAGCGTGTGGAAGTCGCTGAGCTTGCCGTCGACCGGCGTGTGGTCGAACTTGAAGTCGCCGGTGTGGACGACGGTGCCGACCGGCGTCCGGAGCGCGATGCCCATCGCGTCGGGGATCGAATGCCCGATCCGGAACGCCACCGCGGTGAACGGCCCGATCGGGATCTCGTCGCCCGGCTCCAACGCGACCACCGGGTTGTTGTGGAGCTTGTGCTCCTTGATCTTGTTGCCCAGCAGGCCGCGCGCCAGGGTGCTCGCGTAGACGGGGACGCCGGGGAACTCGGGCAGGACGTACGGGAGGCCGCCGACGTGGTCCTCGTGCGCGTGCGTGATCAGGAACGCACGGACGTTGTCGCGGTGCTCCTTGAGATAGGTGACGTCGGGGACGACGAGGTCGATGCCGAACATCTCCTCGTCGGGGAACATCAGGCCGCAGTCGATGACGACGATGTCGTCGCCGTACTCGAACACGTACATGTTCTTGCCGATCTCCCCCACCCCGCCGAGCGGGATGATGCGGAGCGGCACGTTGGGGTCAGGCATGAGGTGGAAGGTCCGTGGGGTTGGTGGACAGGTTCAGAACAGCGTGAGCTGGGCGGCGTCGTCGGCCGCTGGATCGGGTGCGAGCGCGGGCGGGGGCGCGGGGGGTTCCGCGGCACGCGCGGCGGGTTCCGGTGCGGGAGTGATCGGTTCGGAGGCCGGGGCCCCTTCGCGCAGCTGGCGTGCACGGAGCAGCACCGACGGCACGCGGGCCATGTCCTCGAAGCTCGTCTGCTCCAGGCCCGACGACCGCAGCGCCGCCGCCGGGTGATACATGGCGAACGCGAGGGCGTTGGCGGCGCCGGTCTCCGGGTCGATCGCGTGGGTCGTCCCGTGGGCCTGCCCGATCCGCGCGCCGGGGATGAACGTCTGCATCGAGAACCGGCCGAGCGTCACGACGACCGCCGGATCGAGCACCTCGAGCTGACGCCGGAGGTACGGCGCGCAGGCCGCGATCTCGTCGGCCTCAGGGTCGCGGTTGTCCGGCGGGCGGCACTTCACGACGTTCGTGATGAACACGTCGTCGCGCCGCCAGCCGATGCTCCCGAGCATGCGCACGAGCAGCCCGCCGGCCCGGCCGACGAACGGCCTCCCCTCGCGGTCCTCGTTGAAGCCGGGGCCCTCGCCCACGAACACGACCTCGGTGTCCGGGTCGCCCTCGCCGGGCACCGCCGTCGTCCGTGTCTCGTGGAGGCGGCACCGCGTGCACGCCCGGACCTCGCTCGCGATCACCTCGAGCGCCGCCTGGCGCTCGTCGCGCATCACGCGGTGCGCCCCCCGGCTCCCACCGGCTGCGGGTCGGTGTGCGACGCCCCGTTCGCGTCCGTCCCGGCCGCGGCACGCTCGCTCGCCTTGCGGACCCAGCCGCGCTCGACCAGCACCTCCGCGATCTCCACCGCGTTCGACGCCGCGCCCTTGCGCAGGTTGTCCGAGACGACCCAGAAGGCGAGGCCGCGGTTGCCGTCGATCGACGGGTCCTGGCGGACGCGGCCGACGTAGATCTCGTCGGTGCCCGCGGCCTCGGTCGCCAGCGGGTAGACGTTCGCGGCGGGGTCGTCCTGGATCACGACGCCCTTGACGGCGCCGAACAGCCGGCGCGCCTCGTCGGGGGTGATCGGGTCACGCGTCTCGACGTGCACCGCCTCCGAGTGGCTGATGAAGACCGGCACCCGGACCGCGGTGCACGACACCCGGAGCTCGGGAAGGTGGAGGATCTTCCGGCTCTCGGTGACGACCTTCCACTCCTCCTTCGTGTACCCGTTGTCGAGGAACACGTCGATCTGCGGCAGGGCGTTGAACGCGATCGGGTG
>DASSRG010000265.1:0-7508 GCA_035701885.1 Candidatus Limnocylindrales bacterium
GCACACCGAGCGCCCGGGCGAGCGGGTCCGCGTCGAGCACGATCCCGTCGGTCCAGGGCTGCCCGCCGAGGACGATCGGTCCGGTCGGCCACGAGCCGGAGTCGCCGCCGGGTGGCGGGGCCTCCAGTCGATGCCTCGCCAGGCGGAGCGGGAGATGAGGCCAGAGCAGGTGCAGCAGGCGCATCGGAATCGGTCGATACGTGGGGGCCTTTCAGGCGGGTGATGGGTTGTGGTGGCGCGGTGGCGACGGCCGAGGCCGGAGGTCGTGGCGCGGTGGCCGCCGCGGCCGGGGACGGTGCCGCGTCCTCGGTCGGTGTCACGGCCTCGGTCGGTGTCGGGTCCTCGGTCGGTGCCCGGACGTCGGTTGCCGGCCGAACCTCGCCCGGTGGGGCGAGCCCGTCGAGCAGCCCTGTCCGGCGGAGGCAGGCGTCGCGGACGCCGCCCTCGGCATACAGGATCTCGACGTCGGCCCGGCGGCCCGGCGGGCCATACCGATTGCGCGCGACCGTGATCGCGCTCCGCCGCCCGACGACGTCCCGGCCGAGCCTGATCCAGCCTTCGGGCCGAAGCTCCAGGCGGAGCCCGCTCGCCTCCTCGACCGCGGCGGTGAGCGACCGGCCGAGTTGCACCGGCTCGAGCAGCACAAGCAGCGCCCCGGCCCGCCGGGAGAGTGCCGCGAGCCGGCCCAGCCGGTCCCCGACCCTCGCGCGCGCGACTGCAGGATCGCGGCCGCCGGGCAGGTCCATGACCAGCAGATCGACCGTGCGCGCCGCGAGGAGCGAGCCCGCCATCGCGAGCGCCTCGTCGAGGGTCTCGGGCAGCAGCACGACGAGCCATTCCGGGCGGACGCCACGGCTCACCGCCTCGACCGGATCGAAGGCACGGGCGAGGTCCAGCCACGCGACGATCGAGCCCGTGGCCTGCGCCTCGGCTGCCACCCGCAGCGCGAGCGTCGTCTTGCCCGAGCTCGCGTCTCCCCGCAGTGCGACCGTCGCCGCGCGGGGCAGCCCGCCCGTGCCGAGGATCGCGTCGAGCGCGGCGAACCCGGTGGGGACGATGCGGCCGTCGAGGTCGTCCGCGGGACGGCCGGGGCGCAACGGCGCAGGGGCGAGCGTCGTGGGGGTCCGCGGCGAGGAGCCCGGGACCGCGACCGGGCCGTGTCGCTCGTCATCGGGCTCGGGCGCCTCGACCGGGAGCGGGGCGACGGCCCGGGCAAGGGCACCGTCCGTCTCGTACGCGGCACCCCGTCGAGGAGCTGCGCTGCCCCAGCGCGCCTGGAGCGTCGCGAGCGCCTCGGAAACGTCGGATGCGCGGCTCATCGGACGGCGAATATTAGAACGGATGTTCTACTCAGTCAAGGGTTCGCGGTCGCCTGACATTCACCAACGACGCTGGTGCTCGGCCGCCGAGTCGACCCATCTTCGGTCCCGGTTTCTGCCACTCACGCAGGGACGTACCAACTGCACTGGTGGCTGACACCGCCTCCCCGTCTAACACCAGCCACCGTGGTGGGTGACAGGCCGGCGGGGGACCGCGGTGACCGGCACCAGCCACCGTGGTGGGTGACAGGCCGGCGGGGGACCGCGGTGACCGGCACCAGCCACCGTGGTGTGTGACAGGCGCGGCCGGGCCGGGATCGAGCCGAGGCCCTACCCCGCGACGGCCAGCACCACCAGCCCCGAGGCGAGCATCCCGAGGCCCAGCCACTGCGACGGCCGCAGCCGCTCCCCGAGGAACAGCACCGCGACGACGACCACGAGCGCCGGCCCGAACGAGCTCGCGAGCCCCACCAGCCACGTCTCCGCGATCTCGAGGCCGACCGTGTAGGCGACGAAGCCCGCCAGGTCGCACGCGCCCGCGACGGCGACGAGCGCCAGCGCCCGGCGCCCGAACCCGCCCGGCGGACCGAGCAGCACGCCGAGCGGCCCGTCGCGCCGGGCGAGGGCGAGAACGAGCAGCAGCACGCCGACAGCCGTGTTCGACATCCGCGATCCCAGCATCACCGGCAGCCAGCCGTTCGCCTTGATCGGTCCCGCCAGCGCGACCGTCAGGACCGCGAACAGGAGCATCGTGACGAGCGCGACGGCCACGCCCGGCCCGGCGATCCGCGTCTCGCGCAGCGATCCGCCGATGACGAGCCCCGTGAGCACGATCCCGAACGTCGCCACCGCCGCCCCGATCGCCTGCATGGGCGCCAGCGACTCCCCGCGGAACACGACCGCGAGCACCACGGTGAGCCCGCCGTACGCCGCGACGACCGGCGACACCACACTGATCGGCCCGATGCGGAGCGCGGCATAGAAGGCGAGGTAGGCGACGGCCGCGAACACGCCCAGGACGAGCCCGGCTGCGAACCCCGGCACGGTGGACGGATCGAGCAGCTGGCGGTTGGCGACGGCGATGACCAGCAGCAGCGCCAGGCTCACGAGCTGTGCCCCCGCGAGCACACCCACGCTCCCCACGCGCCGCGCCGCGAGCGCGCCCGTGAGGTCGGTCAGGCCCCATGCGAGCGAGGCGAACAGACCGAGCGCGAGGCCGGGAGGCATCGGCCGAGTCTAGGGATGGCCCGGGCCGGTCGGGGGTCAGTTGCGTGCTACACTCTCCGGCCGGTCGACCCGAACCAGACGGGTGCGGCTGCCGTGGGGATGTAGCTCAGCTGGGAGAGCACCGCGTTCGCATCGCGGGGGTCAGGGGTTCGAGTCCCCTCATCTCCACCACCTCCGTGGGTCGGTTGGGCAGGTGGTGAGCCCAAGGGTCTGTAAAACCCTCGCCTTCGGCTGTGGCAGTTCGATTCTGCCCCGGCCCACCAGCACTCGAATCGAAACGCCCGCCTCGCATGAGGCGGGCGTCGTCGTGTCCGGCGTCGGCCGGGCAGGACGGGCGGCGACGGACGGACGAGCCTCAGCCCTCACCCCAGGGGAACGCCTCGGTGTCCGACCACGGACCGAGCACGAACGGCTCGCCTGGCCAGCCGGCGGTGCCGCCGGTGATCAGCAGTGACGCCTCGGCCGGCTTCGGCATGTTCAGCCGCACCCGCATGCGACCCGTGCCGTCGTCCGCGAACGTGAACGAGGACGAGTCGACACACACGTCGAGGGTCCGATGGCAGCCGCCGGCGGCCGCGGTCTCGTCGCCGAAGAAGCTGAGGTCCACGACGTCGACGACCTCGCCGTCCTGGATCTCCGTCGCGCTCATCGCGGGGCCTACGTCACCCGCCTCCACCACCACCTCGAACCGGTCGGTGGCGAGATCGCCCGTCCCCGCGACCACGACGCGCCATGCCTTCGCCGTGGCGTCCTCGAGCGTCACGTCGAGCAGCCGGTCGCCCGGAAACTCGACGGTGAGATCCGGACCCTCGGCCCATCCGTCGACGTCACCGGCATTCGGGGTCGCCGTCGGTGTCGGCCCGGTGACCGGCGGCGTCCGCTCGCCGGCGACCGGGACCGGGGTGGGAGTCGGTGCCGCCGCAGCGACCGGAGCGGGCGAGGACGCGACCGGCGCGACGGACGACGGGGCAACAGGCGACGGCGCGGCGCAGGCCGTGACGACGAGAACGATGAGTGCTCCAGCAACGGGTGCGAACCGGGGGAACATGGAACCTCGGGCCAGGTGACGGGGATGTACGAGCGGTGCTGCCAGAGTGACGCGCGAGCGCGTCGAAATGGTTCCCCTTCTGGCCGCGATTTTCGACCGTCAAACGTCCATGTCAGCGCGCGACGGTCGGCACATGGGTGGCCCCTCGCGGCCCGGCACGGAGCCGGGCCGCTCGACCGCTGATCAGCCCTTCACGGCGCCGCCCGTGATGCCGCGGACGAAGTACCGCTGCAGCCCGAGGAACACGAGGATCGGGACGACCATCGAGATGAACGCCGCCGCGGTGAGGTACTGCCAGCCGCCGCCGAAGTTCGTCGTGAGGTTGGCCAGGGTGACCGACATCGGGTGGTTCTGGGGGACCGGGCCGAGGTACACGAGGGCGACCAGCAGGTCGTTCCAGACCCACAGGAACTGGAAGATCGTCAGGGCAGCGATCGCAGGCACGCTCATCGGCAGGGCGAGCCGGAAGAACGCGGTGGCCGGGCCCGCGCCGTCGATCGACGCCGACTCGAACACCTCCTTGGGCAAGCCGCCCATGTAGTTCCGCAGCAGGTAGATCGCGAACGGCAGGCCGTAGCCGCAGTGCGCCAGCCACACGGCGAGGAACGTCCCCGTGATCCGGTTGCCCCCGATCTCGAAGTCGCGGAACAGCTGCAGGACCGGGATCAGCGTGACCTGGAGCGGCACGACCAGCAGGCCGACCATGATCACGAACAGGGCGTTCCGGAACGGGAAGCTCATCCACGCGAATGCGTACGCGGCGAACCCGGCGATCATCACGACCAGCACCGTGGCCGGGATCGTGATGACGAAGCTGTTCAGGAACGAGGTCCAGAACCCCGACCGGTTCAACACGTAGTCGTAGTTCTCGATCGTGAACTGGAAGGGTGGCGTGAGCGCCGTCCACCAGCCGCCCGTGTTCGTCGCCTCGGCGGTCCGGAACGAGGCGACCAGCAGACCGACGGCCGGGATCGCCCAGATCACCATGATGGCGATCAGCGCGACGTGGAGCCACCAGTCCGCCCCGCGGCGGCGGGTCTTCCGCTTCTGTTTGACCTCGGCGCCCACGAGGACGGGGGCCTGGACCTGCGTCATCGAAGGGCCTCCTGCGCGCGGAACCGGCGGACGTTCACGACCATCACCGGGATGATCACGACGAGGAGCACGACCGCGATCGCGGCGGCCCGGCCCTGCTGCCCGGCGTTGAACAGCTCCTTGTACATGCGGTTCGCGATGACCTCGGTGTCGAAGTTCCCGTTGGTCATCACGTACACGATGTCGAAGGTCTTGAGCGAGAAGATCACGAGCGTCGTCGCGACCACCGCGATCGTGGGCGCCAGCAGCGGCAGCACGATCCGCCGGAACACCTGGCGCTCGTTGGCGCCGTCCACGCGGGCGGCCTCGAGGAGCTCCGTGCTGATCCCCTTGAGGCCGGCGGACAGGATCACCATGGCGAACCCGGCCTGCATCCAGACCCCGACGATGATCAGCATGAAGGTGTTCAACGGCGCCGTGGACAGCCAGGCCACGGACTGGCCACCGGCGGCGTGGATACCCGCGTTGAGCGTCCCGACATTGGGGTCCACGTCGTACATCAGCCGCCAGATGACGCCCGCGGCGACGAAGCTGATCGCCATCGGCAGGAAGACCACCGACTTGACGACGCCCTCATAGCGGACGCGATCGACCAGGACGGCGATCAGCAGCCCGAGGCCGACCACGAGCGCGGTGAGCACGACGACCCAGATGAGGTTGTTGCGAAGCGCGACGAGCGTGCTGTCCTGGCCGAAGAACCACTGGTAGTTCCCCATGCCGATGAACTCGTCGCCCCGTCGGTTGTAGGTGGAGCGGACGATCGTCGCGATCGTCGGATAGACGAGGAACACGCCCACGAACACGAGTGCGGGGGCGACCCACAGCCACGGGCGGATGCGCGCCGCGGTCCGTCGCGGCAGGCGGCCGATGATGGCCTCCACGAGCAGGATGTAGCCCACCACGGCGATCGGAACGGCGATCACCGCGATGAGCGCCTGGACGATCCGGTCCACAGTTCGCTCCCTCGAGGCGTGGGGGCCGGCCGCGAGAGCCGGCCCCCGTGAGCGTCGCTACGTGGCGTCAGCCGCCGTAGGCGTCTGCCTGGGTCTGATCCAGGCTCTGCAGGATCGAGTCGAGCTGGCTCTGGTCCTGCGCGAACTTGACGACGGCCTGGAAGAACGCGTCGTTCATGGCGCCCGGGAACTGGTCCGACGCATCGAACCGGAAGGTCTGGGCGTTCTGCAGGATCTCCGCGGCCTTCTTGCTCGCGGCGTCCGGGTACTTGTCGAGGGGAACGTTCTTGTTGCCCGAGATGAAGCCACCGCGCTCGACCCAGATCTGCTGCGCCTCGGGCGTCAGCAGCCACTGGACGAGGGAGCGGGCCTGCGGGGTGTCGTTGAACATGCCGAACAGGTCGCCGCCGCCGGTCACGGAGCCGGCGAACTGCGTGTTGATGTCGGGGAACGGGATGAAGTCGAAGTCGCCGTCCTTCGCCCCGGCCTCGTTCTTGAAGAAGTCGGTGATGAACGACGCCTGGTGGTGGAAGAGGCAGCCGGGCGGATCGTCGAACATCGGGTTGGCAGCCTTGCCGAAGTTCGTGTTGACGACGTACTTCGTGCCGCCGTGGGCGTTGTTGAGCGCCTCACCGAAGGTCTGGAACGCCTGCTTGATCTCGGGCGACGTCCACTTCTGCTCGCCCTTGACCCAGGCGTCGTAGACGTCGGGGCCGCTCTGGCGAAGGACGATGTCCTCGAGCCAGTCGGTGCCGGGCCAGCCGGAGGCCGCGCCGGACTCGAGGCCGATGCACCACTCCTTCGTGTCGCCGGTTGCCTTGGAGGCCGCGACCTGGTTGAGCTCGTCCCACGTGGCGGCGGACGGTGCCTCGGGGAAGGTCTTGGTCGCGTAGTAGATCAGGCCCTTGACCGCGGCCTTGGTGAAGATGCCGATGAGCTTGCCGTCGTCGGCCTTGCCGAGGTCGGCGAAGCCGGCCGGCGTCGAGGACGCGTAGGTATTGAGGTCGACGAAGTCGAGCGGCTTGAGCGCGCCCTGGTCGTACCACTCCTTCATGAGGCCCGGGCCGGGCAGGCCGGCGAGGTCGGGCAGATTGCCGGCCGCGATGCCGGCGGTCAGCTGGGCCGACAGGTCACGCGACCCGGTGTAGTTCACCTTCGCGCCGGTCCCCTCCTCCCACGGCTTGACCATGGCGAGGAACGAGTCCTGCTCGGAGCCGGACCACGAACCGACGACGCTGACCGCGCCGCCGAGCTGCTCGAACTGGAAGCCGCTGGCGCTGCCGCTGGGGCTCTCCCCCGGCGATTCACTGCCGGCGCTCGCGCTGGCCGATTCGGCGGGTGCGGATGCCGCCGGCGATCCCGACGTACCCGAGTTCCCACCGCCGCAGGCGGCGACGATCAGCGCGCCGGCCGCCACGAGGGCGGCGAGGCGTGTGACCGAAGGCCGTACCTCCTCCGTCATCCAGGTGCTCCTTTCTCCATCGGGCCGGGCGGCCCGAAACCTCCTCCTCGGCGAGGTAACCCCCGCCATCAAGCGCCCGTACTCGTGCCACCCGCGCCGTCGGCGTGGGCAGGCACCTTCCGGACGCGCTGCAAGTGACCGTCGACGCTGACCGTCGACGCGCGGGTGACAAGCTCGGCCGGCAGCAGCGTCCGCGGCGGGACATCGCGACCGGCGATGAGCCCAAGAAGGATCCGTCCGGTCTGCAGGCCCAGCTCGTATGCCGGCAGGCGGATGGTGGTGAGGGGCGGGTCGGCGAACGCGGCGAGCGGGATGTCGTCGATCGACACGACCGACACGTCCGCGGGGATCCGCAGGCCCGCCTCGCGGACGGCGCCGTAGACGCCGAATGCCACGACGTCGCT
>DASSRG010000266.1:0-5413 GCA_035701885.1 Candidatus Limnocylindrales bacterium
ACGGTCGCGCTCGAGGACTCGAGCCGGGTGGACCCCTGGATCGTCGGTCAGGCGCAGCGGACCGCCGCCGCCTGCCGTGACGCGCTCGATGCCTTTGCGCGCCGGGACCGGGTGGCGGGCGAATGACGCGACGCCGCCTCATGTCCGTCCCGTGCGCCTGCCCGCAGGCGGGCCGCTGCGCGTGTAGCCGGCGGGCACGGTCGAGCTAGACCGGGCGCCCGCGTCCCCGCCGTTCCCCCGTCCGCCCGGACGGGCTCGCGTCCCACCACACCCAGGAGCTCCACTGCCATGACCGTTTCCGGCTACGCCAAGGACGTCCTCGTCGACGCCGAGTGGGCGAAGGCCCACATCGGTGACCCGTCGGTCCGCTTCGTCGAGGTCGACGTCGACACCACCGCCTACGACCAGAGCCACATCCCCGGCGCCGTCGGGTGGAACTGGACCAGCCAGCTCGCCGACGGCGTCCGCCGCGACATCGCGAGCCGCGAGGAGTTCAGCGCGCTGCTGTCCGAGGCCGGCATCGGCCCCGGCACGACGATCGTGCTCTACGGCGACAACAACAACTGGTTCGCCGCGTGGGCGTACTGGCAGCTCAAGCTGTACGGCGTCGAGAACGTCAAGCTGCTCAACGGCGGCCGCAAGTACTGGCTGGACAACGGGCTCCCGCTGTCCACCGACGTCCCGACGTACGAGGCGTCGAACTGGCAGCTTCCCGAGGTCGACTACTCCCTGCGGGCCTTCCGCGACGACATCCTGCCGCGGCTCGGCGAGTCCGGCCTGTCGCTGGTCGACGTGCGGTCGCCCGCCGAGTTCAACGGCGAGGTCATCGCCCCTCCCGGCATGACCGAGACCGCCCAGCGCGCGGGGCACATCCCGGGCGCCGCATCGGTGCCGTGGGCCACGCAGGTGAACGAGGACGGGACGTTCAAGTCCGCCGAGGAGCTCGCCAACCTGTACGCGGCCAAGGGCGTCGACGGAGACGCCGACATCATCGCGTACTGCCGGATCGGCGAGCGCTCGTCGCTCAGCTGGTTCGTCCTCCACGAGCTGCTCGGCTTCAACCGGGTCCGCAACTACGACGGCTCGTGGACCGAGTGGGGCTCGATGGTCGGCGTGCCCATCGAGAAGTCCGTGGCGGTTGCCGCCGGGGGCTGACCTCTCCTTCGTCCCGTCTTTCGTCCCGTTTCGACGGCGCCGGGCTCGTGCTCGGCGCCGTTTGGATTCGGTCGCCCGCGGTGCGGGCGGTCGGCGGGTGCGCCTAGAGCATCCCTGGGTCGAAGACGAGCCTCGCGGGATCCACGAGGTCGGGGTCGCTGGCCAGGTACTGGTCGCGGTCCACGATGTGGAACCCGGCCTCCAGGAGGACCGGCAGAACCGGGTTCGGGCCGAAGAGGCAGGCATGGACCCGGCCGCCGCGTGCCACCCGCGCCAGCGCAGCGAGGATGGGGCCGATCGGGTCTGCGCCGGGACGGACGAGGAGACGCTCCACATCGCGAGTCGCCGAGTCCTGCTTCGCCCGCCCGTAGCCGAACGCGACCGGTCCCTCGGAGTCCTCCACGATGAAGGAGTCGCCGTCCGGGAGCGTCGACCAGTACTCGTGGTCGACCGGCCGGATCGCGCCGGTCCACGCCTCCTCGAGCAGCGCGAGCTCGGTCGCCGTTGCGTCCCAGGCGGTGAGCGTCGGGTCGCCCGCCGGGATCTGCGTCGCGGCGCCCTCGACGTAGAAGCCCGACCACAAGGGCGTCATCCCGGCGCGCACGTACAGGGGCAGCGCGCGCGGGTCGCTCGAGGCGAAGGTCGCCCGCGCCGGCACGTCCTCGAACAGCTCGGCGAGGAGCGGCCGGCCAAGCCCCTGGCCGAGTCGTTCGGGTTCGACGAACAGGTCGGCGAGCATGCGCACCTTCCCGGTGTCGCAGACGGCGCCGTATGCGAGCACCGCGCCATCGAGCTCGGTGACGAGGGCGCGATGGTGGTCGACGAAGTGGCGGACGTACGGGCCGACGATGTCGCGACCCTCTGGAGCAACCGGCCCGTCGTTGTCGTGCGCGGCGAGGATGCGGCGGATCGCCGGGATGTCCTCGACGGTCGCGCGCCGGATGCGCGGGCCGTCGCTCATGACAGGGTCATGCCGATCGGGCGCGGGGGCCCCGGCCGTAGCGGGCCATGATGTCGAGCAGTCGGTCGTGATCGAGTGCGGCCGCGGTGATCCCATCGCGGCCGGTCAGCGTCTCCGCGTGGAGGAGTGCGTTGACGACGGCCGCCTCGGTGGCCTCGACCGCAGCCTGGAACAGTGGCGAGATTGCCCGGTCCACGACCATCCGCGTCTCGACGGTTCCGCGCGGATCGCGCTCGCCGGCGGTGCGCGACAGGCCGCGGTTGCCCGTGGCGAAGGAGATGAACAGGTCGCCCGAGCCGTGCGACGCGTAGCTCCCCATCCGCCCGAGGCCCAGCGTCGCCCGCTGAGCGAGCCGCTCGCACTGGTGGGGGAGGAGCGGGGCGTCGGTCGCGAGCACGACGATGATCGACCCGCCGCCCGGCCCCATCCGCGACGAGCTGAGCGTGGGCCGCGCGTCGGTCGTGTGGCCGTCGACGCGCGCCTCCTCGTCCCACGGGCTCGGGATCTCCGTTGTCGGGATCTCCTGGCCCACCGGCACGCCGTCGATCCGGAGGAGGTCCCGATCGCCGTAGTTCGCCTGGACGAGCGCGCCGACCGTCCAGCCGCCATCCGCCGCAGGCACCTTCCGGGACGCCGACCCGATGCCGCCCTTGAACTCGTGGCAGATCATCCCGACGCCGCCGCCGACGTTGCCCTGCTCCACCTCGCCGCCATGCGCGGCGGCCAAGGCCGCGTCGACGTCTTCGGGTTTCACGTGAAACCCGTTGATGTCGTTGAGCGCCCCGTCGTACGTCTCGCCCACGACCGGCAATGACCAGAAGACCGAATCGCGAGCGTGTGCCCGGGCCGCCTGAACGACGAGCGCGTCGCGCACGACCCCGACCGAGTGCGTGTTGGTGATCCCGATGACGCCGCCGAGCAGCCCCGACTCGCGGACCCATTCGAGGCCGGTGAGCTCGCCGTTGCCGTTGAGCCGGTGGCAGCCGGCGAACACCGGCTCGGTCCAGACGTCGTCATCGTGGGGGACGACGACGGTGACCCCTGTCCGTACCGGCCCCTCCCCGACGACCAGCGGGCCCTCGCCCCGGATCAGGGTGGTGTGGCCGACCTGCACCCCCGCGACGTCCGTGATCGCGTCGTGCTCGCCCGGTTCGAGCAGGCCGATCTTCAGGCCCAGCGCCCGAGCACCAGTCATTCCACCCTCCGCTCCCCTCGCCGCGAATGACGCGACCGCTCCTATCATCGCCGCGTGTCGACGATCCCGGAAGCCCGTCCCGCCCCGCGCCGTCGTGTGGTCGCGCTGCCGTTGCCGTCGCTCGCCGGCGTCGCGCCGATGGATGCGGCCGAGGCGTTCCGCGACCTGGACGGCCTGGCGTTGCTGGAGAGCGCTCGCCCCGGGCGGACCGGCCGGTGGAGCTACCTGACCGCCGATCCGATCGCCGCCATCGATGCGCCCTCCGAGGGCGATGACCCGTTCGCGGAGGCACGCGCGCTGCTGGCGCGGGTCGCGGTCGATCCGGCGGGCCCTGCCTTGCCACCGTTCGCGGGCGGCCTCGTCGGGTACCTGGGCTACGACCTGGGCCGGCGGTTCGAGCGTCTGCCCTCGGTCGCGCGCGTCGACCAGCACCTCCCGGTGCTCCGGCTCGGGCTGTACGACTGGGCGATCGGCTGGGACCGGCGGACCGGGGAGGCCATCCTCGCCGCGCGGGTCGTCGACGGCGACATCGACCGCCTGGGCGAGCGGGTCCGCGACGTCCTGGGCAGGCTCGACGCGCTGGCCCGGGGAGAGGTCCCCGCGGCACGAGCCGACGTTCGCCGCCGGCACGACGGCGGGATCGACGAGCGCATTCCGGCGGTTGCGCCCGATGCGCCAGCCGCGTTCGTCTCGGGGACGTCGCGTGAGTCGTGGATCCGAGGCGTCGAGGCCGTGCGCGCGGCGATCGGGCGTGGTGAGCTCTACCAGGCGAACCTGACGCGCCGGCTCGAGGCGCCGTTCTCGGGCGACCCGTGGCCGCTGTTCCGGCGGCTGCGCACGGGCGACCCGGCGCTGTTCGCGGGGTATCTGGACCTCGGCCCGTCGCCCGCTGCCGGCACGCCGCGAGCGCTGTTGTCCGCGAGCCCTGAGCCGTTCCTGTCGGTCGACGCGTCCGGGCTGGTGTCGACCGATCCGATCAAGGGCACGCGGCCGCGCGGGCGGACGCGCGACCAGGACCGGGCGCTCGCGCGCGAGCTGCTGGCGAGCACGAAGGACCAGGCCGAGAACGTGATGATCGTCGACGTGCTGCGGAACGACCTCGGGCGGGTGTGCGAACCGGGCTCGGTGCGGGTGCCGCGGCTGCTCCGGCTCGAGCGGACGGCGGCCGTCCAGCACCTGGTCACGACGGTGACGGGACGACTGCGCCACGGCGTCGATCCCTTCGACCTGCTCGCCGCCGCGTTCCCTGGCGGCTCGATCACCGGGGCGCCGAAGATCCGCGCGATGGAGCTGCTCGAGGGCCTGGAGCCCGTGCGGCGCGGGCCGTACTGCGGCGCGATGGCCTGGCTCGGGCCGGACGGGCAGCTCGGCTCCTCGATCCTCATCCGTACGTTCGTGGCGGACGGGGAGCGGCTGACGCTCCACGTCGGCGGTGGGATCACGTGGCGCAGCGACCCGGCCGAGGAGT
Organism: Candidatus Limnocylindrales bacterium; assembly: GCA_035701885.1. Classification (GTDB taxonomy): domain Bacteria; phylum Chloroflexota; class Limnocylindria; order Limnocylindrales; family CSP1-4; genus CAIXZV01. Next base: position 4,780 of record DASSRG010000266.1, read on the forward strand.
GGGACGAGACGGTGGCGAAGGCACGCGGGCCGCTGTCGTCGATCGGCGCGGTGGAGGTCTCGGGGTGAGCGGTGCTGGCGCGGCGCCGCGCTTCGTGTGGGTCGACGGACGCGTGCTGGCCGCCGACGAGCCGCAGATCACCGTGTTCGACCGTGGGTTCCAGCTGGGCGACGGGCTGTTCGAGACGCTTCGCGCGCGGGGCGGACGACTGACCGAGATCAGCGAGCACGTGGCCCGGCTTCGGCGCTCCGCTCGCGGCCTGGACATCGACCTCCCGCCGGATCTCGACGGGCTGTTGCGGGCGGGGATCGCGGAGCTGCTGGCGGCTGAGGGCCTGGATGGCCCGGATGGCGACGCCTCGATTCGAATCACGGTCACGCGCGGCGCCTGGTCGTCGCGCGGCCTGCTGCCGCCGAAGGGCGAGCGGCTGACCGCCACGATCGCGATCCAGGCCTGGCCGGTCACCCCCGCCCCGACGGCGCACCTCGAGGCCGGGCTGCACCTCGTGGCGTCGGCGGTGCGCCGGGATCCGGCCAACCCGATCGTGACCCTCAAGACGACGAGCCGCGCGGACTACGTCTATGCGCGGCTCGAGGCGCGTCGAGCCGGCGCCGACGACGCGCTGTTCCTCACC
>DASSRG010000267.1:0-8547 GCA_035701885.1 Candidatus Limnocylindrales bacterium
GCCGCGTCGTAGATCGAGTGGATGCGGTCCATCTCGTTCGCGTAGTCCGTCGGCGAGCGGAACGCGAACCCCGGCAGCTGCCGGAGCGTCATGCCGACGACCGCGAACAGGCTGAGCACGATGATCTGGAGAACGGCGAAGTTGACGGAGGTCAGTAGCCCCCAGACGGCGTTGCCGAGGCGGGTGATCGGGCCGGGAACCGGTCGAGCGGCCGCACCGCGGGCCGCGATCGTGGCGATGGGACGCTCCTACGCGCCGGTCGCGACGGCGCTGCCCTCGCGCGCCGCGCGGGCCGCGGCCAGCGCCGCCCCGAAGTCGGCGATGAGGTCGGCCTCATCCTCGAGCCCGACCGAGATCCGCAGCAGCCCCTCGGTGATGCCGGCCGCGGCGAGCGACTCCGCGTCGAACGCCCGGTGGCTGCTCGACGGCGGGTGGACGACCATCGTGTGCACGGAGCCGAGGCTCGCCGTCCGCTCCGGGATTGTCAGCGCGTCGTAGAACACGCGTCCCGCCTCGCGGCCGCCGGCGAGATCCACCGAGAGCATCGCGCCGCCGCCGTCGAGGATCCGGGCGGCGACGTCGGCCTGGGGATGGCTCGGAAGGCCCGGATACGTCACGCGCTGCACGCCGTCCTGACGCTCGAGGAATGTCGCGAGTGCCATTGCCGTGCGCGCCTGGCGCTCCATGCGCACGGCCAGCGTCGTGATCCCGCGCAGCACGAGGAACGCGGCGAACGGGCCGAGGGTCGCGCCGGTGTCGATCTGGGCGGACCGGACGGCCGCGATCCGCTCCCGCGACCCGACCACTGCCCCCGCCATCACGTCCGAGTGGCCGGACAGGTACTTCGTCGCGGACTCCATGACGAGGTCCGCGCCGTGCTCCAGCGGCCGGCAGACGGCCGGTGACGCGAACGTGTTGTCGACGGTCAGCAGTGCCCCGTGGCGGTGGGCGATGTCCGCGAGGACCGGCAGGTCCGCGAGGACGCAGGTCGGGTTGGCGATGGTCTCGACATGGAGGATCCGCGTCGGCCGGGCGGCGAGGGCCGCCTCGACCGCCGCAGGATTCGTCGTGTCCACGTACCCCACGTCCACGCCCAGCCGTCCGAACGCGGCGATGGCCTGCGTCCGCGTGGTCCCGTAGCCCACCTGGCCGATGACGACCCGCTCGCCGGCGTGGACGAGGCTCAGGAACGCGGCATGGATCGCCGCCATCCCCGTGGCCAGCGCAATCCCCGCCTCCGCGTCGTGGAGCTCGGCGATCGCGTCCCCGAGCGCGACGATGGTCGGGTTGTCGATCCGGCTGTACGCGTAGCCGGGCTGGTCGCCGGTCAGGACCGCGGCCAGCTCCTCGGCGTCGCCGGAGGCGAACGTCGCGGTCTGATAGATCGGGACCGTCGTCGGCTCCTGGGTCACCCGCGGCGCGCGCGAGGCCGCCCGGATCGCGCGCGTGGACAGGCCGGGACGCGGTCGTTCGTCGGTCACCGGCCGATCCTACACCGGCTCGCCGCGACCCCCTGCCGGCGGCATCCGGCCGCCCTCGACCGGCGCCGCGCGCACACCACGCGCGGCCTCGTCCATGACGGGAACGCGCGTCGTCCGGTCGCGGCCGCCACGCTTCGAGCGGTACATCGCCTCGTCCGCGCGCTCGAGCAGCTCGCCCAGCGTGTCGGCGTCCTGCGGGCACGAGACGAGCCCCACCGACACGCTCGTCGGGATGCGAGCGGCGTCCACCTCGAGGCCGGCGTCGGCGACCCCGTTGCGGATCTTCTCGGCCAGCACCCACCCGCCGGTCGGGTCCGTCTCGGGGAGCAGGACGACGAACTCGTCGCCGCCGAACCGCGCACCCGTGTCGATCAGCCGGGTCCCGGCCCGGATGACGTCGCCCACGAGCCGGAGCGCGCGGTCGCCCGCGAGGTGGCCGTGACGGTCGTTGATCACCTTGAGGTCGTCCAGGTCGATCATCAGCAGGCAGAACGCGCGGCCGGTGCGCTGGCTCCGCGCGATCTCGCGCTCGAGCGCGCCGAACAGGAACGGCCGCGTCCGGAGCCCGGTGAGCGGGTCGATCGTCGCGAGCCGGTTCGCGTCCTCGCGCGCGCGCCGCTGCTCCCGCCCGATCGCCATGCCGACGTATGCGACGAGGCCCAGCGCCGCGAGGTTGACGCCGACGGTGGCCAGCCACGTCGCGTCGATCTGCGGCCGGCCGGCGAGCACCGCGGCGAGGTACGCGAGCGCGGCACCGGCCGTCAGCGCCAGCGCGATCCCGGGCGGGACGACGACCGCGGCACCAACGACGATCAGCGGCAGGGCGAAGAAGAACGGGCTCGCCGCGCCGCCGGTCAGCGCGATCAGGACGCTCGCGAACAGCACGGCCAGCGCGCCCTCCACGATCAACAGCAGCGAGTCCGGGACGCGAGGCGGGACGAGCTCGTGGAGGACGAACGTGTACAGCGTCGCGAGGACGAGCAGGGCGAGGATCGGCCCCTCGTTGTCGCCCCACAGGTCGGTGACGGCGACGATCGTCGTGACGACCAGCAGGAACACCCACGTGCCGACCCGGATGACGCGGTCGAGGGCCGCAGGGCGAAGGTCGGAGGGGTCGCCGGTCTCGTGATAGCGGACGACCGACCGGGCCGCGCGGGGCTGCCCGGCGGCGGTCTCGGCAACGTGGGCGAGGGTCTCGTCCGCGCGATGCCCGGGGCGGACCACGAGCCCGCGCACCCGGCTGCCCGCGGGACCGGGCGCGACCGCGAGCAGCGCCAGCGCCGTGAGCACGACGACCAGCACCAGCGCGAGCAGCGTCTCCAGCGCCATGGTCCCGCCCCCGGGTTGTCTGCGCGGCCGGGCAGGCCGCGTTGCGCTGATCCTACGCGATCAGCCGGATGCGGCTACGTGGGCGCTATCGCGTGCCCCACTGGTAGCTCTGCTTCATCAGCCGCAGGTACACGAACGTCTCCGTCTCGCGCACGCCGGGCACCTTGCGCAGCTTCTCGGACAGGAAGCGCAGCAGCGCCTCGTTGTCCTCGGCCACGCACTCCACGAGGATGTCGTACGAGCCCGCGGTCACCACGACGTAGTCGGTCTCGGGAAACGCGGCCATCTCCTCCGCCACCTCGAGCAGCCGCGACGCCTCGCAGCGGATCCCGATCATCGCCCATTGCTGGAAGCCCAGCCGGAGCGGATCGGTGACGCCGACGACCTGCATGACGCCGCGCTCGATGAGCCGGTTGGTGCGCGCGCGGACGGCGGCCTCGGACACCCCGAGGTCCGCGGCGATCTGCGTGAACGGGCGCCGGCCGTCCTCCTGGAGGTGCTCGATGATCCGCTTGTCGAGGTCCGAGACCTCGCCTGCGGCGCGTCCGTGGCGCGGGCCGGCGCCGCGCTGGCGGGCCTCGCTCATCGGACGCGCAGGGGCATGTCGGGCGGCGAGGGAGCGTCGGACATGTCGACTCCGCCGGTATGGCCAGGCTCGTGGCGAGCCGGGGCGATTCGGCCGCGGATGCTAGCACCCGTCGGCCGGTGCGGAACATCGTCTTTCGTGGCGGGACGGGTCACCCGCGGTCGAGCGCGTCGAGGACCGGCGCGAGCGCCTCGACGGACGCCTCGGTGATCGGGTCGACCACCAGCTGGACGTGACCGATGCCCTGCGCCGCGTACCCGCGGAGAACGGCGGCCATCTCCTCGGGCGTGCCGCGCAGCGGCTCGACCGCCTGCCTGGGGTCGGTGTCGCCCATGACGCGTCCCGTGCCGCCCGGCAGCTGGACGAGGACGGCGACCGTGCGCTCGATGTCGGCCGGATCGCGGCCGGCGGCTCGCGCCGCGTCGTCCACGATCTCCCGGAGCCGCGGCACGCCCTCCGGGCGGTTGTCCGTGTCCGCGTACCAGGCGTTCCACGCGTCGACATACGGGATCGTCGCCGCGAGCATCCGAGCGCCTGACGAGCCGATCAGGAGCGGCGGCCCACCGGGGCGCGCCGGTCGCGGAAGCAGCTCGGCGTCGCGTGCCGCGTAGAACTCGCCCTCGAAGTCGATGAAGCCGTCCCGCAGCAGGGTGCGGACGATCGTGAACGCCTCCTCGAACCGCCCGACGCGGTAGGCGAACGGCGCGCCGAGCGCCGAGAACTCCGTGTCGTTCCAGCCCGCGCCCAGGCCCAGGACGAGCCGGCCGCCGGAGATCTCGTCGACGGTGGCGGCCTGCTTGGCGAGCATGAACGGCGCGTGGAACGCGGTCGCCGCGACGAGCGGGCCGAGCGTCACGCGATCGGTTGCCTCCGCGAGCCCGGCGAGCGTCGTCCATGCCTCCCACGGCCCGCGCGTCTCGCCCGAGGCGTAGCGGTACAGCAGGTGGTCGCCGAGCCAGATCGAGTCGAATCCCACCGCCTCCGCCCGGCGGGCGATCGCGCGCAGCTCGGGCCAACGGACCTCTCGCTCGACCTCGGGCAGCTGAACGCCGACGCCGATGGGCCGGCCGGGTCGGCGGGGGATCACTCGTCGCGACTGGCGACGCGACGCGCGGCCGAGATGAGGAGGCCCGGGAGCCCCAGGAGCAGCACCAGGACGAGGCCGGCGGCAATCTCCGGGAGCCGGCGGTCGAGGCTCCCGTCGACGATGAACCCGCCGGCGAGCGGGAGTCCCGTGAGCATCACGGCGGCGTTTGCGGACGTTTCCAACGGCGCACCTTCCTCGGCCCGAAGCCTACGCCTGTTGTCGCCTACCGGCGACGGGAATCCGTACCCTTCGTGGGTGACCGCCGAGCCCGCGTCGCCCGAGACCGCGTCGCCCGAGACCGCGTCGCCGCCGGGGTCGCCCGAACCCGCCAGCGGCTCGCGCCCGTGGCTGACGAAGGGCGTCACCGGGATCGGGCTCGCGAGCCTGCTCGCGGACGTCGGCCACGAGATCCCGACCTCGCTGCTCGCCTCGTTCATGTCGACCGTGCTCGGCGCGCCGGCGGCGGCGCTCGGCTTCGTCGAGGGGCTGAGCGACGCCGTGTCGGGGTTCGCGAAGCTCGCGGGCGGCGCGCTGGCCGACGACCCGGAGCGTCGGCGGCGGGTCGCGCTCGGCGGGTACATCGCGACGGCGATCCTGTCCGCGTCGGTGGGGCTCGCCCAGACCGCCTGGCAGGTCGCGGTCCTGCGCTCGACCGCGTGGGCGGCGCGAGGCATCCGCGGACCCGCCAGGAACGCGCTCCTCGCGGACGCCGTTGCGCCTCGGTTCTTCGGTCGTGCCTACGGCTTCGAGCGGGCGCTGGACAACACCGGTGCAGTCGTCGGTCCGCTGCTGGCGATCGTGCTGGTCGCGGCAATCGGGATCCGTGGCGCGATCCTCGTGTCGGTCGTCCCCGGCCTCCTCGCGGCGGCCGCCATCGCCTACGCGATCAACAACCTGCGAACCGAGACGCCGCGCGAGCACCGCCCGATCCGCCTCGTGATCCGGCCGATCCTGCGTGGTCGGCTCGGGCGCCTCCTCGGCGCGGTCACGGTGTTCGAGCTCGCCAACGTCGCGACCAGCCTCCTGATCCTCCGCGCCACCGACCTGTTCGTCCCATCGATGGGCGCCGACCGCGCGGCCATGACGGGGATCGCCCTGTACGTGGGCTACAACGTCGCGGCGACGCTGTCGTCGTTCCCGGCGGGCCGGGCGGTGGACGCGGTCGGCGGGCCGCCCGTCCTGGCGGCGGGGATCGGGCTGTTCGCGGCGTCATACGCCCTGCTGGCCGTGACCGGGCCCGACCTCGTGCCGCTCGCAGTCGCCTTCGTCGCCGCGGGCGTGGGCATCGGCGCGGTCGAGACCGCCGAGAACGCCACGGTGGCGTCCGCCGCACCCGAGCACCAGCGCGGGTCGGCGTTCGGGCTGCTCGCGGTCATCCAGGCGGGCGGCGACCTCGTCGCGTCCGCGGCGCTCGGGCTCGTGTGGACGCTGGTCGGGCCGGCGGCGGCATTCGGGCTGGGGGCCGCGGCGATGCTCGTCGCGCTGGTGGCGCTCGCGTTCGTGGCTCGCGGCGCGGACGCGGCCTCGCCCCCGGAGCCCGCGTAGGCGCGTCCGCTAGACGGGATCCACCCCCTCCGCATGGGTGAGGCTGTGCTCGTCGAGCCGAGCCACGATGTCGTCCGGCAGCCGGAGGTCGCCGACGTTCGGCCCGACGAACCCCTCCAGCGTCGCGGGGGACTCCCATGCCGAGACGACCCACAGCACCTGCCGGTCGTCCAGCAGCTCGCGTCCCACCGACGCGTGCACGAGTCCCGCGACGTCGTGCGTACCCGCGAGCACCTCACGGAGGTGCGCGAGGACGACGTGTTCCTCGCCTCGTCGGGGGACGAGGCGCGCGATTCGAAGGATCACCCCTGCGTGCTCCCACTCACCGGGCGGCGCCCCCGCACAAGCCCGAACGCCGCGAATGGTAGCGACCGATCAGCCCCCCGCGGTCATCCGTCCGACGTATCGGCTGAGGATGAGATCGATGTCGTTGCTGCCGACGACGCCCTCGTACTTCGCGCGCAGGATCCCGTCCCCGTCGACCACGAAGATCCAGGGCATGCTCGTCGACGGCCACGTCCGATCGCCCAGCCCGAGTGCCCGCGTCTGGTCGTTGAGGGGCGGGTCCTCGATGTTCCCGTCGAGCACCGGCGCCTCCGTGACCACCCGGTACGGGAACGGCTCGAGGTGGACGAACGTGACCCGGTCCTCCCAGCGGTCCACGAGGTAGCTGATCATCGTGAGCGCGCGTCCGCAGGCGGGCGAGACCTTGAACCTCGCCGAGTCCACCACGAGCACATACGGCCGGCCGGCGTCGCGCGCATCGGCGACCGACTGCCGGTAGAGGCGGAGGTCGGGGAGCTCCTGGGTCGTGATCGCGAGCGCCTTGCCGCCCACGTCGTCGAGGGTCGGGGTGTCGATCGCCGGCGCCGGGGCGCCGATCGCCGCGCTCGTGCCGGGGTCGAGCGCGGTGATCGCCGCACTCCCCTTGCGGCCGTCCGCGGTAACGAGGTCGAGGCGCCAGGAGCCCGCCACGGGGATGCGCACGGTGGCCACGAACGAGGCGCGGTTGGCGCCGGGCGGCTGGATCGCCGTCGCGTCGACATCGTCGCCCGTCGGCGTCTCGTTCGCGCCGATGACCCGCACGGAGACGGCGGTCGAGGCGTCGACCGGGGTGCCGTCGGGCTCGGTGAGGGTGGCGATGACCGGCGTCTCGGGACCCGCCCAGATGCTGCTCGACACGACGAGGACGCGGAGGTCCTTGCCCGGCCCGCTGCCGCCGAGGAGGTCCCGTGGCGAGGCTGCGGCGCTCGCGGCCGGTGCATCGGAGCCGGCGGCCGGCGTCCGGACCTCCGCGACGGGAACCTCGTCCAGCAGCCCGCGGACCGCCGCGATCATCGGCCCCGACTCCGTCCCGAACGGGAACCGCGCCCGCAGCCGCCCAGCGGCGTCGACGAGGAACACGTCCGCCGTGTGGGCCATCCCGTAGCCCTCCTCGCCCGGTTCGGCCTCCTCCTTCGCGTACTTCACGCCCCAGCGGGCGGCGTTCTCGGCGATCGCCTCGGGCGTGCCCGACAGGCCGGTGTACTCCTTGGGCAGGTACCGCAGGTAGCTCGCCATCTCGGGCGCCTGGTCGCGATCCGGGTCGATCGACACGAACACGGCCCGGGCCGCGCCGCCGGTATCGGCCAGCACGGTGTTGAGGATTCCGACAGTCGCCGGGCAGACGTCCGGGCAGTGGGTGTAGCCGAAGAACACGAGGACCGGGCGCCCGGCGAGCGACGTGAGCGCGAACGGTGCGCCGTCCTGGTCGGTCAGCTCCAGCGCCGGCGCCGGGTCGCGCGAGGCGAGCGCGAACGTCGCCGGGTCCCCCGCGACCCCCAGCGGCGCGACGCGGTCGCGGCCGCCGAGCGCGAGCGCGAGCAGCGCCACCGCGACGAGCGCGAACAGCGCCAGCACCACGCCGCCTGCGACGATCGCGCGGCGGTTTAGCGGCTGCGTCGACCCCTCGTCGGACACCGGCTACTCGCTCCTGACCTGCGCGTCGACCTCGAGGACGCCCGCGTGCTCGAAGGTGAGCTGGAGGCGGACGGTGTCGCCGGCGACGAGGTCCTGCTTCAGGTCCTCGAGCATCACGTGGACACCGCCGGGCTGGAGCACCAGCGACCCTCCCGCGGGGATGGCGACGGACGGCGTGTGGTGCATGCCCGTCATGCCGTCGTCGCCGGTGGTGGTCTCGTGCACGCTCGCGCGATCCGTCACATCGGGCGCGCTGGCCCCGACGAGCGCGTCGGCGGCGGCATCGTTGGAGATCGTGAGGTATCCCGCGCTGACGCCGCCCGCCGGCGCCGCCCGGACCCACGCGTCGCGGAGGGTGAGCGCGGACCCGGTCGGGGCCGCGCCCGACCCCTCCGGCGCTCCCGTCGATCCCGTGGTCCCCCCGCAGGCGGCGACGAGGCACGCGAGCGCAACCACGAGGACGAGGGAGCCGACGCGGACGAGCACCGAGGAGCGGCCTCCGGACATGGTTCGCGGCGGGCTGGCCGTCGCGTCAGGACGCGCGTCGTCGCGGATGCCGG
>DASSRG010000268.1:0-5761 GCA_035701885.1 Candidatus Limnocylindrales bacterium
GGGCTGCACCTCGTGGCGTCGGCGGTGCGCCGGGATCCGGCCAACCCGATCGTGACCCTCAAGACGACGAGCCGCGCGGACTACGTCTATGCGCGGCTCGAGGCGCGTCGAGCCGGCGCCGACGACGCGCTGTTCCTCACCGTGAGCGGCCACCTGTCCGAGTCCACGACCGCGAACATCTTCCTGGTCCGCCGCGCCCCCGACGGGACGCCGGAGCTTGCGACGCCCTCGCTCGAGTGCGCGATCCTGCCCGGCACGACCCGCTCGTGGCTGCTGGGCTGGGCTGAGCGCGTGGGGTTGCGCCCGGTCGAAGGCTGGCTCACGCCCGACGAGCTGGCCACGGCCGACGAAGCGTTCGTGTGCTCCTCGGTCGCGGGGATCCTGCCGGTGACGCGGTTCAACGGCCACGCGATCGGCGACGGCAGGCCCGGTCCGTGGACGCGGCGCGCGCGCGAGGACCGCGAGGGCTTCATCGTCGAGGGCTGAGCGTCAGAACATGCGCTCGCCGCGCCGCGCGGCCTCGATCATCGTGTTGAGCCGCTTCGCCCTCGTCTCCGGTCGCTTCGCGCTCATGATGATGTGGGCCGCCTGACGACGGTAGCCGGGCGGCTGGCGCTCCCAGAACTCGCGGACGCCGGCGGCATCGATGGCGGCGGTGGCCTCTTCGTCGAGTCCGATCGGCGATTCGGAGGAGTAGATCGCCGTCCGGTCTTCCCGCCGCTTGGCGAACTCCGCCTCACCCGCCGGCCGCATCCGGCCCTCTGCGCGCAACGCCTCCACGCGGCCGACGTTCCGGGCGCTCCAGATGGAGCCCTTGCGTCGCGGGGTGATGCGGATCGCCGACCCTTGGTCGAGCGGCTTTCGAATGCCGTCGATCCAGCCGACACACAGGACCTCGTCGACCAGCTCAGGCCAGGTGATGGTCGGCAGGCCGGACGCCTTCGGGCGAAAGCCAACCCACTTCTCCGGTGCCGTCGCGTGGTTCGCGTCGAGCCAGTCGCGGAGCTCCTCGGGCGAAGTGGGGAACAGGATGTCGTGCGGGACGAGGTTCGCCATCGTGGTAGCAGGCTAGCGTGACAGCGTGTCAGCACGTGACAACAACGGAGGTGCTCGCCCACTGGTCGGCCACGGGTCGTTGCCGGGGCGCGACATGCGTCGGCCCTAGACTTGCCACGTGACCCGTGACGAGCTGATCCTCCGCACCCGCCAGCTCATCGCCGAGGGCGAGCGCCTCGACGGAGACCCGTCCCTGACGGCCCTGACGACGTGGCTCCAGCTGTCGGACGACCTGCTGTCGCACGCCTGGGGGACGATGGATCGCTACCACCTCGCCTGGCTGACCGTGGGCAAGCCGAAGGACACCGTGCGGGGGCGGGCCATGACCGCCGACGAGGAGGCCGCGTACGTCCGCGAGGTCGTGAGCCAGAAGACGGCGGTCCTGCGGATGAGCCTCGACGCGGTGGAGCGGCAGGGGATGCCGTTCGTGGGCGAGACCGGCGGCGTGGGCGCGGGCCAGGGGATGGGCGAGGTGCCCGATGCCGACGCGGCCGCCGTCGACAGAGCCCACGCGCAGCTCGCGCAGGGATCGCGTCGCGCGATCCCCCTGGACCCCGACCTCCAGCGGCGGCTCGAGGAGGCGCGGCGGTCGGCGGCATCGCACGATCAGGCGCGCCACTCGCACGCCCCCGGCGAGGGGACCGCCGCCGAACGGCAGGCGCCGCGACCCGAGCGGCTCCAGCGATGACCGCCGAGCGTACGACGGCCGTCGGCGGCACCCGCGACGTGCCCGTCCCCGACGCGATTGCCCGCGACTATCTCCTCCTCGCGCTGCGGCTGGACCAGCACCTCCCGGGGACCGTCGACGGGTACTTCGGGCCGGCATCGCTCAAGGCGCAGGCGGACATGGAGCAGCTGCGATCGCCGGCGCGACTGGCCGACGACGCAGTGGCGATTCGCGAGCGCCTCGCGGCTGACATCCCGGAGGACGGCGCGCGGCGCCACTGGCTGGACCTCCAGCTGGTCGCGCTCGAGACGCTGGCGCGGATCACGGCAGGCGAGGAGATCCCGTACCTCGAGCAGGTCACGCGGTGCTTCGCGTTCACGCCGTCGCGCCGGCCGGACGCGCGGATCGAGGCAGCGGCGACCGCGCTGGACTCGCTGCTCCCCGGCGACGGCACGCTGGCGGAGCGACTGGCGGCGGAGGACGAGCGGTGGACGATCCCGCCCGACCGCCTGCCCTCCGTCGTCGACGCGCTCGTCCCGCGCTACCGCGCATGGGCGGCGCAGCACTACCCGATGCCGCCCGGCGAGGACCTCCGGGTGTCGCTCGTCCGCGGCCAGCCGTGGAGCGGCTACAACTGGTACGACGGCGGGTATCGGTCCCGCGTCGACTTCAACCTCGATCTACCGGTGCAGCTGCCCCGGTTCGTGGGCGTCGTCGCGCACGAGACGTACCCGGGTCACCACCTCGAGCACGCACGCAAGGAACAGGTGCTCGTCGAGGAGCTGGGCCATCTCGAGGCATCAGTCCTCGCGATCAACACGCCGGAGTGCCTCATCTCGGAGGGGTTGGCGAACCTTGGTCGAGAGCTCGTCGCGCCGGCTGCGGATCGTCCTGCGCTCCTCGAGGAGCTCGCGACGGTTGCCGGCCTGCCGCTTGCCGATGACCCGGCGGCGCTCCGCGACGGGGCTGCCCGACAGGCGGCGATGGGGACGCATCGCGAGGTCCTCGACGAGGCGCGCCTCAACGCGGCGTTGATGCTCCACGCCGACGGCCGGCCGCGCGACGAGGTGCTCGCATATCTCATCGACGTCGGCAGGTTCGCCCCGCCCGTCGCCGCGAAGCGGCTGGAGTTCATCGACCACCGGCTGTGGCGCCTCTACGTCTACGTCTACTTCGAGGGCGAGCAGCTGCTGCGGCGCTGGCTGCACCTCGTGCCCGAGGAGGATCGTCCGGCGCGCTTCGGGCGCCTGCTCTACGAGCCGCACACGCCACGCTCGATCCAGGCGGAGATCGACGCCGCGGGGTGACCCCGCGTTCCGCCTGGTCAGCGGCTCCGATACCAGGCCACGCCGCCCGCGGCGAGGATCTCGAGGTACGCGAGCGGCCCGTAGCGCTCGTTCACGTAGTCCAGCGGCCCGAGGGCCCCGCCCTCCAGCCGTCCCCACACCCAGGCGATGAGCAGCCCGGCGACGATCGCGCCGCCGCCCAGGAGCGCACCGACGACCGCGCGCCGCGGGACCGCGGCGCCGTTCCACACCAGCGCGAGCGCGACCGCCCAGCCGATGAACATCGCAATCGCGACCAGTCCGAACCCGAGGTCGACCTGGCTCAGCAACGCGAACAGGACCGCGCCGATCGCGGCCACGACGACGGCGGCGATGATCGCCGTCGTGCGTGCCCGGCCGGGGTCGGATGCGGGCGGTGCGCCGGTCGGTGCCGGTCCCGAGCCGCTCGCGCGATAGCGGTCGCCGGGCGCGCGATCGAGGCGCGGAGCGGTCGGATGCGACGGGTCGCCGGGGCCGCTCGGATCGGACATGGCGAGATCCTACGCGGGCGAGTTCGCTGACGGTATCCTTCGCTCCGTGACACACCCCTCGCTCGGTTTGCCGCCGCGCAGCCTCCAGGCCGGGTTCCCGGACGGCGCCGCGCGCCTTCGCACGGAGAAGGCCCGGCTGGCGGCCCGCGCCCTGGAGATCGCGGTCAACGACGACCCCACGTTCCGGGACCGCTACGACGAGACGGGCCTGCGCAATCTGCTCAGCGACGCCGAGGTGTTCATCGAGCGCCTCGCGCTGTGTGTCGCGGGCAACGACTCGCACTGGCTCAAGGACTTCGCCGACCAGACGGCGACCGTCTACCGGCGCCGTCGGGTCCCGATGGACGACGTCGTGCGCCTCATGGAAGGCATTCGGGCGAGCGCGCGTGGCGTGCTCTCGGAGGCCGAGACGGTCCCGGCCGACGCGGCGATCGACGAGGCGATCAAGGTGTTCCTGTGGTACCGGCGCCTGGCCGGTGATGCCCGCAAGCGGAACCCGATCCTCGCCGCGCTCTACAAGGGCGCCTGATCGATGACGATCAAGTGGGTCAAGGTCGACCCGCTCGTCATGAACGGTGAGGCGTTCTGCTACGGGTCGCGGCTGACCGTCCGCCAGGTGCTCGAGGCGCGCGCGAACGGGTACACGGTCGTCGACCTGCTCAAGGACAACCCGGAGCTGCGGCTCGTCGGGATCGCCGAGGCGTACGCGTATGCCGCCGAGCATCAGGCGCAGTACACCGAGTTCTTCGAGGCCGACGGGTCCCTGGCCGGGCCTGGCTTCACCGAGTCGGAGGCGGCGGCCCTGCCCGAGCGGCTCCGGGTGCCGGGGGTCGTCGTGAAGGCAGGCGCACCCGCCTGATCGCCGCGAACGATCACGGGGTGCGTTGGCCGGCGTCGTCGCGCCTTCACGCCGCTGCGGGTCCCGTTACGCACGGGGCGGCGCCGCACGCTGGTCATTCGCTCACCCCACGAGCGCTGTCGTCGGCGGGTGGCACCTCCCGCTCACCCCACGAACGAATGACCAGCGTCGCGGCCGGATCCGGCGCCGAACGCTCACCGGGGGGAGCGAGTGCCAGGAGGACGCTGGCGAACGCTCAAGCGACGAGCGCATGGCAGGACACGAGCAGGTCAATCGGCCCGTCGGCGAATTCCGAGTCGGGTGATAGGATTTCCAGCACGATGACCGACACCAAGCCCGCCACGGACCAGGACACGGCGATCGCCCCGGCCTTCGACGCCGAGCGACGCGCGACCGAGCTCGCGATCCTCGACGCGCTGCGCGCCGTCGTCGACCCCGAGATCGGGATGAACGTGGTGGAGCTCGCCCTGATCAAGCAGATCATCCTCGGGCCCGATTCGACCGAGGTGAAGATGATCCTCACGACCCCGTTCTGCCCCTATGCCGGCGCGATGATCCAGCAGGTCAAGGAGCAGGCCGAGAGCGTCGTGGAGCACGACGTGAAGGTCACGCTGCTGGCGGAGCGCTGGGACCCGCGCGACGCCGGCCTCATGTGGTGACGGCCACCCGCACCTGACCGCGATGACCCGATCGCAGCTCCCCTTCGACTCAGCCGTCGCGACCGGCAAGGGGGACGACGGCACGACCGGCCTCCTGTTCGGCGGTGAGCGCGTGCGCAAGGACGACCCGCGCACCGAGGCCTATGGCACCGTCGACGAGACCGTCGCCGCGCTCGGCCTCGCCCGCGCCGAGCTCCACCTCAAGCGCCAGTACGGCGCGCTGTCGCCGAACTTCGGCGGGCTGGGCGACACGATCCTCCGGCTCCAGCGCGAGCTGTTCGTCGTCGGCGCGGAGCTGGCGACGAACCCCGAGGCGCGGGACCGCGCCCAGGACGGGGTGACCAGCGTGAGCGAGGCGATGGTCGCGGGCGTCGACGCCGCGCTGCGCGACGCCGAGGCCGGCATCGAGCTCCCGCGCGAGTTCGTCGTCCCGGGTGAGACCAGGGCGTCGGCGGCGCTCGAGGTCGCCCGCACCCTCCTGCGCCGCGCGGAGCGCCGGACGGTCACGCTGGCCCGGGCCGACGCGTCGATTGCCCGAGGACATACGCTTCCCTACCTGAACCGCCTCGCCGACCTGCTGTGGATCCTGGCGCGAGCCGCCGAGCAGGCCGAATCACGAACCTCCACCGTCGCCCGGCCGGATCGCCGCCGAGGCGCCATCGCCCGCACCGAACCGGAAGGAGCAGGAGCACCGACATGAGCGG
>DASSRG010000269.1:0-21079 GCA_035701885.1 Candidatus Limnocylindrales bacterium
GCGGCCGTGACGCGGCGCGCGGCGGCGACGTCGGTGGCCAGCCGCGATCCGGAGCCGGGCGCGGCCCCGGCGCCGGCGACCAACGCGGCATCGAGATCGAAGCGCCGCCGGGCGGTGCGCGAGATGGGCAGGGCTCGCATCGGGCCCAGTGTCGCAGGTTCGCCTCGCCGTCGACACCGGATGGCCGGGTCGAGGGCGTCACATCCGCCGATCAGGCGGAAGCGTGCTCCCGGTTCGCGTCGATCCGCTCGAGCGCGCGGCGGAGGAGCTCGAAGCCCGCGGGGTCGAACTCGTACGACCACTCGCGAAGCCGCTCCGGCCGCTCGAACCGGCCGTCGAGCCCGAGCGCCATCGCCTCCCGCGAGAGCAGCACGATGTCAGCGTCACGGTCGACCTGGTCGAGCTCCTCCTCCGTGTGCGCGACGGCGGACACGATCTGCACGCCCTTGGCACCGGCGAGGTCCAGGACCTCTGCGATGTTCTCGACACCGCGCTGGGACCCGCACACGAGCCCCACCTTCGAGCCCGGCGGCAGGGCCGCCACCTCGTGCACCAGCTCCATGTAGCCCGGGCCGACCAGCATCGCCACGACGGGAACTCGCCCGGCGACGTACGCCTGGGCCTCGTCGGCGTGGAAGGTCGTGGTCGCGACGAGATCGTAGTGATAGCGATCGAGCCGGTCGGGGAGCTCCTCGAGCAGGACGCCCATCGCCTCGATCCGGTCGGGGAACGCTTCGGTGATCCGCTCCGCGTCGACGTGCGCGTCGGCGGTCGTGCACTCGGCGAACAGCACGCGCACGAGCGGGCCCGGCCGCTTCCGCTCGGTCGCGGCGGTGAACGTCGCCTGGGCCACCTCGTCGGGCGTGAAGCCGAGCTGCGCGGCGCGACGCAGCGTCTCGGCCACGATGCCGGCCAGCGCGTCCGAGCCGCGACGGACCGGCGGGCGGTCGACCACGCGTGTCCCCGCGCCGTGCCGCCCGATGACGTAGCCCGCGTCGGCCAAGCGCTTGTAGACCGCGCGGACCGTGTTCGGGTTGACCCGGAGGGCGGCGCCCAGCTCGCGCACGGGTGGCAGACGGGTGCCCGGCTGGAGCCGTCCCGACTCGATCTGGTACGCGAGCTGCCAGTAGATCTGGGTGCTGATCGGCACATCCGAATCGCGCTCGATGTCCAGGGCGTGCCCCGTCGCGGACGATGCGGTCGTCGCAGCGGCCACGGTCGCCGTCGATACGGCCACCGTTGCCTCCGCCGATGCGTCCGCGGCACCGTCATCCGTGGGTGCGGTGGTCCGATCGGCAGGTCTGGATGAGCCGGTTCGGCTACTTGACATAGTTGACTAGTCCAACTATCGTTCTACTTGGCCTAGTTGACTATATCAACCAACGGGTTCACACCCGAGAAGACGAGCGCTCCCCATGGAACTGATCATCATCGCCATCGGCATCATCGTCCTCGCGACCTTCGCCCTCGTGGCGACCGGGCTCGGCGTCGACTCCCGCGACCTGGCGGACGATCCGTCCCAGCCGCACGCGATCGGCCTCGCCTGATCGACGCCGGCTGATCTTCGCAGATCACGGGGCGCCGACCCCCTCCTCAAACCGGCGCCCGATGACGCAGCCCCCGGTGCACACCCGGGGGCTGCGGTCGTTAACGGCGATCGGTCCTCGCCCCCACGGTGGAAGGCTCACCGAGCCAGACACGCTGACCGGTTACCTGCGCCGGGTGGCCGGAACGTGGTCGACCCTCCGCCGGGTGGACCGGTGGAGGGTCGATGGGAAGGGCGTTGAAGGCGGGGCCCGCCGAGCCTGCGGACCCCGCCTCATGTGGTGGGGGAGTCGGTGTCAGGCCGCTCCGCGGAGCCGCATCGCCCGGAGGCGAGCGATCCGATCCTCGAGCGGCGGATGGGTCGAGAACAGCCGGGCCACATCGCTGCCGGCGAGCGGATTGACGATCCAGAGGTTGCTGAACGCCGGATTCGCCTGCGGCTCGGCGCGGCCCCGCTGCGGGACGCCGCCCCGAACGCCGCCCCGCATCCGGGCAAGCAGGCCCTGCTGGTGCTGCGCCGCCTGGAGCGTCTCGAGCGCCTGCGCGAGGCCCTCGGGATCGCCGGTCAGCGAGGCGCCGGTCGAGTCGGCGAGGTACTCCCGGCCGCGGGATACCGCGAGCTGGATGACCATCGCCGCGATGGGCGCGAGGATCACACCCGCCAGCACGAGCAGCGGGTTGCCGTTGTCGTCGTCGCCGCCGCCGAACAGCAGCTGGAACTGGCCCATCTGCGCGAGGAAGCTGATCGCCCCGCCGATGGTCGCGGCGATCGTGCCGATGAGCGTGTCGCGGTTCCTGACGTGGCTGAGCTCGTGGGCGAGGACGCCGATGAGCTGGCGCTCATCCATGGTCTCGAGCAGACCGGTGGTCACGGCGATCGCAGCGTGCCTGGGGTCGCGACCGGTGGCGAACGCGTTGGGCTCGGGCCGCTCGACGATGTAGACGCGCGGCATCGGGATTCCGGCGCGGTCGGCGAGCAGACCGACGATCGAGACGAGCCGCGGGTGCTCGCCGGGGGCGAGCTCGCGTGCGCCGTTGGCGCGCAGGGCGATCGAGTCGCTCTTCCAGTAGACGAAGCCGTTGAGCAGGATCGCAAACCCGAACGCGAGCACGAGGCCGGTCTGGCCGCCGATGAGGCCGCCGACCGCGACGAGGAGGCCGCCCAGGGCGGCCATCAGGGTCCAGGTCTTGAGGGAGTTCGAGAAGGTGTTCATGCCCTGTGTCTCCGGGCCGTGCCCGGTGTGGTGATGGGGCAACTGCCCGTGGGATGGAGTGTCGCGGCAGACGTGCGGCAGGACAAGGCATCCGTTCGGCAGCGATCGGTGCGCTATCCTGCCGATATCGTGCAGGAACGACCAGCGCCGCCCTACCTGTTGCCGCTCGTCGCCCTCGCCGCGGACGACGACGCCCGTTCGCGGCTCAGCCTGGAGGTTGCCCGGGACGTCGCCCGGGGCGGTGACCCCTCGGCGGATGAGGTCGCCGCCGCAGGGGCGGCCGTCGATTGGCTGACGGCGACCCTCCGCACCGGGCCGGTCCCCGGCGTCCGCGCGCTCCGGACCCTGCGTGACGAGGCCGCCGCGGAGGCACGCGCCGGTCGTCCGCTGCAGCCGGTGCTCGACCGGGCGCTCTCGGCCGGCTGGATCCTGTGGGGCTGGGTCGCGGGGCGCGGCGACCTCAGCGCCGACGGGCTGCGGGCACTCGGGGACGCGCTCCTCCGAACGGGCGACGCCGCGGCCGCCGCCATCGCCGAGGGCCACGCCGCCGCGGAGCGCGAGATCGCGACCCGCTCCGCGTCTGCCCTGCGCGAGCTGCTCGACGAGGTGCTCGACCTGGGCGACCGCGACGAGGCGGGCCGGGCACGCCTCGCGAGACGGGCGGCGGAGGTCGGCATCCCGGTCGACCGCCCGCTCTCGGTGACCGTCGCCGACGCGGGGCGGGACCTGGCGGACGCGGACCCCGCGGTCGTCGACGTCGCACGGCGCCTCGTGCCGGGCGTCGCCCCCGTGGTCGGTGATCCACGGTCGCTCGGCGCGCCGGTTCCGGGGCCGGTCGTCGCGGCGACGCACGGCCGGCTCCTGGTCATCCAGCCTGTCTCGAGGCGGACGCCCGACGTTCTCGAGGCGCTCGGCGCGCTGGGCGACGACTGGATCGCCACGACCGCCCCCGCCGACGGCCTGCTGGCGGCAGCTGCCGCCGCGAGAGAGGCGACCGCCGCACTCGCCGTCGCGCGCCGCATCGGCGCCCGGCGCGCGGTGGTGCCGGCGTCGTCGCTTGCGCTCGAGCGGGCACTCCTCGCGGAACCTGCGCTCCTGCGCGAGGCCGTCGAGCAGGAGCTGGGACCGCTGCTCACGGCGCCTCGCGGTGGCGGCCTCGTCGAAACCCTCGAGGCGTACCTCGCCGAGCGCGAGAACGTGCGCGCCGCCGCCCGCCGCCTCGGGATCGCCCCGCGGACCGTCGCGTATCGGCTGGAACGGATCGGGCGGCTGCTCGGAGCGCCTCTCGACGCCGACCGGCGGCTCCGACTCGCGACGACCCTGTTCGCCCGCCGAGCCCTCGGTCAGCCGCAGGACGCGGCGGCTACCCGGCTCGCGACGCGCGCCTCCGCGGCCGGGGGAGTGGCTGACCGACGGCCCGCAGCGCCGCCCCGTAGATCGACGCCCCGTCCATCCCGGTAGCCGGCGACCGGAATGTCTCGAGGTCGGCCAGGAGCCGCGCTTCCAGCGCCGTCCCCGCGAGCCCGTCCACGAGCCGCACCGCCCGGGCCGCCGCGCGCAGCACCTGGTGTGTCTCGATCCGCACCGGGTCCTCCCAGAACCAGCCGCACGAGGCGAACATCCCGAGGCGCCAGCGCTGCGCCTCCATCAGCGCGAGCAACCGCGCGCGAGTGTCGGGTGACGACCGCCGGCCGAGGCACGCGGCCGCGAACGCGTCGCCCTCCTGCGCCCCGATGATCACGTCCACGTAGCGGTCGCGAGCCGCCCACACGTCGAGCGTGCCGAGGTCGCGCGCCAGCCCCTCGGTCAGGCTGTCGATCGCGCCGGCGAGCCGCTCGAGCGCCGCCCGCAGCGGCCCCTTCCAGCGGCCGTCCGGCACGTCGGGGCACTCGGCGGTCCAGCGAAGGACGCCGTGGTGGCAGCTCCACGAGGTCCGCTCGCGGATCCGCATCTCCGGGTGCGGCGCCCCGCCGTCCCCCGCGATCGCCGCCTGGAACCCGACCACGTCGAACGACCGGTAGTCCGCGGCGCCGGGAGCCACGAGCCGCTGCAGGAACAGATCCCGGAACGACTGGTGGTGACCGTAGAGCTCGCCGTCCGTGGCGATGACGAGGGTGGGGTCGCCGCCGTTGGGCAGGGTGCCCGCGAGCCGGGGGGCGACGCGCTCGCGTGCGAACCGGTCGGCATCCGCGGTCGCGGCAGGCTCGAACGACACCGCGCCCGAGAGCTCGCCGTCGTAGAACATCGCGGTGACGTCGCGGCCGCCGCCGACGTCGATGCGGTACGGCTGCCGCGTGTCGACGTGCGAGCTGTCCGCCTGCCACGGGGCGAGGATCACCCCCGTGACGCCCTGCTCCGCCGCGACGCGCAGGGTCGCGAGGTCGACCGCGGTCTCGGGGAGCCACATCGCCGTCGGCCGGCGCCCGAACCGCCACTCGAAGTCGCGCAGCCCCCACCCGATCTCCGTGCGCCGGTCGGCGAGCGACGCGAGCGGCAGGATCGAGTGGTGGAACGACTGGGCCATGCCCGTGCCGCCGCCCGCGCGGTCCAGGTCCGCGAACCGGCGCAGCACGGCCGGCGCCTCCCGGGCGAGGTAGTCGGTCAGCGTCGCGCCGAGGTTCCACGAGATGTGGGCGGGGATCCCGAGCTCGGCGATGGGGCGGTAGCACTCCGCGGTGATCCGCTCGTTCCAGTTGCGGAACGGGGCGGCGGAGGGGTCGTCGGGGATGCGGCCCGTGAACGGGTCGACGCGGAACGGCTGGTAGAAGTGCGCGTGGACGACCAGGCGGCCGCGGCTCATCGGCGCAGGGTACCGTCAGGCAGGGAGGCCGCCCTCCGCCGCGCTCCGGTCCGTCGCCACCGTGACCACCTGCTCCACGGCGAACCGGCGCGACTCGCCGGGCGACAGCGTGACCGGCCACGAGAACAGCAGCCCGCTGCCCTGGTACACGCGCTCGAACCCGGACTCCGAGTTCGACACGGTCTCGATCGGGAACCACCATGCGTCGGCTGCCGGCGCCGGCCGGGCCTCGACCGCGACCCCCACCCAGTCGTTGCCGTAGCCGATCGCCTCGACCGCGGAGGCGGTCCCCGTCCCGTCGTGGGCGGTTCGCTCACCGCCGACGTCGTACCACGCCGACGGGTTGCCCCCGCCACCCAGCAGGTGGAGCGACCACTCGAGCGCCAGCCGGGTCTCGATCGGCGCGTCGCCTCGGTGATGGACCTCGATCTCGACGATCAGCGTGGGGTGGAGCCGCTCACCGCCGAGGCGGATCGTCTTGGTCACCGTGAGCGGCTGGCCCAGCGCGGTGCCCTCGCGCGAGAGCGAGACCTGGCCCGGGACGACGTGGTCGACGGCGAACCCGCCGTCACGGAAGTCGCCGAGCTCGGCCGCCTCCGCGTGCGCAAGGGCCTCGGGCGTCACGTCGGGCGCGAGGAACCGGACGAGGGCCGATCGCCGCTCGTGGTCGTCGTAGAACAGGCGCCGCGAGAGGCCCGCCTCCTTGACCATGACGATGTCGTGGATCGACGCCGGCGCGCCACCCTCGCCGGATGGCACCGGCGCGCCGTCCGCCGCGCGGGCTTCGTGCGCGCGGAGCGTCTCGTGGTACGCCTCGGGCCGGCGCCGGAGGACCGCGGCCATCGCGTGCCGCGCCGCGCGGATGTCCCACGACCCGATCCCGGCGCCGCTGGCGGGGGTGACGGTCACGACCTGGCCCGGTTCGGCGAGCAGCACCTCGGGAAGGCCGTCCATGTCGAGGTCGCGCGTCTCGGCCACGCGCACCGTGCCCAGCGCCCGGTCGGCGGCATCCTCGGCCGCGATCAGGTGCTCGTACGTGGCGAGCCGCATGTGACTGATGTAGATCCCGCCGAACAGCCCGTGCCAGTAGCAGTCGTTCGACTGGCCGCGGTGGAGGTGGTCCAGCGCCGTCGTCCGCGCGTGGCCCTCGGTCATCGCCGCGACCTTGCGCGACGTCCGGAGCATCTGCTTGTGGAGGTCGTTGATCTCGCGGTACTTCACCTGGAAGTTGCGCCAGAAGCCGCCGCGGAGCCACCGGGCGTCGGGCCGCTTCTCGGCCACCGCGTCATGGAGGACCCTGGTGAACACGATCGTCTCGTCGGGCGGCAGCGCCCATTCGCCCATCTCGGCGTAGGACGAGGTCGGGACATACACCCGGCCGATCGGCGGCTCACGCTCCAGCCACTGCGATGGGGTGACGGTCGTCAGCCAGTCGGCGTTCGCCTCGAGCGCCTCGAAGAACCGCTCCACCCAGCGGCCCTCGCCCCAGCAGTGCTCGTAGGTCGTCGGCCAGGCGCCGAACTTCTCGCCGTCGTCGCCCATCATCCCGACCCGCCGGCCGTCCTCGGTGGCGTGCGCGCGGAGGTAGTCGATGACGCTCTCCACGGTGCCGAACGGGATCCGGTAGCGAAGCCCCTGCTCGGTGCCGAACACCGTGAGCAGGTTGCCCTGGTCCTCGGTCGTGTAGGCGCCCCACAGGTTCTCCTCGGGGATCGCCGCGGCGCGGAAGTGCTGGTCGTCGAGGATCGTCCAGCGGTAGCCCGCAGCCGCGAGCGCCGTGGGCAGGTCCGGCTCCCAGACCCGCTCGGCCAGCCACGCGCCGTTCGGGCGCCGGCCGGTGATCCGCTCCAGCTCGCCGGCCATCCGGGACAGCTGCGCGACCCGGTCGCGTTCCGGGAGCGACGCGAGGACGGGCTCGTACAGCCCACCGCCGAGCAGCTCGACCTGGCCGCGCGAGACGAGCGCACGCAGCCGCTCGAGGAACTCGGGTCGCTCGGCGCCCAGCCATTCCAGCAGCGGGCCCGTGTAGTGCAGCGACAGCCGCACGCCCGGGTGCCGCTCGAGGGCCTCCAGCATCGGCAGGTACGCGCGGTCGTAGACCTCGGCGAACACCCACCCGAAGTTGCCCACGGGCTGGTGGTTGTGGATCGCGAGCGCCAGCGAGATGCGGGGGGCCACGGAGCGGTCCTCTCTGGGCCGGCACCCGGACGGGTGGGGCCGGGTGTCGGTCAGGAGCCGGTCGACGCGCCGGCGGCGGCGGCCTCGGGTGTGACGGTGGCGGACGACGGATGCGCCGGGTCGGCGGCGTGGGTCCTGTCGTCGCGCGGGAGGTAGAGGTCCTCCACGTACTCGTGGAGCATGCGGGTCGTCGAGAACCGCCAGATGTTGCTCGAGATCGCGTTGCGCATGACCTGGATCCAGCGCTCCGGCGGGGCGTCGCCCTCGCGATCGTAGTAGGCGGGGATCAGCTCCTGTTCGAGGATCCGGTACAGGTCCTGCGCGTCGGCCCAGTCCTGCGCGCCCTCGTCCGGGTTCGTGTCGCGCCCGCCGATCGCCCAGCCGTTGTCCCCGGTCCAGCCCTCGTCCCACCAGCCGTCGAGCACGGACAGGTTGGGGATCCCGTTCGCGGACGCCTTCATGCCCGAGGTGCCGGACGCCTCGAGCGGGCGACGCGGGTTGTTGAGCCAGACGTCCACGCCCTGGACGAGGAACCGCGCGATCCGGATGTCGTAATCCTCGAGGATGAACACCCTGCCCCGGAGCCGCGGGCTGCGCGAGCGGCCGAAGATGTCCTGGATCACGCCCTGGCCGGGCCGGTCCGCGGGATGGGCCTTGCCGGCGAAGATGATCTGGAGCGGACGTTCCTCGTCCCACAGCATCCGGGCCAGCCGCTCGATGTCGCTGAACAGCAGCGCGGCCCGCTTGTAGGTCGCGAACCGCCGGGCGAACCCGAGCGTGAGGATCGATGGTTCGAGGACCTCTTCCAGCTCCTCCAGCGTGGACGGGGACTCCCCGTGGCGGGCGAACTGGCTCCGCAGCCGGCCGCGCGCGAAGATCGCGAGCTCGAGCTTCTGGCGCTGGTGCGCCTCCCACAGCTCCTGGGCCGGGATCCGGGCGATGCGGTCCCAGAACCGGCGCTGCGGCGGCTGATCGTCCATCGTGTCGAAGTCGGCGTCCGTGTAGCGTTCGAGCGCCTCGCGCACCGGCTGGCCGACCCACGTCGGGGTGTGGACGCCATTCGTGATGCCGAGGATCTCGTGCGGCGTCACCCCCTGCCAGGTCGCGTTCGCCGTCTGGGCATGGAGCAGGCTCACGGCGTTGGCTCCGCGGGTCAGGCGGAGGGAGAAGGCCGTCATGTCGAACGCCGAGGGATCCAGCTCGACCCCCAGACCCAGGGCGAGGACGCCATCCATCCCGACGCCGCCGGTGTTGGGCCGGCCGTCACCCTCGAGCAGCGGGCCCGCGACCCGCCGGACGAGGTCCGCGTCGAACCGCTCGTTGCCAGCGGAGACGGGCGTGTGGATCGTGAACACCGAGTCCGACCGGACGGCGTTCCAGGCCGCGTCGAGGGTCGTGCCCGCGGCGACCAGCTCCCGGGCCCGCTCGGCGAGCAGGAACGCGGAGTGGCCCTCGTTGAGGTGCCAGACCGCCGGCGAGAGGTCCAGCTCGCGGAGGGCCCGGACGCCGCCCACGCCGAGCACGAGCTCCTGGTGGAGGCGCATCTCGCGGCCGCGCACGTACAGGATGTGCGTGATCGGCCGGTCCGAGTCGTCGTTGTCGGGGACGTCGGTGTCCAGCAGCAGGACCGGCACGCGACCGACCTGCGCGACCCACACCGCCGCGTACAGGTCGCGGCCGGGGAGCGGGACGCTGACGGTCAGCGGCTCGCCCAGGCGGTCGAGCGCACGCTGGAGCGGCAGCCGCGACAGCTCGTAGTCGGGATAGGCGTGCTCCTGGTGCCCGTCCGCGTCGATCGTCTGGCGGAAGTAGCCCTTGCGGTACATCAGCCCGACGCCGACCAGCGGCAGGGCCATGTCCGAGGCGGTCTTCATGTGGTCGCCGGCGAGGACGCCCAGGCCGCCGGAGTAGATCCCGAGGCTCTCGTGGAAGCCGTACTCGGCGCAGAAGTACGCGATCGGGCCCTCGAGGCGGTCGCCGTAGTGGCGCGCGAACCAGTGGTCCGCGCCGTTCGCCATGTAGGCGTCGAACTCCCGCAGGATCTCCTCGTACTCGGCCATGAACGCCGGGTTGTTGAGGAGCTGGTCCCAGGCGACCGGCCCGGACAGGACGGGGATCGGGTTGCGGTAGCGCGCCCAGCCGCCGGCGTCGATCCGGCTGAACAGGACACGTGCCCGCGGGTGCCACGACCACCACAGGTTGTAGGCGAGGCGCCGCAGGCCTTCCAGCTTGGGCGGCAGGTGGAACGAGGCGCCGGGCGCCACCGGCACGCGAACGAGGGGCTCCATGAGCGGGACATGATAGTCGGGACGCGGGCGTCATGTGAACCGGTTTAGTGCCATGGCATCGCAGCCGCGTTTCGCCCGGTTCGGGTGGCTGTGGACGCGTACCCAGCAGGTAGCATCGGGCGATGACGATTCGAGTCGCACTCCTGGCCGCCGAATGCGAGCCGTGGGCGAAGACCGGCGGCCTCGCCGACGTCGTCGACGCGCTGGCGCGCGCCCTCGGGCGGCTCCCCGAGGCCGGATCGGAGCTCGTCGCGCCGGTGGACGTGTTCCTGCCCCGCTACCGCACGGTGCCGGTGCCGCCGGCCGCCGAGCGCGAGCCGGCCATCACCGTGCCCGATCCGAGAGGCGGCGCGCCGCTCGTGGCGGGCATCGTCAACGTGGCGGCGGACGGCTACCGGCTGCGGCTCGTGGACGTGCCCGCGGCGTTCGACCGCGACGCGTACTACGACTTCCCCGACGACCCGTGGCGGTTCGCGGTGTTCTGCAGGGTGGCGCTGGCGGCGCTCGAGCGCGACGGAACGCCCCTCGACGTCCTCCACGTCCACGACTGGCACACGGGCCCCGCCCTGATCGAGCGCGCACGGGGCGAGGCCGCCGCCAACCCGTTCTTCACCGGCATGGCCGTGCAGGTCACGCTGCACAACCTCGCCTACCACGGCTGGACGCCCAACGACCGGCTCGACCAGCTCGGCCTGCGCCCGGGCGATCCGTTCGCCGGGTCCAACCCGGACGGCATCGACCTGCTGCTCACCGGCATCGAGCGCTCCGAGATCGCGAACACGGTCTCGCCGACGTTCGCCCGCGAGTCGCTCACGCCCGAGTTCGGGATGGGGCTCGACGCGGCCCTCCGCGCGAAGGGCGACCGCTACCTCGGGATCCTCAACGGCATCGACCCCGACGTCTGGAACCCGGCGACCGACGAGGCGCTGGCCGTGCCGTACGACGCGTCGCAGCTCCAGCGCAAGAAGGCCAACCGCGCGGACCTCCTCGAGCGCAACGGGATGGACCCCGCGGACGACAGGATCGTGGCCGGGATGATCGGCCGGCTCGACCCGCAGAAGGGCTTCGACCTCCTCGCCGACGGTGCGCCGGAGCTGATCGCCGCGGGCGCGCGGATCATCGTCCAGGGGAGCGGCCACGCCTCGCTCGCCGACCCGTTCCGCGCACTCGCCGCGGCCAACCCGGGCCGCGTCGCGCTCATCGAGCGCTTCGACCGCGAGATGGCTCGCCGGATCTATGCCGGCGCCGACGTGTTCCTGATGCCGTCGCGCTTCGAGCCGTGCGGCCAGGGCCAGATGATCGCGCTGCGGTACGGGACGCCGCCGGTGGTCCGCCGGACCGGCGGCCTCGCGGACTCGGTGATCGACGAGGACGCCAACCCTGGCGAGGGGACCGGGTTCGTGTTCGAGGACGCCACACCCGCCGCGCTCGTCGATGCGGTCGCGCGTGCCGCGGCCCGGCGACGGAGCAACAAGGCCTGGGCCGCGCTCCAGCAGCGGGGGATGGCCGTCGACTTCAACTGGGACACCGGGTCGGCGCCGCGGTACCTCGAGACGTACCGCCGTGCGATCGCGCTCCGCCGAGGTTCGTAGCCCGCCTGCGACGGCCCTTCTCGCCCGCGGCCGGCCGTGCGAGAATCCGCGTCACCATCCCGACCCCAGCAGCGGCCACCGGCCGCCGGAGGCCCGATGCCCAGGCAGTTCGTCGTCCAGGTTCCCAACCGTCCCGGCCAGATGGCCGCGCTCGCCGAGCAGATGGCCGCGGCCGGCGTCGACCTCCGCGCGATCGGCGGGGGAGGCCTCGGCGACTTCGGGCATTTCATCCTCACCACCGCGGACGACGACCGGGCGCGCCAGGTGCTCGACGACGGGGACTGGACGTACATCGAGGGCGAGTCGCTGCTTGCCGAGGTGGACGACCGTCCGGGCGGCATGGCGAAGATCGCCCGCGCGCTGGCCGATGCCGGCGTGAACGTGCACGGGCACCTGTTCCTCGGCCGCTGGAGCGACCGGGCCACGTTCGCGTTCGTCGTCGACGACCCGGACAAGGCGCGGCCGATCCTCGAGCAGAACTAGCCGGGGGCCGGGCGGGCGGGCGGACGCCCGGACCCGAGGAGCTCGTCGGCCGCCCGGGTCACGGCGTCGACCGGGATGTCGTCGCCAGCCGTGCCGAGGCGTACGCTGCCCGGCGAACGGAGGTGACGCGTGCGGGTCGGGATCATCGTTCCCCAGGGCTGGACCGGGGAGTACGACGGCTGGGACCCGTCACGGGCGTGGGCACGTTCGGTCGCGATCGCCCACGAGGCGGAGACACTCGGGTTCGACTCGCTGTGGCTGTTCGACCACGTCCAGACGGAGCCGGTGCCGACCGACGAGATCACCTTCGAGGCATTCGTCGGCCTGTCCGCGCTCGCCGTCGAGACGGCTCGCGTCCGGCTCGGACACCTGGTCCTGTGCGCCGGCTATCGCAACCCGGCGCTCGTAGCCAAGATGATCTCGACGCTCGATATCGTCTCCGGCGGCCGCGCGGAGCTCGCCCTCGGGGCAGGCTGGAAGCAGGACGAGTACATGGCGTACGGCTGGCCGTTCCCGCCGCTGCGCGACCGGATGGCGCTGCTCGAGGACTCGCTGGAGATCGTCACCCGCATGCTCGAGCCGGGCCACGCGACGTACGAGGGCCTGCACGCGACGGTCAGCGACGCGATCAACGTGCCCAAGGGCGTCCAGCAGCCGCGGATCCCGATCATGGTCGGCGGCAACGGGCCGAACCGGACCTGGCGCCTCGCGGCGCGCTTCGCCGACGAGCTGAACCTCGACTGGCTGTCGCCCGAGGAGGTGGTCGACGCCCGGCCGGTCATCGCGAGCCGGTGCGAGGAGATCGGGCGTGACCCGGGGAGCCTCCGGCTGTCGGTCAACATCGGCCGGCCGCATTCGGCGGCCGAAGGTCCGGTGCGGGTCGACCTGCTGCGCCGATACCGGGAGGCGGGCGTCGACCGCGTCATGACGCTGCTCGCCGCGAGCGCCGAGGAGGAGCGGGCGATCGAGCGCTTCGCCGAGGACTGCGTGGCTGCCGGCTGCGAGCTGGAGGGCTGATGGCATGGAGTCGCTCTCGGGCGTGACGGCCGCCGACCTGGACCCGGCGCTGGACGAGTGGCTCCGCCAGGCCGACGAGTCGCTCGACGGTGCGGTCGCCGCGGCCCCGGACACCGCGGCCGTGCTCGTGCATCTCGACCGTGCGTCCCGGTACGGCCTCACCGGCTACGGCCGCACGGGGTCCCTGTGGGCCGTACACCCGGACGCCGACGTGCGGGCGGCGGCCACCGAGGCGATGATCCGGTTCGAGTCGTGGCGCGGGCGTGCGTTTGCCCGGCAGGACCTGTACCGCGTCCTCGCCACGCTCGACGACGGCGGACTCGAGGAGCCGCAGCGTCGCCACCTTGCCCTGTGGCGCGCGAGCCAGCGGCTCAACGGCGCCCACCTGGACGAGGCGGGGCGCCAGGAGCTCGCCGCGCTGCAGCATCGCGCGGCAGAGCTCGCGACCGCGATCGACACCGGGTTCCCCGCCGACCTCCCGATCCTCGAGCTTCGACGGGAGGACCTCGATGGGCTCCCGGCCGACGTCCTGGACCGGTTCGCGCCGGGCGAGGCGCCGGGGACCGTCCGGGTCCCTGTCGACTACCAGACCCGAGACGCGTTCATGGCCCATGTCCGGCGGCGCGACCTGCGGGAGCGGTTCTGGCGGGCGTTGTACGACCGAGGCCTGACGACGACGCTCGAGCCGATGCGCGAGCTGTTCGACGTCCGCCGCCGGATCGCGAAGCTCGCGGGCTTCGCGTCCTGGGCGGAGCTGCGCACGTCGATCTCGTCCGTCGGCTCCGTCCAGGCAGCCGAGGCGATCCTCGACGACCTCGCAGGGCCCTCGCGGCGCGCTGCCGCGGCGTTCATCGCCGCGTGCGAGGCCGCGCTCGACGGGCAGCTGGGCGACGAGGGCTACCGGCCGTGGGACCAGTACGCCGCGATCCGGGAGATGACCGCCGCCCTCGGCACCGACCGCGAGGCGATCCGGCCGTATCTGCCGGTCGACGCGGTCGCGGACGGGCTGTTCCGGCTGGCGCGCGAGGTGTTCGGCATCCGGGTCGACGACGGCGAGCCCGGGCTGGGCTGGCACGAGGACGTTCGGACACTCGTGCTCAGCGACGACGCGACGGGCGAGGTGCTCGGCATCTGCCTGTGGGATCCCTGGGACCGGCCGGGCAAGATGGCGGGGACGGTCGGGTTCATGGACGTCATCCAGGCGCTGCCGGCGGACGCCGACGACCGGTTCCCGCCGGTCGAGACGATGCTCGTGACCATGTTCCCGAAGCCCGCCGCGGGCGGGCGGACGCACATCTCCGTCGGTGACGCCGAGGTGCTGTTCCACGAGTTCGGCCACGTGCTCGACTTCACGATCGGCGTCCGGCGGTCCGTCGCGCTCGACGACTCGTGGTGGGGTCGCGACTGGGTCGAGGGGCCGTCGTTCTCGATCGGCTTCTGGGGCCGGTCACCGGCCGTCATCGCGACCTACGCCCGCCACCCGGAGACCGGCGAGCCGGTGCCCGCCGCGCTGGTCGAGCCGCTGGACACCGTCCAGTCGATCGAGGACGTGCCCTACGTCGCCCGCTACCTGCAGCTCGCGCGCGTCGACCTTGCCCTCCATGGGCCAGAGCCGGTCGACCTCGACGAGGTATGGCGTCGCGCGGCGGCCGACAGCCCCTTCCCCGAGCCGGCCGGTGGGTTCCGCCCGTTCGCGCTGTCGATGGTCGCCGGCGGGTACGACGCCGCCCTGTACGGCGTCGACTACGCGCTCACCGTCCGCGACGAGCTGCTCGCGGCGTTCGCCGGTGGCGGCTGGCTGTCGCCCGAGGTGGGCCGCATGTACATCCGGGATGTCCTCGCCCCGGGCGCCTTCGTCCCGCCGACCGAGCGGCTCGCGACGTTCCTCGGGCACCCGCCGACGAGCGCGCCGCTGATCGCGAAGCTCGAAGGGGCGATCGAGGCGGTGCGCACGGCGACGAGCGGCGCGACCGGGCGCCCGGCCTGAGGGTCAGGCCTCGCCGTGGCGGCGGACGACCGGGACCGGAGCGGCCGGGTCTGCGGTGGCGAGGAACGCGGCCAGCGACTCGGCCTCGCGCTGGATTGCGTCGTCTTCCGCCGGCGTGTGGTCGACCATCGGGCGCAGCACCAGCCGCGGCGGCTCGCCCTTGCGCGTCGCCTTGTCGAGCTTCCAGATCCCGGCGACGAAGCCGTCGACGAGGTACACGGGCGCGGTGACGTTGTCGCCGAGCTCCGGCCACTCGAGCGGCGGCACGATCCGGCTCCGGTCGTCGTGCGACAGCAGCGCGTTGTCGTAGTCGGGGAGGAAGCGCACGCCCGCGGACAGGTCGCCGTCGGCGATCACGCCGTCCTCCAGGTCGAACAGCTCCCGGCCGCGCTCGTCCCGGTAGGTGCGCAGCGCCGGCCGCATCCGCTCGACGACCGGCCGCAGGCCCTGGAGGCGTGACCAGGCCTGCATGTCGGCGACCGTGGCCGGACCGAACGCACGCAGGTAGCGGCGAAGCAGCGGCTCCGGGTCCGTCTCGGTCGACGGCGTCAGCCCCGTCCACGCCTGGAGCGTGGTGAGACGCGCGTCGCCGCTGCGCCCCCACAGCCCGCGCGGCGTCGCCTGGAGCGTCGGCAGCAGGTTGCGGATCGCGTAGGCGAGGCTCGCGGGGTCGCCGCTGGTCGCCTGCGCGCCGAGCTCGGAGCGCAGCTCGGCCAGCGTCCTCGGCCGCTCCTCGACCAGCGCCCGGCCGAGCGCGAGCACCGGCTCCAGGTCGACGCCCTCGATCCCGCGCGCCCACGTCCGGTTCGCCCGCAGCTCCCGGTCGAGCACGGGCTGGATCACCGGCCGGATCGCCGCGGCATCCCGCGCGGTGACGAGGTGGATCGTCCCGCGCATGAGCACCATGCGGACGGCCCGGCGGTCCTCCATCGCCGCCGAGAGCCGCGCGGGGTCGAACCGGCTCAGCCGCGCGCGGAGCGCGATGTACGGGGAGGTTGGGAGCTGCGCCTGCAGTCCCACGAGGTGCTCGGTCGCAGCGAGCGGATCCATCGCGACGGGCTCGAGGAGGAGCTGGCGAGCGAGCAGCGTGCGGTTGAGCGTGCGCAGCGAGAGGAGGGGTGCCGGCATCGGCCAAGGGTATCGGTGTCGTGGGCCCGGAACTGGTCCTGACAGACGGCCGCGGATCGTCGCGGTAGGATTCAGGCCGCGCGGGAGTAGCTCAGTTGGCAGAGCGGCAGCCTTCCAAGCTGCATGTCGCGGGTTCGAACCCCGTCTCCCGCTCCACCTTTCGTCCCGGCGCCCTGTGCGTCGGCGGTGTCAGCGGGGCCGCTCGAACGCCACCGCGGCGAAGGTGTACTCGAGTCCGTAGTGCTCCCAGCGGACGACCCGTTCCTCACACCGTGGATCGAAGGGCCGGAGCTCGCGCAGCCCCACCGTGGCGGCGGCCTCTACCAGGGCCCGCATGTCCGCGGGCGTCAGGATCCTGATCGGGACGCCGTACGCCTCCTGGCCGGCGGTTTCCACCGGCTCGTGCCAGTAGTCCGTCGAGGCGACCAGGAGCCCGCCGGGTCGCAGCAGGCGGGCCGATTCTCGGGCGAACGCCGCGATGTCCACGCCGTGCTCGATGACCGAGAGACAGGCGATGGCATCGAAGCTCGCGTCTGAGAACGTCGTCTTCGTCAGGTCCATCGGCCGGTAGACGATCGGATCGGCGACCACCGGCGCGTCATAGACGAGGTCGATCCCGACCAGCGAGCGGTAGCCGTACAGGTACAGCCAGGGCAGCAGCTTTCCGTACTGGGTGGAGCCCATCTCGAGCACCGCGGCGTGAGGAGACGTGCGCTCGAGGATGAGCCCGAGCGCGATCAGCAGGTCCCAGTTCTTCGTGCGCTCGGGGTGTGGCGGGAGGCCGCATGCCCGCAGCTCGGCCATGGCTTGCTCGACCTGCGTGTGCGTCCGCAGGGCGGTGTCCGGCCAGTCGCTCCAGATGCGGGCGGGCGGGCGCGGGTGGAGCGACGCGCCCTGCCGGCGGAGCCGCTTGCGCAGGGCGCGCTCCGAGGCCGACGGTCCAGGTCGAAAACGCCGGGTCAGGCGACGGCGCTGGCGGCCGACGGCCCGCCGGAGGCGACCGGCGAACCCGCGCGGCGTCATGTCCATCGGACGCGCTCCTGTTGCGCACGCCGCTCGTCCACGGCCGGTGACTGGCGCAGGAAGGCGGCGGCAGGGCTGCGCATGGTCAGGCCAATGATAGGAGTCGGCTTCTGGTGACGACCGGGGTGGGGTGTCCGCGGCACGCCGCCTGCCCAAGGGTTGCCGTTCGGCACGGTCATTGACTCCAGTCACCGGGCTCCCGTACGCTCGCGCCGTGAGTGAGGCCGCCCTTCGGGGCTGTATGGGCATGCAGTGCTCCTGTCGCCGGCGAGCGTCGGCGAGGGTCGAGCACGCGGTCGCCCGCTAGGCCGCTTCACCTCTCCCTCTCCGGGCCTCGCGTCCCAGCCTCGCGCTCCCTGCCCGGGCGCGCCCCTGATCCCTCGACCCGGAGCTCCCCGTGACATCCCTGCTCACGCCCACCCCAGCCCGATCCATCGATCCCCGCGGCCAGCGCTTCGGCGCCGGCGTGTCGGCGATCGTCCTCGCGGTCGCGTTCCTGCTCAACGCGCCGTGGCTCGCGATCCTCGTCGGCGTCAACCTCGCGGTCTCGTCGTTCTTCGGGACGCGCAACTTCCTCCCCGGCCGCGCGTGGCCGGCCGTCAGGCGCAGCCTCAGGTTGGGACCGCCGGCCGAGATGGAGCACGAGTACCCGCCGCGGTTCGCGCAGGCGCTCGGCGCGACCTTCCTCGGCCTCGCCGGGCTCGCATTCCTCGCCGGCGCGACACCGCTCGGCTGGCTGCTCGTGGCCGCGGTCGCCGCGCTCCAGACGCTGCTCGCGGTGACCGGGATCTGCGTCGGCTGCCGGCTGTACTTCCTGCGCTGGTACGTGCCGTCGCTGTTCGCGCGCCTGTTCCGGCGCGCCGACGGCCTCGCGCCGCTCGAGGTGCCCTCCATCCAGCGCGTGGCGTAGCGCCCACCGAGCGGCCGCGTCCGCTCGCCGGATCGCGCGATCGCTGTGCGTTCCAACCGACCGGGACCTCGGCGGACCGGAACGGCCGGCGCGCCACTCGGGCAGCGTTGAGCATGCCCGGAACCGCGCGCGTTCCACCCGGCGCCGAATGCCGACGGTTGGGTCGCCACGCGTTCCAGCGCGGGCGCCAGCCGCGCGACGGGTAGCGCCATCGACACCGAATCGAACCCTCAACCCAGTGCGACGTCACGCAAACGCGGGATGACCGCGGTGGGAGCCCGCCCGTAGGCTCGGACGATCGAGGTGCGAGAAGGACGCACCCGCTGCCCGTCTGCGAGCCACGTCATGCCTCTCCGACGCCCCCGGCTGCGCCGCCCCGTCCCGCGCCTGAGCCCGCGCGTGCTCATCGCGACGGGCCTATCCATGGCGGCGATCGCGCTGGTGATCGGACTCCTCGTGCCCAAGGTCCCGGCGACCGGCACCGCTCCCGCCTTCACGCCGGCCGGCACCTGGTCGCTGCTCGAGCTCCAGCAGCACATCGCGGCGGGTGACGTCGCCGCGGTCACGACGACGGGCCAGCCGGGCGCCGCGGACGGCGGGATGGTCGCGAAGACGACCGACGGCACGCTGGTCCCCGTCGCGCTCGGTGTCAGCGCCGCCGAGGCCGCGCGCGCCCTCACGGCACTCGGCTACGACAACGTCCTCACCGCCGAAGCCTGGGCCAGCGCCCGCGCCGCCCAGGGCGCACCCGCCTCCGACCCGGTCCGGTCCGTCGCGAGCATGCTCGTCTCCGCGGTCCTCCTGCTCGCCGTCGGCATCCTCGCGTTCGGCCTCCTCCGGGGCGGGCTGGGCAACCTCCCGGGTCGCCGCAGGAAGGCGTCGTTCGCCGTGGTCCACCCGACGCGCGCCGGCGCCGGTGCGAGTGCGTCGGGCGGTCCTGGCGTCCCCAACGTCCGCCTCGACGACGTCGCCGGCTGCGACGAGGCGAAGCACGAGCTGACCGAGGTCATCGAGTTCCTGCGCGAGCCCGACCGCTTCGTCCGCCTGGGCGCCACGATCCCCCGAGGCGTCCTCCTGTATGGCCCGCCGGGGACCGGCAAGACGATGCTCGCCCGCGCGGTCGCCGCCGAGGCCGGCGTGGCGTTTCTCCACGTCTCCGGCTCGGAGTTCGTCGAGAAGTACGTGGGCGTCGGGGCGCGCCGGATCCGGGACCTGTTCGCGCAGGCGCGTGCGCTGGGCCGGGCCGTGATCTTCGTCGACGAGTTCGATGCGCTGGCGAAGGCGCGCGGGGGCGCCAATGGTCACGAGGAGCGCGAGACGACCCTCAACCAGCTGCTCGTGGAGCTCGACGGGTTCACGCCGGCCGACGACGTCGTGGTGATGGCCGCGACGAACCGGCTCGACGTCCTCGACGCGGCGGTCCTCCGGCCGGGCAGGTTCAATCGCAAGATCCACGTCGGCCTGCCGGACGTCCGCGGCCGGCGCGACATCCTCGCCGTCCACGCGCGCAACAAGCCGCTCGGCGGGACGGTGGACCTCGACGTGCTCGCCCGCAAGACGTACGGCTTCTCGGGTGCCCAGCTCGCCGACATGCTCAACGAATCGGCGATCCTCGCCGCGCGGCGCGCGGGCGAGACGATCGAGATGAGCGACCTCCAGCAGGGCTGGCTCAAGGTCGCCGTCGGCACCGGCCGCCGGCGGTCGATGGACGAGCGCGAGCGCGCGATCATCGCCGCGCACGAGGTGGGACACGCGATCTGCGGCCGGATCCACGGCGACCGGCGGCGGGTGGAGGAGATCAGCCTGTTCGCGCACGGTGAGGCGCTCGGCGTCACGGTGAGCAGCCAGGAGGACAACGACCTCCCGTCCGAGTCGGACCTGCGTGCCCGGCTGGTCGCGCTGATGGGCGGCCGGGCGGCGGAGGAGCTGCTGTTCCACGAGGTGACCGGCGGCGCCTCGAACGACTTCGAGAAGGCCACCCAGATCGCGACGACGATGGTCACCCGGTTCGGGATGGGTCGCGACCCGGAGGCGACCGACTACGGCAGCTCCGGCCGCGGCGTCCTGTCGCTGCTCGTGCCGCGCAACGGCTCCAGCCTGCCGTCCGAGGTCCAGCCGGCGGCGACGCGAGCCATCCGCGCCATCCTCGACGAGGCATATGTCGACGCCTGCGAGACGATCGCCGAGCACCTGGACACGCTCCGACGGATCGCGGCGTTCCTCGTGGAGGAGGAGCGGGTCGACGGCGAGACGTTCGAGGAGCTGTTCGAGGGCCGGATCGAGGTCGCGGCAGCGCGCGGCGAGTGGCGGCCGGCGACGGCCCGTCCCCGCGACTGGACCGACGTCATCCCGTTCCGCGACCGACGCTTCCGGCCGGCCACGGGTGTCGGTGCTGCGTTCACACCTCAGGACGCGGCCTCGGAGCCGCGCTCCGTCCCCCCGCCGGCGCTGGCGCCGATGTCCGTGCCTTCCGCGGCGGCCGCGGCGAGCGATCCCGGCGAGCCGGTGACCGTCGGCGAGGCATCCGGCCCGTCGGACCAGACCACACAATCCAGGAGCCAGAACGTGGAGCCGGGAGGGGACGCGGCGTCATCCGCGTCCTCGGGCACGCCGGCCCCCGACCGGGGCTCCGCCTAGCGTCGCGCGTCCGCGAGGGCACCCGGCTTCACGGTCGAGAGGGAACCCCCGCGGACGCGCTGACGCGACCGCATCGGATCGTCCTGGGCGTCCCGGCCGCGCCCGCCGCGCCGCGGCGTTGCAGCCGACAGCCGCGCCCGGCGTGCCGACCCACGGGGCCGGCACAGGAGGGAGAGCGGCGGCGGCCGGAGGGGGAACGTGCGACTCGGGGAGGGAGAGGCGACCGCCGCCGGAACAGACGATGCGCCCGATGCCGTTTCCGCCGGGTCGTCGCGGG
>DASSRG010000270.1:0-3533 GCA_035701885.1 Candidatus Limnocylindrales bacterium
CTGATCATGGCGGTCGGCTTCATCTACACGCTGATCAACCTCGCCCAGACGTACTTCTTCTACGCGAGCCGGATCATGTTCGCGTGGTCGTTCGACCGGATCGTCCCGGAGTGGATCAGCCAGGTCCACGAGGAGACCGGCAGCCCGCGCAACGCGGTGCTCGTCATCGCGGTGCTCGCCGAGCTGGGCGTCCTCGCCTCGGCGTTCTACTCCGTGCTGTTCGTCCAGCTCAACTTCGTGTTCTACGCCGCGATCACGATGCTCGTGCCCGTGGCGGCGGCGATCGTCTACCCGTATCGCAAGCGCCAGCTGTGGGAGCAGGGTGCGGGCCACGTCCGCTCGACGATCGCCGGCATCCCGACGATGACCCTCGTGGGCATCGGCACGTTCCTGTTCCTGTGCCTGCTCGTCGCCTCGCCGTTCATCTGGCCGGCCGTCGGGTTCGGCACGCAGCAGACGCCGGGCATCGCCCTGTTCGTCGCCATCGTCATCGTGGGTCTCGTGGTGTTCGGTGCCGCCCGGTGGTACCGCAACAGCCGCGAGGGCGTCGACATCATGGCGACGTTCCAGGAGGTTCCCCCCGCCTGACCCCGCGTCCGTCCATGCAGCTCCGGGCCGGCGGTCGACGCCGCCGGCCCGCCACCCCCGGGGTGCCATGCCTTCGTTCTTCCGACGCGCCGACAAGCCCGGCGTCCGCTCGATCCGGCTGCTCCAGGCTGCCGACTTCCACGGGTCGAACGCGGCCTTCCGCAAGTTCATGTCGGCGATCAAGCAGCACAACGCGCAGCACGCGATCATCACCGGCGACCTCACCGGCAAGGCGATCGTCCCGATCATCCGCGAGAACGGGCGGTACACGAGCTGGCTGTTCGGCAACCGAGAAGTCCTCGAGACCGAGGCCGAGCTCGAGCGATTCCGGCAGAAGGTCGGCGACGTGGGCATGTACGACCACGTGTGCGATGCCGAGGAGGCGAGGGCGCTCGACGCCGATGCGGACCGGCTGCACGCGCTGTTCGTGGACAAGATGAACGCCCGCCTGTCCGAGTGGCTCGACTTCGCGGGCAACTACCTCGCGCCGCTGGGCGTGCCGCTGTGGGTGATCCCCGGCAACGACGACGACCGGTCGGTGGACCCCATCCTCGACTCGGCGGAGTACGCGCGGAACGTCGATCACAAGGTGGTCGAGCTCGACGAGTTCCACGAGCTCGTGAGCCTCGGCGATACCTCGATGACGCCCTGGGAATGCCCGCGGGACTACCCCGAGTCGCACATGGTGCCGACGGTGAAGGGCCTGTTCGAGCAGGTGCGCAATCCCGAGGGCGCGATCGTCAACATGCACTGCCCGCCGCGCGACACCGCCATCGACCAGGCGCCGAGCCTCAACGACCGGCTCGAGATCGAGTTCGAGGGCGGCCAGGTCGTGATGACCTCCGCCGGCTCGGCGGCCATCCGGGGAGGCCTCGAGACGCTCCAGCCGTTGCTCTCGCTCCACGGCCACATCCACGAGGCGCGGGGCACCACCCGGATCGGGCGCACGCTGTGCCTCAACCCGGGCTCGGAGTACGCCGAGGGCATCATGAAGGCGGCGATCATCAATCTCGAGCCCACCCGCGTGAAGGGCTACCTCCTCATCAGCGGCTAGACGACGTGAGCGGCGAGACCAGCTACCCGATCGAGCTCCTCCGGGACCAGGGCCGCCGGATCGTTGCCGCGGGCGCCGCGGAGGGGCTGACCCTGCGCCTGACCGGCGGCGTCGCGGTCCGCGAGCGCTGCCCCGACCTGGGCGGCTCGGACCTGCATGACCGGCCGTACCACGACATCGACGTCGTCGCCCGGCTGTCCGAGGGGCGGAAGCTCGAGGCGCTCCTCGCGCCGTTCGGGCTCGAGGCGGACCGCTCGGTCAACGCGCTGTTCGGGACCGTTCGGCGGATCTACCACCATGCCGATGGCTGGCACATCGACGTGTTCATGGACCGGCTGGACTTCTGCCACCGGATCGAGCTCAAGGACCGCCTGGACCTCCACGCGGTCACGCTGGCGCCGGCCGATCTCCTGCTGGGCAAGCTCCAGATCGTCGAGCGCAACCGCAAGGACCTCGTGGACGTCGCCCTGCTGCTGATGGGGTTCGCGTTGACGACCGGCGACGCGTCGGGGATCGAGCTCGATCGGATCCTCGCGCTGACCTCCGACGACTGGGGGCTGACGACCACCGCGAGCGACTTCCTGGAGGCGTTCCGCGGTGCGCTGCCGGGCCTGGGCTTCGACCCGGCGTCTGCCGCCCGCGCGGACGAGCGTGCCGCGGCGATCCAGCTCGCGATCGCCTCCAGCCCGAAGTCGATGCGCTGGCGTGCCCGCGAGCGGGTCGGGCGGCGCGTCCGCTGGTACAAGACGGTGGAGGAGGTCCTGTGACCGACCGCGCCGACGTCGTCGTCGTCGGCGGCGGCGTCATCGGCTGCTCGATCGCATGGGCGCTCGCGTCGCGCGGGATCGAGGGCGTGGTCGTCGTGGAGCGCGAGCCCGACGTCGGCGAGGGCGCGTCGAAGGCGAACAGCGCGATCGTCCACACGGGCTTCGACGCGAAGCCGGGCACCCTGGAGGCCGCGATGCTCCGCCGCGCGGCCGGGCTGTGGCCGGAGGTCGTCGAGCGCCTGGGGGTGCCGTTCCTCCCGGTCGGCGCGGTCATGCTGGCGCGCTCCGCCGACGACGTGGACCGGCTGCGTACCGCGATCCGGCCGACGGCGGAGGCGCATGGGGTCGAGACGGTGCTCCTCGACCGGGACGAGGTCCGGGAGCTGGCGCCGTATGTCACCGAGGAGGCGATCGCCGGGCTGCTCGTCCCCGAGGAGTCGATCATCGACCCGTTCTGGCTCACGCGTGCGTACGCGGAGGCCGCGATGGCCGGCGGCGCGAGGGTGATCCGGGGTATCGCGGTGACCGCCCTGTCGATCGATGCCGACGGCGTGGACGTCGGGCTCGCCGATGGACGCCGGATCCGCGCGGCACAGGTGATCGACGCGGCGGGGTTGTGGGCCGACGACGTCGCGCGCCTTGCGGGCGACGGCGACTTCGC
This sequence comes from Candidatus Limnocylindrales bacterium, assembly GCA_035701885.1. Classification (GTDB taxonomy): domain Bacteria; phylum Chloroflexota; class Limnocylindria; order Limnocylindrales; family CSP1-4; genus CAIXZV01. The sequence goes on from DASSRG010000270.1 coordinate 3,071, forward strand.
GATCACCCCGCGGCGGGGCCAGTTCCTCGTCTCGGAGGAGTCGTTCGGGGTCGACCGGATCGTGCTCCCGGTGCCCGGCCCGATGGGCAAGGGGATGCTGGTGACGCCGATTGTGTTCGGCGGGCTCCTGCTCGGGCCGACCGCGCTCGACGTGTCCGACAAGTGGGACCGCGGGACGCGCGAGGACGACGGCGAGGCGATCCGGCGCGCGACCGCGTCGCTCGTCCCGGCGGTCGCCGACGCGGTTCCGGTGCGGGCGTTCACGGGCCTCCGGCCGGTCCCGTCCACCGGCGAGTTCCTGCTCAGGCCAAGCGCCGTCGGCGACCGGCTGTGGCTGGCGTGCGGGATCAGGTCGACGGGAATCTCGGTGTCGCCGGCGGTGGCGGAGCGAGTCGCCGACGACGTGCTGGCGGCGCGCGGCTGGGCGGCCAGACCGCGTACCGTCGCGCCGCCCCCGTTCGAG
>DASSRG010000271.1:0-2497 GCA_035701885.1 Candidatus Limnocylindrales bacterium
GATCTCCAGCATCGACCAGTCGTCCGGGTCGGCGGCGACCGCCTCGACCCACTCGAGGTCCGACCGAAGCCCGAACTGCCACCGCGTGTGGATCGCGTCGGCGATCTCGCCCGTCGCCCCGGCGGGGAGGGGCGGCTCGACCTCGTCGGGCGGGACCGTGGGCCAGGGCGTCGGCGACGGAGTCGCGGCCGCGCCGGCGGGCCGTTCGACCGATCGAACTGCGGACGGCGACGCGACGGCGACCGGCTGCGAGCAGGCGCCGGCGATCAGGGCGAGTCCCAACACCGCGACCCCACCACGCATCGTGCCGTCCTCCGTTCGTTGGCGCAGGGACGGCCGGGGCGCGCAGGACGTGACGTCGAGGGCTACGTCCCCGGCCGCGCGACGATGGGCGTGACGAGCCGGCCAAGTCGCTCCACCTCGAGCGTCACCTCGTCCCCGGGCTCGAGCCACCGGCCCAACCGCTCCTCGCCGATCTCCAGCAGGCACCCGCCGCCCACCGTCCCGGTGCCCAGCAGCTCGCCCGGGCGCAGGTGCACGTCCGCGGAGGCGCGTGCGACGAGCGCACCCAGCGGGTAGTGGATCGTCGCGAGCGACCCGCGGGTCGTCTCCGTCGAGGTCCCGTCGGCACCTCGCACCGACGCTGTGATCGTGAGGTCCGGGGCGTTCGACCCCGGCGCCCGCCGGTCCGCCAGCTCGTCCGGCGTCACCAGCCACGGCCCGACCGTGAGCGCGAAGTCCTTGCCCTTCGCCGGCCCCAGCCGGACGGGCGTCTCGTCGCGCTGGAGGTCCCGTGCGGACCAGTCGTTGAGCACGAGGAACCCACCGACCGCCTCCTCGCCGCGCTCCTCGGGGAGGTCGATCGCCGGCGTGTCGATGAGCAGGCCGACCTCGGCCTCGTAGTCCAGCTCCACGGAGCCGCGGGGCGCCCAGACCGGGTCGGCCGGGCCGCGCAGCTCGGACACGTTCGAGAAGTAGAAGACCGGCAGGCGATACCAGGGTTCGGGGATGTCCTGGCCGCGGCGGCCCCACGTCGTCCGGGCGTGCTGCTCGAAGGCGTAGAAGTCGCGGAACGACGGCGGGCGGAGCACGGGCGCGCCGAACCGAAGCTCCCCCGACGAGAGGACGGCGTCGTCGTCGGGATCGCGGGCCTCGAACGGTTCGACCAGGTCCGCGAGCGCCGCGACCCGCAATCCTTGCGCGAGGTGTTCGTCGAGCGTCGTGACCGGCCGGCGGAACAGGACGAAGTCGTGCTCCAGCGTGGGCCGCGCCGCCACCGCTCGCCGCCGGGCGACTTCGAGGTCGAGCCACGAGCGGCCCGCGGGATCGAGCGCCGCGGCGAGCCGCCAAGGAGCGCCCGCGGGGGCGTGGCGCTCGAGGACGTGGGCGAGCCTCATCCCGGCTTGAGCACCATCAGGAGCACGAGGATCAGCAGCGACGTGAGGCCGATCGCGGCCAACGCCTCCGGCCGACGGGAGCCGGCGATCGTCGCCCGCAGCGCGTCGTCGTCGAGGCGGGGCGTCTTGTCGGTACCCTCGAGGCCATCTCGCAGCGGGTAGTAGAAGCCGGCGCCCATCGCCCACATCGCGACCAGCGTCACGGCCAGCACGGCGTACGAGGCGATGACCCAGGGCGCGGTGAGCCAGCCCGCGATGCTCGCCGCGCCGAGGCCGCCGATGCCCAGCAGGATCAGGCCGAGGTACATCGCCTGGTTGCCCCTCGCCGACATCCCGAGCAGTGCCGCGATCACCGCCCGGTCCGGCTCACCCCGGATCCGGAAGGCGACCCACATCGACACTGCGTGGCAGACGAGGAACACGACGAAGCCGACCAGGTGCAGCGCCACGAGCCAGGCATACATGGGACGCGCCTCCCGTGCGATGGGCTGACGGGTCCGATGATCCCGGATCGCGCGCCGCCGTGCTGCGCCGAGGCGACACGGACTCGAGATTGCAGGAACACGAAGAGACGCGGCGGTCACCCCCGGTGAGACCGCCGCGCCCGGGACGCGATGCGCGGCGGCCGGTCGCGACCGCCGCTCGGGATGAAGCGCTACTTGATCGCCTTGCCGTCGGCGCCGATGACGTACCACTTGTCGTTGAGGCCCTGGCCCTTGACCTCGCCAGCAGCCGAGTCGGCCGCGAAGTAGTAGAGGGGCTGGCCGTAGAAGGCGATCTGCTTGGACCCGTCGTCGCGGGTGATCACCGTGAAGTCCGCGGCCTCGAGCCCGGTCCCGACGGTGGGTGCGGCGTCACCCGTCAGCGGCGGCCACGCGGTCGCGCACTCGCCGTTGCAGACGGACTTCCCCGGCGCGCCCGCGTCAGGCGTGAAGATATACAGCGTCTTCCCGTCCGCACCGACGAGCACGGAGCCGAGCGAGGTGTCCGCGAGATTGACGGTGGCACCGCCGGCGGCCGCCGATGCGGATTCGGACGCGGCCGCGGATTCGGACGCGGCCGGCGATTCGGATGCCGCGGCGGAGCTCGCCGGGGCCTCT
>DASSRG010000272.1:0-3028 GCA_035701885.1 Candidatus Limnocylindrales bacterium
GGCCGTGGGGGCCGTGCTGCTCGGTGGATCCGACCGGGACGATGACGGTGTCGTGGTCGGCGAGGAACGCCTCGACCTCCGGGCTCGTCATCTCCCCCAGGAAGACCGTCGGCGGCTTCATCGCGTCTGCTCCTCGTTCGAAATGGTGGTGGTCAGCTCCCCGATGCCCTCGATCCAGCATGTCACGCGGTCGCCGGGTCGGAGCCGGCGGCCGGGGCCGGGCGGGGTCGTGAGGCGGGCCGGTGTGCCCGAGGCGATCAGGTCGCCCGGCCGGAGCACGAGGTGCCGGCTGAGGTAGGAGACGATCTCGGCGACCCTGAAGCGCATCGACGAGGTGCGGCCGTCCTGGATCGCCTCGCCGTTGATCGTGCAGCCGAGGGCCGTGTCGGCGGGGTCCAGCTCGTCGGCGGTCACGACCCATGGCCCCACCGGGCAGAACCCGGGCATCGACTTGCCGATGAGCCACTGGTCGCCGTCGAGCCACTCGTCACGCGACGAGACGTCGTTGATGATCGTCCAGCCGAAGACGTGGGCGAGCGCGTCCTCGGGGGCGACGTTCGAGGCCGTCTGCCCGATGACGATCCCCAGCTCGACCTCCGCGTCGACGTTGTCGGTGAGGCTGCGATCCCAGGCCAGCGTGGCGCCGTCGGCGGCGACCGACGAGGCGGCCTTGCCGTAGATCAGCGGGCGGTCCGGGCCCCCCGCGGGCGGCTCGCCGGGCGAGCGGTAGTTGAGGCCGATGGTGTAGATCGCGCCGGGGTCCGGCACGGCCGGGCCGAGCGTCAGCTCGTCGAGCGGCATCCACGCGGACACCGGCCGGCCGGCCGCCCAGCGCCGGATCTCGGCGAGGTCAGCCGGCGCCAGAGCCGCGGCCGCCCGCATGCCGATCCGCGGCTCCACGGGCAGCGCGGTCCCGTCGCCGCCGAGGACCGCGATGCGGTACCCGCCGCGCTCCTCGACGAGTGTCGCGAGGCGCATCTCAGGCCTGCGCCGTCGGGTCGGCGAGGAGGGGCGCAACCGCCTCGCGCATGACGTCGTCCATGCCCGCGATCCCAGTCCAGCGCTCGAACGCGATCGCCGCCTGGGCGATCAGCATCTCCGAGCCGTTCGCGGCCCGTAGACCACGGGCTCGGGCCGCGGCGATGAGCGGCGTCTCGGCGGGGACGTAGACGAGGTCGAACACGGTGGCCGAGTCGCGGAGCAGGGAGACGTCGATCGTCGCCCCTGGGTCCACCATCCCGACCGTCGTCGCGTTGACCGCGAGGTCCGCCTCCGCGAGGGCGTCCAGGAAGCCCGGGCCACCGAGCGCCACGCCGCGGGTGGTCGTCCCGGAGCCCACGCCGCCGAAGCGCGTGGCGAGCGTGTCCGCGGCGGCCGCGGTCCGGTTCCCGATCGTCACCGACCGTGCGCCCGCCGCGAGGCACGCGTACACGACCGCGTGCGCCGCTCCGCCCGCGCCCGCGACCACCACTGCCGTTCCGTCGAGCGGGCGGTCCATCGCCCGCTCGACGCCGGCGCGGAAGCCCGGCGCATCGCTGTTGAAGCCGACGAGCCGCCCCTCCGCGTCCTTCGTCACGTTGTTCACGGCGCCGATCGAGGACGCCTCGCCTTCGACGACGTCGCACAGCCCCGCGACGACCTTCTTGTACGGCGCCGTGATCCCGAGCCCCAGCCACTCGTCGGTCCGGGCGGCCGCGACGGCCGCCTCGACCTCGTCGGCCTCGAGCTCGCGGAGCTCGTAGCGGGCGTCGATCCCTGCCGCGGCGAACGCGGCGTCGTGCATCACCTGCGAGTGGCGGCGCCGGAGCGGCTTGCCGAGCAGCGTGACGCGGCGAGTCATCGGGGAGCGGCTGCGGCCGTCGCCGCGGCTGCGGACCGCCGCCACGGCTGCGGCGGCCGGCGGACCGGCCCCACCGTCGAGGGGAACGTCACGTTCGGGATGATGTGATCGACCCACAGCTGGAGCTGCGCGGGATCCGGCGTCATCGTGTGGAGGAAGAAGTACTCGACCCCGGCGTCGACCCGCGCCTGGAGCGACGCGATGATCTCGTCCGGCGTGCCGAACAGGTACACCGACTCGAGGTACGCCGGCCCGCGCTCGTTGGACATCACCTTGAGGAACGCCTCGTGCTGCTGGCGGCGGGCCTCGGCCGGGTCGTCGGTCATGACGAGGTGCAGGAAGTTCTCGTGGGCGACGAGGCAGTCGGCAGGATCCCGGTCCGCCTCGCGCATCGCGGCCTGGAGCTCCTGCCAGTCGCGGGCGATGTCCTGCGGCGGGCAGGTGGGGCGGGGGATCCAGCCGTCGGACTTGACGGTGCGCTCCTTCACCGACTTGACGAACTTGGGCACGTCGGGCGACTTGGGGTCGGCGAGCTGCGACCCGCCGCCGATCCACAGGAGCGGCCGCTGCGACGTCCGCGGCTCGATGAACACGTCGTCGACGTCGTAGAACTGGCCGTGGTAGGTGACCCGCTCGCCCTCGAGCAGCGGCATCATGATGTCCAGCATCTCGTCGGTCCGCTTGCCGCGCTCCGACTTGTGGACGCCCACCGCCTCGTACTCGGCGTCGTTCCAGCCGACGCCCGCGCCGAGGATCACCCGGTTGTCGCTGAGGAACTGGAGCGTGGCCAGCTCCTTCGCGAGGATCACGGGGTTGCGCAGCGGCATGATCAGGATCGACGTCCCGAGACGGACTCGCTCCGTCGCTCCCGCGGCGACCGCCAGCGTCGTCAGCGGCTCCAGCCAGTTGACCGAGTAGAACCGCCGCGCCGCGAGCAGGTGGTCGGTGATGAACAGGCTGTCGAAGCCGAGCTCCTCCACCTGCCGCGCGAACGCCTTGATCCCGCGTGCGCGCTCGGCGCCGTCGCCCTCCCAGATGTAGGACGGCAGGAAGACACCGAAGCGGCCAACGTCAGTCATGGGGCTGAACCTCGTTACGGGGCGGGATGGGCGGCTTCACCGGCCGCGGTAGTCGGGATCGCGCTTGTCGAAGAACGAGCGGGCGCCCTCGAGGAGGTCGTCCGTCGCG
>DASSRG010000273.1:0-21485 GCA_035701885.1 Candidatus Limnocylindrales bacterium
GATCCAGGCGTGGTACGGGCACTGGAACCGGACGGCCTTGCCGCACTCCCGCTCCTCGACCGCGGTGCCCCGGTGGCGGCACACGTTGTAGAACGCGCGGATCACGTCGTCCCGGCCGCGGACGAGGATGACGTTCTCGCCGAACACGTCGCGCAGGACGAACGATCCGGGCTCCGGCACCTCCTCGGCGCGCCCGACCGCGATCCAGTCGCGGAAGAAGATCTCCTCCCGCTCCCACGCGTAGACCGCCTCGTCGTGATACGCCCGGGCCGGCAGCAGCGTCGCTTGCCGGAACGGCGCGCGGATGCGGGCGATCTCCTCGGGCGCGATGGGCGCCGGGGTGCGCGGCGCGGCGGCGACGGGGCGGGCGGGATCGGCGATGACCAACGGCGAAGACCTCCTCGAGCCTCCGGATCGTAGCCGAACGACGCCGGAACCCGCTTGGATCGAAGGCTGACCGGCGGTCAGGCCGGGCACCCCTGGCGCGGGAACCCCAGGCCCGGCCGGCGACCTCAGTCCAGCGACACCGTCTCCAGCCACGCCGGCACGGACGTCCGGAGCCCGAGCGCCTGCACCTTCGGCAGCAGCGCCGCCTGCGCGGGCGGGTCGCCATGCACGAGGTACACGTCGCGGGGGACGCCCGGGTCGCCCGGCCGACGGCCCTTCGTGAACGCTCCGATCCACTCCAGGAGCTCCGGCTCATCGGCGTGCGCGGAGAACCCGTCGAGCGACCGGACCGTCGCCTTGACGCGGATGGCGCGGCCGGCGATGCGCGCGGTCTCCGCGCCGCGGACGAGGTGCCCGCCCAGCGTGCCCTCGCCCTGATAGCCGACGAACAGCACCGTCGCCGACGGGTCACCCAGCAGCCGCTCGGCATGGGCGACGGACCGACCGCCGGTCAGCATCCCGTTCGACGCGACGATCACGTACGGCGGCTGCGCCCGCGCGATCGCGCGCGACTCCTCCACTCGCTGCACGACGTGCTGGCCCGGGAAGTCGAGCGGCGCCTCGTGCGCGGCGAGCAGCGCGGCCGTCTCCTCGTCGTAGGCCTCCGGGTGAGCGCGGTAGATCTCGGACGCGCCCTTCGCCATCGGCGAGTCGAGGAACAGCGGGACCTGCGGGATCCGGCCCGCGGCGAGCAGCTGCCGCAGCTGCCACACGATCTCCTGGGTGCGGCCGATCGCGAACGACGGGATCAGCAGCACGCCCTTCCGCCGGACCGTATCGTTCACCACGTCCGCGAGCGTCGCGACCGCCGCGTCGGCCGCCTCGTGCTCGCGACCCCCGTACGTCGACTCGCAGACGACGATGTCGGCTTCGGTGACGAACGTCGGGTCGCGCAGGATCGGCGTGCCGGGCCGGCCGACGTCGCCCGAGAACACGATCCACGTGTCGCGCCCGCCGCCGGGCCGGGTGATCCGCATCCGGACCAGCGCCGACCCGAGGATGTGCCCCGCGTCGAGCAGCGTCACGTGGACGCCCTGCGCGACCTCGTACTCCTGCTGGTACGGGATCGGGCGCAGGAGCGGGAGCGTGAGGTTGACCTCGTCCTCGGTGTACAGGGGCGCATCGAGCTCCAGCTCGACCTCGGCTCCCGCCTGCCGCAGCAGCTCCTCGGGGTCCGGGCCGCCGGGTGCCTCGGCGCCCTCGACCGCAAGGCGGAGCATCTCGTCGTACAGCTGCTGATCCCGGGCGTCGTCCGCGGCGGCGCGGTCAGGGTGCTTGCGTTCGCGGCGGGCGTCGCGCTTCGCGAACTCGGTCTGGAGCTTCGCGGAATCGAGCAGGACCAGTCGCGCGAGCTCCGCCGTGGCGGCCGTGCAGATGACGTTGCCCCGGAAGCCGCCCGCGACGAGCAACGGGAGCAGCCCGCAGTGGTCGAGGTGGGCGTGGGTCAGGACGACCGCGTCGAGCGTCCTGGGATCGAAGCCGAGCGGGACGCGGTTGCGCATCGTGTCGGCCGGGTCGCCCTGGAACATCCCGCAGTCGATCAGGACGCGCGCCCGGCCGGTGTCGACGAGATGGCGCGACCCGGTGACCGTCCGCGCCCCGCCGAGGAAGGTGAGCTCCATGGTCCCCGATCGTGACACACCCGCCCATCGCGGTGCGGCGCCGTGGAACCATGGGCGCATGACGGGCGACGGGCAGCTTCACCACGCAGAGGCCGCCTACCTCGCGGCCCGGTCGGCGCGTGACCGGCTCGATGTCGCCCGGGCGCGGGGCGTGCCGGCGCACGCGGACGAGCTCGAGCACGCGGCGCGGCGGACGATGAGCGAGGCGCAGGCCGCGCTCGACGCCGTCGATTCGGGCGGTCTGACGGAGGAGGACCGAGCCGCGCTGACGACGATGCGCGACGGGCTTGCGACGGCCGCCTCGTACGCGCTGCCGGGCGTCGAGGCGCGCGACGAGGAGGCGGCGGTAGGAACTGGCGCGGCAGCGGACCCGATCGAGTACACCCGGCGCCAGCGTTTGCTCGAGGCGTCGTTCACCGCGGCGGCGGGCTCTCTCGGCTTCGAGGGACAGCCGGTCACCCGGCTGGAGCTGCTCGCGCGGCTCGCGCAGGAACCGGACCCGGCGCGGCGCCGAGCGCTGATTCGCGCGCTGGAGCCGCTGTGGCGGAGCGTCGACGGCGACGGCGGACCCGAGTCGCCGTATCGCGGGCTGATCGAGGCCTCGAGGGAGCGATGGCGCCGCGGGCGCTCGCCGATCGAGGCGAACGCGCGGGCGCTCGGGGTGACGGCCGACGACGTCGTCGCCTGGGCGACGACGGCGCTCGAGGGCTGGCGACGCGCGTTCGTCGAGCCGGCGCGGACGAGGCGCGAGCCGCCGGTCGAGCCCTGGGACTGGTGGTGGCACGCCGGTGAGGCGCAGCGACGCCTGACGGCTGAGATCCCGCTGGATGCGCTCGAGCCCGTCAACCGCGCGTTCCACGCGTCGCTCGGCGCCGACCTCGACGAGCTCGGCGTCGTGTTTGACATCCACCCCCGGGCGGACCGGCCGACCGTCCCCGTCGCGTACACGACCTTCGGGGAGCGGCCGCATCGTCGTCCCGACGGGACGTGGCACCCGGGCCGGCCCACGGTCCTCGAGAGCCTCACCGGAGGCGGCCTGGGCGAGCTCGCGGAGCTCGTCCACGAGACCGGTCACGCGATCCACATCGCCGGGATCCGGACCCGGCCTGCGTTCGCGGACTGGCCCGACTCGGACGCGCTGACCGAGGCGCTGGGTGACCTCGTCGCGGTCGACGTCCACGACCCGCGCTGGCAGCGGCGATGGCTACCGGGCGGCGTGTCGATCGCGGACGACGTCGCGTTGCGTGGCCGGTTCGCCGACACGGCGCTCGACGCCGCATGGGCCCTGTTCGAGATCCGGCTCCACGAAGCGCCCGAACGGAGCCCCAACGACGTCTGGGCGGACATCACGTCGGAATGGCTCGGGATCGCGCGGCACCCGGAGTGGTCGTGGTGGGCGATCCGCGGCCAGCTCGTCGAGGAGCCCGGGTACATGGCGAATTACGCGATCGGCGCCGTGCTCGCGGCCGACCTCCGCGCCGCGATCCGGCGCGACCGCGGCGAATGGATCGACGGCGACGGGGGCTGGTACGCCTGGGTTCGCGAGCACGTGTACCGGTTCGGCCTCGAGCGCGCGTCGCGCGACGTCCTCCGCGACGTGCTCGGACGCCCTCCCAGCGCCGACGCGCTCGTGGCGGAGCTCGCTGGCCCGGCGGGCCGCTGAGGGACCCGGTCGCGGGTACCATCCGCCGAGTGACCGGAACGCCCGCGCCCTCGCCGTCGCACGTCGCCGTCGCCCCCGCCTCCCGCTGGTCCCCGAGCGTGGTCCTGCCGCGGCTCCCCGGGCTGCTCCTCGGGCTCGTGCTGTTCGGGATCGGGATCGCGCTGATGGCCGATGCGGACATGGGCCTCGGGCCGTGGGAGGTGCTCCACCAGGGCATCGCGCGGATGACCGGGCTCCAGCTGGGCACGGTGAGCATCCTGCTCGGCGTCCCGATCCTCCTCGCCTGGTATCCGCTCGGCGAGCGTCCGGGGGTGGGAACCTTGATCAACATCGTGGTCGTCGGGACGGCGACGAACATCGCGCTGGGGTTCATCCCTGCCGCCGCGGGCCAGCCGCAGCAGCTGCTGATGATGCTCGCCGGGGTCGTCACGATCGCGATCGGGAGCGGGCTCTACCTCGCCTCGGATCTCGGGCCCGGGCCGCGCGACGGCCTCATGACGGGGCTCCACTTCCGGTTCGGATGGTCGATCCGTCGGTCCCGGACGGCGATCGAGGTGAGCGTGCTGATCCTCGGGTTCCTGCTCGGCGGCACGGTTGGCCTCGGGACCGTGGTGTTCGCGCTGGGCATCGGTCCGCTGGTCCAGGTCGCGCTCCGCGTGTTCGACCGTGAGGGCCGGGTCTCGAAGCGCCGGCGCGCGATGCTCGAGGCCCGCGGCGCGACCATCGCGGAGTAGCAGGCGGCGCAGCGCTCAGCGACGCCTCAGCGGATCCAGTCGGGCGGGCGGCGGCGGGCCCGCAACACGTACAGGTACGCGACGATCGCGACCAGCAGCGCGGCGAGCAGTCCGGCGACGGCCGCGAGCTGCCCGGGGTTGATCGAGCCCAACGGGTCCGTCGGCAGCTCGGCGGCGGCGGGCTCGACGCCTGCGGGGCGGAGCGGCGCCAGGTCCTCGGTCCAGGCCCGCGTTCCGGTGCACGCGTTGTCGACCAGCACGCCGTCCTGGTTGTCGACGACGAACAGGTAGCGGCCGGGCAGGTACGTCCGGTCGGTCGTCGTCGCGGTGCCCGGCTCGGGCCCGCCGCGCACGACCACGGTGTCGGCGAGGTCGCCGGCGCCCTTCCAGCGCTCCTCGAGCCGGACGGTCGGCCAGCGGCCCTCGTTCTCGGTGCGCAGGACCGTGCCCACGAACACGACGTCGCCGAAGAACACCGCGTCCTCGGCCGACTGCGGCGCAGTGGCACACGCCGCGAGCACGGACGACGGGACGGCCAGCAGGCCGGCAACGACCACCGCGAGCGCCGCCACCAGCGTCGCCAGCGTCGGGCGTTCGGGACCCCACCCCGGCGCGCGCATCGGCCGGGCTACGCGATGCGGCCGAGCACGAGGCTGTCCACCGCGACGGCGACGAACAGCAGCGTCAGGTACGAGATCGAGTACTTGTACAAGCGGATCGCCTGCGTCAGCGAGCCCTCGGGGGACCCCGACTGCTGCACGAGGCCGTACGCGCGCCACAGGAAGATCGCGCCGAGCACGACCGCCGCGACGAGGTAGATGGGCCCCATCCGCGCGACCGCGAAGAACACGAGGCTGATCGCGACCAGCAGCAGCGTGTACAGCGCGATCTGGCGCGCGGTCTCTGGCACGCCCTTGACCACGGGGAGCATCGGGACCTTGGCCGCCTCGTAGTCCTTGCGGATCCGCAGGGCGAGCGCCCAGAAGTGCGGCGGCGTCCAGTAGAAGACGAGCGCGAACAGGAGCAGCGCCGGGACCTCGACGGTGCCGGTGACGGCGGCCCAGCCGATGACCGGCGGGAGCGCCCCCGCGGCCCCGCCGATGACGATGTTCTGCGGGGTCGTGCGCTTGAGCATCAGCGTGTACACGACGACGTAGAACGCGATGGCGAGGAGCGTCAGGAACGCGGCGACGAGGTTGACGAACCACGCCATCAGCGCGATCGAGATGACGCCGAGCACGATCCCGAACACGACCGCGTTCTCGGGCGCCACGCTGTGCGCCGGCAGCGGCCGCCGGCGCGTCCGGCTCATCACCTGGTCGATGTCGCGGTCCAGGTACTGGTTGATCGCGTTCGCGGACCCCGCCGCGAGCGAGCCGCAGAGCACCGTCCAGAAGGCGAGCCGGAGCCACTCGGGGAACGAGATCGCCGGGATGTCGCGGGTCGCCAGGACCATCGCGGGGATCGTCGTGATCAGCAGCAGCTCGATGATCCGCGGCTTGGTCAGCGCGACATACGCGCGGACCGTGTCGCCTCGAGTCCGCGCGGGCGTGCCGGCCGTCGCGTCGTCCCCGTCCGGACCGGTTCCGTCGGCCCCGACCACGCCGCGGGCGGGCACGGTCGCGGTCCGGGCGTCGTAGTACGCGGCCACCGCGAGCGCGGCGGCGAGCGTCCAGATGATCGCCCCGAGCGCGAGGTGGAGGGTCTGCGTCCACTCGTCGAGCCGCGTGATGACCTGCAGCCCGCCGATCAGCGCCTGGATCGGGAACAGGATCGCGACGGCCAGTGCGAGGCGGACGAGCGTCGGGTGGTCGCGCTGCGTGCGCCACGCGGCGAAGGCGGTCGCCCACGTGATCAGCCCCACGACCACCGCGACGTATCTGTGGAGCGCGTGCGCCTCGTACAGCGGCCGGACCGCCGCGTCCGTGTCCGAGCCGATCGGGATCAGCGTCCCGTTCATCAGCGGCCAGTCCGGGAACACGAGCGCCGCGTTCTGCGCGGTGACATGTGAGCCGAACAACAGCAGCGCGTAGGTGGCGATCGCCGAGAACGCCGCGAGGAGCGTGAACCGCTGGCTGGCGCCGCGGCCCTCGATCCGCTCCGGGTAGAAGGCGCGGACGGTGACGTAGACGAGCAGTCCGAGGAGCGCCATCGCGGCCGCGAGGTGCGCGGTGACCGACTCGCCCGAGTTGTTGAGGCGGACGGTCTCGCGGCCGAGCCACGCCTGGAACCCGACGAGCAGGACGGCGAGGATCGACGGGATCAGGATCGAGCGCTGGTGCCGGTGGTCCTTCCAGGCGAGGAACGCCACGCCCAGGATCATGAACCCGATGAGCGCCGCCACCGTGCGATGGATCCACTCCAGCCACGCCTTGTAGTCGTCCGTCGGCGGGATCAGCTGGCCGTGGCACAGGGGCCAGTCGGGGCAGCCCATGCCGGAATCCGTCGCCCGGACGATCACGCCGATCGTCACGAGGAGGACCGTCGTGACGACGGTCGCGAGGGCGAGCTTCTGGAATCGGGTCACGGCCCGCCCATTCTACTGGGCGGCGTCGTTCGGGCACTGCGGCTACCCTCAGCCACATGCGCCGATCCCCGCTCCTGCTCACCCTCGCCGCCACCCTGCTCGTCGCCGCGTGCGGCGGCAGCGCCGGCGCGTCCCCGGCCGGCTCCGCGCCAGCGCCGTCGGCGTCCGCCGGACAGTCGACCGCGAGCGTGATCCCGGTCATCGTCAGCTCGCGCCAGGTCCCGGGGCCCAACCGGTTCGTGTTCTCGTTCCTGGACCCGGAGAAGAACGTCCCGGTCGCATCGCCGGACCGCACCGCGTCCGTGGCGTTCATTGCCCCGGGCGAGACGCAGCCCGGTCCCGCCACCGAGGCCACCTTCGTGTGGGCGATCGAGGGCGAGCGCGGCGACTACGTGGCGAACGTCGAGTTCGCGGCGCCCGGCGCGTACAAGGCGGTCTTCGTGACCGAGGCGCCCGGGTCGCCGCAGGAGGCGATCGGCGTCGACTTCGACGTCGCCGAGTCGTCGCCCACCATCGCCGTCGGCGCCAAGGCCCCCGCCACCGACAACCCGACGATCGCCACGGCGGGCTCGGTGGAGAAGATCTCGACGGATCCGACGCCGGACCCCGCCTTCTACGAGCACACGGTCGCGGACGCCCTCGCGAAGCACCGGCCGTTCGTGCTCGTGTTCGCGACGCCAGCCTTCTGCAAGAGCGCCCAGTGCGGCCCGACCCTCGACCGGATCGATGCCGTCGCGAAGGACGCGCCCGAGGGCGTGACGTTCATCAACGTCGAGCCGTACCAGCTCGAGTACACGGAGGGGCGGCTCCAGCCCGTCCTCGATGCGCAGAACCAGCTCCAGCCGGTCGAGGCCGTGAACCAGTGGGGCATCCTGTCCGAGCCGTGGGTGTTCACGGTCGACAAGGACGGCATCGTGCGCGGCTCGTTCGAAGGCGTCGTCGGCGAGGACGAGCTCAAGACGGCGATCGCGGAGATCGCCGGCAGCTGACCGCTGCGCGACCGGGTCGCGCGACCCGGTCAGCGCGCCGGCGCGTCCTCGAGGCGGTAGGCGACCTCGTCAGGGCCCTGCGGACGGAAGTAGACCCTGATCGTCGTCGAGCCCGCGAGGTGCTCCGCGAGGTGCTGGGGCGGAAATTCCGTCGGGTTGTCGAGCGGGCCCAGGACGAACCGCAGCTGGCGTCCGTCCTCGGTGCGGATCGTGAACGCGTTCACCTTCGAGAACCCCTCGGCCTCGATGTCGATCGGCACGCCCTCGATCGGTGACACGAGGGCGGCGGGGCTGCCGGGGACTGCCGTCGCCGGGGCCGGCGTGGACGACGGCTCGCAGGCGACCAGGGCGACGGCGACCAGGGACGCGAGGACGAGCGCCCGGACGCGCAGGCGCGTCACGCGGAGGCCAGGCCGGTGCCGCTGCTCCCGGGCTTGACGGCGGGCTCGCCGGCTGCGCAGCGCGGACAGTCGACGCCCGCCTCGTACGTGGGCAGGTCGAGCGACCACAGCGCCCGGAGCGGGTAGACGCGGCCGGTCGTCGGCGAGGTCAGCGTGGACAGGCCGCCCGACCGGTCGACGAGCACGACGCACTCGGCGATCTCGCCGCCCAGCGCCTCGACCGCGGGGATCATCGCGAGCAGCGAGCCACCGGTCGTGAGGATGTCGTCGACGAGGAGGACGCGCTCTCCGGGACGGATCTCGAAGCCCCGGCGGAACTCGCGCCGCGGGCCGTCATCCGACGCGACCTCCTCCGCGAAGATCGCGCGCGTCCCCAGCTGGCGCCCGGTCTCGAACGCGAGGATCACGCCGCCGGTCGTGGGCCCGGCCACGAGGTCCACGTCCGCGGTCCCGTCTCTGCGCCGGTGGATCCCCGCCCAGAACGAGCACAGCTCGCTCGTCGCCTCGGGATCCTGGAGCACCTGGAACTTCTCGAGGTACGCCTCGCTGTGGCGGCCGCTCTTGAGCGCGAAGTGTCCCTCGCGGAGCGCACCGCTGCGCCGGAACAGCGCTTCGGTTCGCTCGGCGATCGCCCGCCGTGCGGTCTCGTCGATCGATCGTCTGAGGGTGGTCATCGCCGGCGATTCTAGGCCCGACGGCGGATCGGCCGCGGGTGGTGGGCTCGGCAACCCGCCGGGAAGGAGCTGTCACGCCCGCTCCGGGTACGCGTCATCCCAGCGACAGACTCCGCACGTCGAGGGAACGCCATGTTCCGTTACCGGTTCCACCCACCGCGGCCGGCCCTTCCGCTCCTTGCGATGCTGATGGCCATTGCGATGGCCGGGCTCCCGGCGGCGAGCCGGACCGCCGAGGCGGTCGGCACCAATCCGAACGTGCTTCTGACGCCGCAGAACGCACAGTTCGGCAGCGTCCTGCTGGGCACGACATCGCCGGTCGTGCAGTTCACGATCACGTCCAACGGGGACGCGCCCGCCGACCTCGGCGCACGGTCGACGTCTGGTGACAACGCCGCCGAGTTCGAGACGACCGCGGACACCTGTCCCGTGGGCGAGCTCGCGGTCGGCGACAGCTGCACGATCGACGTGCGGTTCACGCCCGCCAGCGAGGGATACCGCCAGGCGGTCATCACGTTCGCCGGGAACTGGTCGTCGAGCCCCGCGCTCCTCCCGCTGACCGGCTGGGGGACGCGCCCTGAGAGCGGCATCAGCTGGAGCAGGACGTCCAAGCCGGGCCCGTCGTACACGTGGACGTACGGCAACGCGCTCGCGCGGACCGTCCAGAGCGGAACCCAGCGCCTCCACCAGTCCTACGCCACCGATCGCATCAACGGCGCCTGGGCGAAGGACACCGGCGGTCCCTACGCAGGCGTCTACTACACCCGCAGCTCGGCGGGATCGACCTGGTCGACGCCGCGGCGCGTCACCCCCACGGGCAGGCACGCCATCCGGTTCGGGCTGGCGGCGGCCGGGTCGCGCGTGTACGTGGCGTATGTGACCCAGACCAGGATCTACAACTACTCGCCGACGGCACCCCGCGTCCTGTACGTCCGGCGCAACACCAGGCACGGCTCGGGCAGCTCGTGGCAGACCTCGGTCAGGCTGACCAGCTCGACCGGTCGGGTCGACTATCCGACGATCGCGGCATCCGGGTACGACGTCCATGTCGCGTGGACGAACTCGGTCACCGGGAACGTCGTCGTCGCGACCTCGAAGGACCGCGGCGTCACCTTCACCAAGCGGATCGTCGGATCGACGACGGTCAAGGGAGCCTCGGGCTTCGCGGGCCTGCCCTCGGTCGCCGTGAGCGGTTCGACCGTCGCCGTGACGTGGGTCTCGGAGGCCACGGGCACGGTCCTGACGCGCGTGTCGACGGATCGCGGCACGACCTGGGGCACGACGGAGACGATCGGCAGTGAGTCGATCGGTCAGGTCGCGACTGCGGTCCGCGGGTCGCGTGTGGCCGTTGTGTGGACCACCGATGACGACGTCGTCGTCCGCCAGCGCACCGATGGCACCTGGACGGACGCGATGACCGTGGCAAGCCTGCCCGCCGGCGCCGACCCGGTGCCGTACTCGCCGGTGGTCGTGCTCCAGGACACGACGCGCATCGCGGTCGCGTGGGCCGAGGAGGAGGACAACGGCCATCCCAACGCCGCTCGACTCCGGTGGGCCGAATCGCCCGACGGCGGCGCGTTGTGGCATGTCACCCAGACGCTCGCCTCGTCCACGGCAACGTCCTCGCGCAGGACGAACGACTGGCCGTCGGTGGTCTGGCCGTCCGCCACGACCCGCTACGTGTCATGGAACGGGTGGACGTCGGGCTCGACCAGCTACCGCCAGTACCTGCGCATCGGCACCGGTGCCCCGGTGGCCACGGTGACCGCGACGACGTGGAAGACGCGCCCGGTCACCGGCCAGCCGCGCGCCACGGTCCGAAGCGCTGAACCCGAGGCATCCGACGTGGACCGGCGGTAGCGCAAGGCTTCACGCCAGCGCAGGCGTGGCCAGCGGGCTCGTTCGGAGAAGCGCCGATGTCTCGGCGCCGGACGAGCCCGCTGCCGCCGTGCGGCCCGCCGATGTGCGCGGTGAGTGACCCGATGCAGGGCGATGGAGTCCCTACGCGACGAGGGCGTCCAGCAGCGAATCCCACCCACCGAGGTAACGATCGACGTCTGCCTCGGTCGCGGGGACCGCGCACACCGGACCGGCGCCGACGATCGCCTCCCACACGCCGCGGTTGGCGAGCCACATCCGGATCAGCCGGGTCAGCAGCTCGTCGGCCGCGTCGCGGCCCTCGGCGCCGTTCCGGATCGCGGTCGGCCGGAAGGTGTACCCCGCACGAGGCCCGAGGTGGTGGATGTGCCACGGCAGCCCGTGCGCGGCAACGCTCGCGCGCATCCCCGTCGCGAGCCGGGCGCCCAGCCGCTGCGTGTGGGCGTACGCCTCGGGCGTGAGGATCTCGGTCATCACCGCACGAGCCGCCGCGAGCGCGAGGGCGTTCCCGAAGATGGTGCCGCCGGTCGCGACCAGGTTCGAGCGCTCGCCGTCCGCGCCCTTCCGCTGCTCGAGGACCGCCGCGATGGCCTCGGTCATCCCCCACGCGCCGAACGGCAGGCCCCCGGCGATCGACTTGCCGATCGTGACGAGGTCCGGATCGAGGGCCCACTGGCGGACCAGGCCGCCGGGTCCCACCACCTGCGTGTGGGTCTCGTCGTACGCGAGCAGCGTTCCCGTCTCGCGCGTGAGCCGGCGGAGCGCGGCATGGAAGCCGTCGTCGGGGAGCAGCAGCCCGATGTTGTTCGTGATCGCCGGCTCCGTCAGGACGACCGCGATGTCGCCCCGCGCGAGCGCGTCGCGGACGGCTTCGGGGTCGTTGAACGGCACGAGGACCGTTCCCCCGGGCGTGTCGGCCGGGACGCCGCGCTCCTCGGGCACGAGCCGCCCGTCGTCGTCCAGCTCGACCAGCGCCTCGTCGAAGTGCCCGTGGTACTTGCCGTCGAACATGAGCACTCGCTCGCGTCCCGTGACGACGCGCGCGACGCGGATCGCCTCCGTGTTGGCGTGCGTCGCGGAGCTGGTGTACTGCCACTTCGGCAGCCCGAACCGTCCGGCCAGCTCCTGCGACACGGCGATGGCGTCCTCGACGGGCAGCAGGAACTGGTTCCCGCTCGCCATCCGCTCGCTGACGGCGCGCACGAGCGGCTCCGGACCGTATCCGCAGAACATGGACATGTCCGCGATGTTGAAGTCCGCGTACGTGTGGCCGTCGACGCACGTCACGTGCGCGCCCCGCCCGTCGGCGATCCACGGCGGCAGGTGGTGGTAGCTGCTCACCATCCAGCCCATCGGCACGCCGTTCGGCATCACCTCGCGGCCCCGTGCCTGCAGCGCCGCGCTCTCCGGATGGGCCTCGGCGTATCGGGCGTCCTCCGCGTCCTTCAACGCCTTGACCCGCGCGCGGTCGACACCGGAGGCGGAGGTGGTCGTCATCGCAGCGATCCTAGGCGGCGCCGGGCGGCGTCGCCGTTCACGGGATCACCACGCGCACCGAGCGGGACGGGTCGTAGCGGGCCACGATCTCCCACGCTGGACCGTCGCCCTTCACGGGCTGCAGCCGACGGACGAGGAACGGTCCCGCGAGGATCGGGTCGAACGGCGGGTTGATGCCCCAGGCGCCCAGGGCGACCTCGACGAACTCGCCAGCGGTCGTGCTGGGATCGGCCGTCGCGAGCGGCGGCACCTCGGCGAGGAACGGCTGGCGGGGGCACGGCTCGAACGCGCTCGGCGGGATGAGGCATGGACCGGCGCGCACGAGCCAGCCGGAGGCGTCACGCAACGTCGTCGCGGCCTCGGGCTCCTGCGCCGCGCGGACCTCGGCCTCGAGGGTCGAGAGGGTGGGCGATCCGTCCGGATCGGCGATCAACGCCCCCTCGTATTCGAACCCCGCGCCCGCGACCCGGAGGACCATGACCGCTCCCGCGGGCACAGGCTCCAGACGGCGGTCCGGCGTGTCTCCCGCGGGCCGCCGGAGCGGCAAGCCGACGACGCGCGGCGGGAGTGCCGAACACCTCGCGCCGGTCCCGGTCGGACAGTCCAGGCGGATCTCGGCATCGGCGTACACCAGCCAGCCCTCGAGGCTCCCATCGAGGACGCGCGTGACGAGCGTCTGGCGATCGACGCGGGCGGCGAGGGCTGGGGCCACCCCGGCCGTCTCGGCCGCCGGCGGCGACATCGACTCCGGGCGGGTCGACGGCGCGGCGCTCGCCACGGCAACCCGGGAGGCCTCCGGCCGCTGGTCGACGGGAAATGCCTGGCTGAGCCCGATCGACCCGGCGATCACGACGACCATCGCGACCAGCACGACGGCCGGCGCGCGCACGCGACGGGACCGCGCGCGGGGCGCCACAGCCTCCACGTCGACCTCGAGGCGCTCGGGCGGGCGTGCCGTGGGATCCATCGCGACTCAGGAGATTCCGATCACCAGCACCACGATGAGCCATACGACGGTGGCGGCGACCTGGACGGCCCAGAACGTCTGGTGCCGGGTCTTGTGGCGCATGCCGAGGAACACGATCCACGCGCCGAGGACGCCGCCGGCGAGGCACAGCAGCCACAGCGTCCGCTCCCGGACGCGCCTGCCTCCCCGTGGCGCGGCGAGCTTGTCGTACCCGTACGCGATCGCCGTGACGACGTTGATGACGATGAGCCAGACGAGGAGCGGGTTCAACGGCCGTACTCCGCGCCACGGGTCGACGGGGGCAGCGGCCTGGCCGGGAGGGCAGTCCCCACGAGACCCCGGGCGTCGTCCAGGCTCCGCGACCGGCACGCGTCAGCGATCGCGTCGGCGAGGCGCACGGGGAGCATCGGGTCGGCGAGCGCCGCGACGCCCACGCCCACTGCCACCGCGCCGGCGGCCAGCATGTCGAGCGCGTCGTCGATGGTCGCGATCCCGCCGATGCCGATGACCGGGACATCCACGACCTGGGCAACCTCGTACACGACGCGCAGGGCGACCGGGCGGATGGCGGGGCCGCACATGCCCCCGTAGCCGCTGGCCAGCGCGGTCGCTGTCCGCGTCCCGTCCAGCGCCAGGCCGGGCAGCGTGTTGATCGCGCTGATCGCGTCGGCGCCGGCGTCCTCGACCGCCCTCGCCACCGCGCGGGCGTCTGCGGCTGCCGCGGTCAGCTTCGCGATCAGCGGCAGGTCGGTCGCGCGCCGGACGGCCGTCACGAGCGAGCCGGCCGCCCCGTCGTCCAGGCCGAATGCCGCCCGGCCGCCGTTTGCGCACGAGAGGTTGAGCTCCAGCCCGGCGACGCCGGCGACGCCGTCGAGCCGGCGGGCGACCTCCGCCATCTCGGACGCGCTCTCGCCGCAGACGTTGACGATGACCGGGACCCGCCAGCGGGACCAGGTGCCGGCATATCGCTCGATCACCGCCTCCACGCCCGGGTTCTGGAGCCCGACCCCGACGAGCAGACCGGCCGGAATGTCGGCGGTGCGCGGCGCGCGGTGACCGCTTCGTGGCTTGAGCGTCGTGCCGCGGGTCACGAGCCCGCCGAGCCGGTCGAGGTCGACGGCGTCGTCCACCTCGGTCCCGTAGCCGAACGGGCCCGACGCGGCGATCACGGGCGTCCGCAGCACGAGGCCGCGTCCCAGGTCGACGTCGAGCGACACCGGGCGCCCGCCGAGGGCATCCGTGGCGGGACCGGACGCGCTCAGGGGGTCGACAGCCGGTCGGGCCGATCGTGCCGCAGGCTGCGCGGCGCGGATCGCCGGGCGGACCGTGCGGACCGTCGGCGTCCGCTTCGGCGGCGGGCTCCCGGGAACCACGCGTCGCTTCGCCTTCACCCGGCCTCCTCCCAGGCGAGCTCTTCGGCGGCGAACACCGGCCCCTCACGGCAGACGCGGAGCGCGGCGCCCCCCGCCCCGGGAACCGCACAGCCGAGGCACGTGCCGGCCGCACACCCGACGCGCTGCTCCGGGACGACCTGGAGGAACGCCTTCCGTCGCGCCTCCGGTGATCCTGGTGCCACCGGTCGGCCGCCGCCCCGCTTGCGGCCCAGCGTGGCGACGCCCATGCGGTCGCGCCGGCCGGCCGCCAGCCGCGCCAGGCCACCGAGCAGTGACGGCGGCCCCGCCGCGAACGACTGGTCCGCCCACGCCTCGTAGTCGAGGACGAGGTCGAGGATCGACCCCCGGTGCCCGAGCGACCCGTCGGCCGTGGCGACCACGTACTCGACCTCGTCGGGCAGCAGGCTCGACGGGTAGACCTGCGTCGCCTCGGCGGCGCCGTACAGCAGCACGACCGACCGGCCGTCCCGGATGGCCTCGTCGACCAGGAGCCGCAGTGACCCGATCGCGGACCCCTCCGCGACCAGCAGGAGGTGGCGCGACCGGGGATCCACCTCGAACGGGCGCCCGAGCGGTCCAAGCAGCTCCGCCCGATCCCCCACCCGAAGGCCGTTGACCCAGCCGCGTCCCGGCGGCGCGCCGGGCGCCTGCGTCGTCAGCGTGCCGCTCGCCGGATCCGCAGTCGCGATCGGCAGCGGGCGGCGCACGGGGAGCCCGCCGGGCTCGACCGTGCGCAGGTGGACGTACTGGCCGGCGCGGGCGCCGACGACCACGCCCGGCGCATGCCAGGCGTGGAGCCACGTCCCCGGAACGATCTCCCGCCGCTCCACCAGCTCGGCGGCGGCGCTGCGCACGGCTCGCTCGGCGCTCGGTCGTGCGGCGTGCGGACCCGGCGGCCCGGGTCAGGCGCGCCCGTTCGGGGACTCGTCCTCGTCGTCGTCGGCATCGCCATCGGCGGCGTCGTCCTCGGCGGACTCGCCCTCGCCCTCGAGATCGGGCGCGATCGACGGGAACGCCTCGGCGAGCGCGTCGGCGAGGTCGCCGAACACATCGGTCGGGTCGTAGAACTCGACCAGCTCGTCGCCGCCCGACAGCTCGCGCCACTCACCGGACGAATCCTCCGGCAGCACCTCGGCGCGGAACCGGCCGGTCCCGCCGAGCACCAGCCGCTCGTCGTCGTCGTCGACGATGATCAGGTCGCCCAGCTGCCCCGAGACGCGCGCCGCGGCCTCCTCGAACTGGTCGATCAGGCTCGCCTCGCTCTGCTGGCTGCGCTCCTGGAAATCGAGCGCGAGGTTGTACAGCGCGAGCGCGGCTCCTTCCTCGTCGTCGGCGTCGAGCACGGCGGGCTGGCCCGCGGCCCACGAATCGGCCGCGCCGGCGTACGCGTCGTCGCCGATCCCCAGCCCGAACGTCTCCTCGGGCGCCACCCCGGCGGTCGCCATCAGGTCGTCGGTCGCCGTGGGCTCGGGGGCGAGGCCGGCGGCCTCACGCGCGGCCTCGGCGAAGGCGGCGTAGATCTCGACCGGGTTGTACAGCTCCACGAGCTCGCTCGCGGTCTCCACGATCTCGGTGTCGCTGACCCACTGGCCCGTATCCGGGTCCTCGTAGCGCGACCGGACCCGGAACGTCATGTCCGGCGCGACCGAGAGGTAGTCGGGGTCGTCGTCGATCAGCGTCAGGCCCCCGAGCGCCGCCACGCGCTCCCGGTGCCGGTCGAGGAACTTGGCGAGCTGCTCGGTGGCCTGCACCACGAAGTCGGTGCGCTCCAGGGCGGCGTCGTTGGCAAGCTCGCCGAGCATGTCATTGCGGCTCACGTCCATGGTCGCCTCCTGTCCGGGTCTAGCCGTGGTACTCGAGGTCCGGCCCGAGCCGTTCCCGGAGGAACATCGAGTGGTGTCGTTCGAAGATCCATTCGCCGGCGCGGTGGCCAAGCGCGCGGGTGGCCTCGTCGGCCTCCAGCTTGTCCAGCGTCGCGTAGTCCGGCAGGTCGAGCATGATGACGTTGTCGAAGTCCCAGCCGTGGGCGACGTTGAACCAGCCCACGAAACGGATGCCGAACTTCTCCTCGTACTCCTTGATCTGGCGCGGAAAGATCGTCTTCATGAAGAACTTGAAGAACGGATCACGGCCGCGGCGGACCGAGAAGAACGTCGCGAGGACGGGCACGGGCCGGGTGACCTCCTGGTAGCCGGTTACGGGGTCGGGCGCGGCTATTCTCGCACGCCCGATGGGGGCGTCCCGGCGTCGTTCGCGTCGGTCGTCGTTGCAGTCGTCTCGGCGGCCCCGCCCGCGGCCTGGTCCTCGAGCTCGCCGACCGTCGGCGTGGCGCTGCCGAGCGGCCGCCGTCGTCCCTCGCGGCGGTCGGCGGCGACGAGCCGGAGCAGGAAGATCACGGTCTGGCCCGCGAACAGCAGCAGGAAGATCGTGACGAACAGGAGCAGGGCGCTGACGGCGGTGGGCCACTGCCACACGACCGACAGCGGCGTGAGGACGATCGTGATCGCCAGCAGGACGAGCTGGAACCGGAAGCAGCCGAGCCCCGGGCCGCGCTCGGAGTCGAGCGGCTCGCCCTTGTATTCGACAGGCCGAACCGAGGAAGGCTGTTCGGGGGAGGTCACGGAGACAGGGTAGCGCGAGCGGGCGCCGTGACCGGTCTCCCGCGGCCGCCCGCCCGACCGTCGGCGTTGACCGCGCTTCGCCATCCGTCCGCCCCGAGGTCCGTATCTCGATCTCGTCGGGCCACACTCCACGCAGACCACTCGTGGCGTCGCGCTCCTGCTCGCCACCCCGCGTGCCGCGGCCGCTGGGAACGGAACCGTCCGTGCGGTGACCATCGGTCGCGAGTCACGCGGGTCCGCACGTTGCCGGGCGCTGGGTCGCCCTGTGAGCATTGAGCGGCCAACCCCGATTGGTCGGTGAGGCCACCAGGAGGTGATCGATGGCGCTGTCGCCCGGTTCCCGGCTCCCGGGTTGGCGATACGGGATCCATCCGCGCGCCGTCGGCATGCGCGTGCGGGCCGTCGGTCGGGTCGAGATCGAGCTCGGGGAGGCGCTGCGCCTGGAGCTGGTGGCGGACGAGCCCGACGAGGCTGACAGCGTCCACCTCCAGTACTACGTCTCGACGCAGGCCGGGCCGTGGGCCCTCTGGCTCACGTGCCCGCGGGACGAGCTCGAATGGAGGGAGGCTGCCCTCCGGGAGCTGGAATACCCGAACGAGGCGTGATGGGAGGGGCAGACCCTGGCTAACGCCCACCGGACGAGCGCTAGGCAGCATGCATCGAGGCGCCGGCGGTGCCGACCCTCGCCTCCATGCATGGAACGCGCTCGGACGATGGTCATTCGCCCATGGGGCGGGCGTTGTCCGCAGCTCTGGGAGCTGCCGGGCGCATAGCGCTGACGTGGTGGGCGTATGGCGTGCGAACCGGCGGTCATTGCGGATAACGCCCGGACCATGAGCGCAAGGCAGGAGGACGTTGCCGAGTGCTCACGGGGTGAGCGCAAGACAGGAACCGGGCCCCGCCGGGCGCCGGTCGGGGCCGTGCGAAGCACGAAGCCGGGGCCGCGCCCCCGAGGGACGCCCGATACCATCGAGCCCGATGACCCACCCCTCAGACCGCGAGGACCGCGAGACCCGCGAGGACCGCGAGACCCGCGAGACCCGCGACCACACGGTCGACCCCCTCGGGCCGTTCCGCTGGCACCCTGAGCCGGAGCTGATCGGGATCCGCGATGCGGCCGCCTCGCGCGCGTCGCTGGAGCGGGCGGGCGCGGCGACCTGGGCCGCGAGCCTCGACTGGCTGTACGACGAGGCGATGGCCCGCGCGATGGGCCAACCGACCGGATTCGACGAGCTCCGCCGCGTCTACTTCGGCGACGCCGGCGGTCCGAGCACGGCTCCCCGAGACCCCCGGCCGCTGGACGAGGTGCTCACGGACTTCCGGACGCGGATCGCGCCGCACACGCTCAACAGCTACCACCCCCGGGCGCTCTCGTACTTCACGCCGCCACCACTCGTCGCCTCGATCGTCGGCGAGGTGCTCGCCCAGTGGACGAACCAGGGCATCGACGTCTGGCACGCCGGGCCGGTCGGGGCGTTCGTCGAGGAGGAGGTCGTTCGCTGGCTGTGCGACCTCGTGGGGTATGGGGAGGGCAGCTTCGGCCTCCTCGCGTCGGGCGGCGTGATGGCGAACTTCATCGCGATGGCGCTCGTGCGCGATGTGCACCTGCGCGCGCTCACCGGTGCGCCCCGGCCGCCCCGTGGGGCGGCGCTCGAGGGCGTCCGCGTCTACACCGGCGACCAGACGCACTTCTCGATCGCCCGCGCGCTCGACGAGCTCGGCTTTCCGCCGGAGACGCTCGTGGTGGTGCCGACGGACGACCGCTTCCGCCTCCACGCCGAGCCGATCGCCGCGGCCATCACGGAGGACCGCGCCCGCAACCTGCGCCCGGTCGCGATCTGCGCCGTGGCGGGCTCCACGAACACCGGCTCGGTCGACCTGGTGGAGGAGCTGGGCGCGCTGTCGACGGACGAGGGCCTGTGGTTCCACGTCGATGCGGCCTACGGCGGGGCCGCCCGTCTCTCCGACCGCGACCGGGATCGTGTCCCCGGCCTCCACCTCGCCGACTCCGTCACGGTCGATCCCCACAAGTGGTTCTTCCAGGCGTACGACGTGGGGGCGCTGCTCGTCCGCAACGGCGCGCACCTCCGCCAGACCTTCGATCGCTCGCCCGAGTACTACCGCGGCGGCGAGACCCCCGCCGGCGAGCCGACGGGCGAAGGCGACGCCGGTCACCACGACGACGAGCACGCGGGTCAGCTCAACTTCTACAAGCTTGGCTTCGAGGGCACCCGGCGCTTCCGTGCGCTCAAGCTGTGGGCGACGTGGCAGCACCTGGGCACGACCGGCCTGGGTCGGCTGATCGAGATGAACGACGACGTCGCCGCATACCTCGCGGCGCGGTGCGCGGAATCGGACGACCTCGAGGCGCTCCCCGCGGATCCCGAGCTGTCGGTCGTGTGCTTCCGCCATCTCCCCGGCGGGCCGGCGGCGGCCGCCGCGATGCCGGCGGCAGCGCTCGACGCGCACCAGGACCGCCTCGCCGCGGCGCTCGAGGCGTCGGGGGACGGCTGGCTCTCGACGACGAGCCTCCGCGGGGCGACCTGGCTCCGCGCCGGGGTCGTGAACTACCTCACCACCGAGGCGGACATCGATCGCCTCCTCGCGACGCTCAGAAGGCTCGCGGCGGACTGACCCGCCAAGCGCTCGGACCGCCATGACCGTGACCATCGGGGGGTGCCGCGGCGCACCGCTCGCGCGGTAGAACCACGACATGGCCCGAATCCGGGGGCCGCTGCGTGCCGCCCTGCTCATCCTCCTCGCGCTCCTGATCGCGTTCGGCGCGGCCGCGCCCGCGTTCGCCGCGGATGCCCGCGACCCGCGCTGCGAGGACTGGGAGGCGGCGCTGACCCCGCCGCCCGGGATCGACATGTCTGTGCTGTGCCCGCCTGCGGCGGTCAGGACCGAGGCCGTCGACCTCGACAGGGAGCCCCTGCTGCCGTACGTCGTCGGGCTGGTGGTGATGGCGGGGGTGCTCGCGATGTTCGGCGTCGTCGCGATGCGGGTCACGTCCCCGAAGAAGGGGCGAGCGCGCCCCGCGGCCGACTGGTGGGCCTGCCCGGCCTGCGGCGTTCGAAACCGTCCCGATCGGGCGACCTGCTTCGCCTGCCAGGCATCGCGAGCCGACGCGCCGGCGCACCCGGCCGCGACGACCGAGGCTGCGCTCCCGACCGAGGATCCGCATCCGGTCTGACCCGCCGCGCGTACGCTTGGACGAGCCATGATCGTCCAGCCGGCGCCCCTCGGTCCCCGCGGCCGGCCCCGACGCGTCCTGCGCATCGTCGGGCTCATGATTCCCGTGCTCCTGCTCGGCGCCGTGGTCGCGGCGGGTGCGCTCGGGCCAACGCCGATGCCCGCGCCGTCCGGCGAGCCGGCCATCGCCGTCGTGACCTCCTCTGCGCCCGAGGCGACGCCGCTGCCGGCAGCCGCCCCCGAGGCCCCGATCTTCCCGCCGTCGATCGCCGGGCTGGACGTCCACGGCGTCCACTGGACGCTCGAGGCCCGGAACCGGGGCCTCGCCCGGGGGGTGATCGCGGTCGCGGGGTTCCTCGGCCTCGACGCCATCCCCGACGAGTGCCTCGACTCCCGTCTCGGCCTGTTCGGGCCCTTCTGCCGGCGCGTGGCCGTGCTCGCGGAGACGCCCTGGTTCGGCGCGACCCACAACTCGCCCGATCCGGCGGGCTTCCACCTCCACCCCCAGTTCCCCGTCGGCGTCCGCGTGCCGTCGCAGGCCTCGTTCGTCGCGCTGTCGCCGTCGACCCGCACGCCGCCGGTCATCCTGCTCGCGCGGTTCAGCGACCCGCGGGCGGAGGCGTGCGTCCCCGAAGGCCGCCATTGCGGCCAGGAGCTGGTCGTCGAGCGCGTCGCGTGGGTCGACGGGAACGAGTACCCGATGACCCCGACGGTCGACCCGGCCGTGGACGACGGCGGCACGCTCGCCGAGCTGCGGCGGGACGCGGCGACGGCTGCCACGTCTCTGCCGGCCGGCGGGTATCCGCTCCTCACGGCCCTGGTGGATCCGGCAACCGTGGCCGCCGTCGAGCCCGACGCCACCGATGCCGCGAGGCGGCT
>DASSRG010000274.1:0-4463 GCA_035701885.1 Candidatus Limnocylindrales bacterium
GGAACGCCTCAGGCGAGCTCCCACTCCGCGGTGACGGTCACGGTCACCTCGACGGAGCCCGGCATCACCGGGGTCGCCGCGGCGTCGGCCGCGAGCGCCATCATCCGCTGACGGGCCAGCGGGACCGGCGGCGGGGCGCCCTCTGCGATCGCCACCAGGGCGCCCAGCTTCTTCGCGGACGCCTCGGCGATCGTCTCAGCGCGGCTCCTCGCGTCCCGGACGGCGCGGCGACGCGCCTCGGTGGCATCCGCCGACGAGTCGGCGAGGTCGAACGCCACCCCGTCCAGGCCGGTCGCCCCTGCGCCGAGGCCGGCGTCGAGCACCGCGCCGACCCGCTCCAGGTCCCGGATGACGGCTGCGATCCGGTTGGTCACCGTGAAGCCGGTCCGAATGGATCTCGACCCGTCGTGCTCCCAGCTCGGCTGGACGTCGAGCCCGGCCGTCCGGAGATCGGCGCGAGCCACCCCGGCCCCGGCGAGCGCGTCGATCACCGCCGCCGCCGTCGCGGCCGCGGCAGCGCGGGCATCCGTCGCCGTCTCGCGGGTGGCCTCGGCGACGAACGTCGCTCGGGCGACGTCCGCGGCGCGCTCTACGCGACCGGTGCCGACGACGGTGATGGTCGCCGTGGGTGCGTCCGAACGGCGGGTAGCGTGCTTCGGCATGGGTCCTCCTGCCCTGACGATAGCCGAACGCGGCCGTTCCCCTTGCCGGAACGTCGCCACACGGCTGCAACCTCCGATCCGGGCGCGACCACCTGATCCGTGACGGCCTGTCTCGCACCCTGTGCGGGATGCGCCTCGTCACGTCTCACGCGCGGCGGTCCGTTGCCGCTGCGCGGCTTCGGCGCCGCTCGCTCGCCGCCTCGCCGCTCGTCCGGCACTCGCTCAAGACTCGGCCGACTCCCCGGTCCGCCGGGACGACGCTGGCCGCTGTCGTCGGAACGCTGCTGCTGGTCGTGGCCCTGATCGTCACGGGCGCCGTCGGTGCCGCGGGCGTGGTCACGGTGGCGTCCATCAGCGTCCTGTCCGAGGACCTGCCCGACCCGTCGGGCCTTGCGACGCTCACCTTCGACCAGCCCACCATCATCTACGACCGCACCGGCGAGACCGAGCTCGCGCGCTTCCAGCGGTCGAAGCGGACGGTCGTCGACTTCCGCGAGATCCCCCAGCTGGTCCTCGACGCGACGACCACCGCGGAGGACCGCACGTTCTGGGACAACGACGGCTTCGACGTCCAGGCCATGGTTGCGGCGGCGATCGAGACCGCGCAGGGCGACGGCCGCGGCGCATCCACGATCACCCAGCAGCTCGTCCGGGCGCGGCTCCTCCCGGCAGACGTCGTCGAGCCCGGCGCCGACGTCTACCTCCGCAAGGCGAAGGAGGTCATCCAGTCCGCGCGGGTGACCTCCGCGTTCCCCGGTCAGACCGGCAAGGAACAGATCATCACCGCGTACCTGAACCAGATCTTCTACGGTCACGACGCGTACGGGGTCGCGGCCGCGGCGCAGGTGTACTTCGGCATCTCGGACCTGTCGAAGCTCACGCCGGCGCAGGCCGCGCTGCTCGCCGCCCTCCCGCAGTCGCCGTCCACCCTCGACCCCTACCGATTCGCGGAGGAGAACGACAAGGGCGAGCTCGAGGTACCGCCGACGGCCCCGCCGGTCGTGCGCCGCAACTGGATCCTGCAGAACATCTCGTCCAGCCGCTGGACGAACCTGACCCCCGCCGAGGTCCAGGCGGCGATCGCCGAGCCGGTGATCCTCCACGGCGACCAGCCCGCGGTCTGGAAGGCACCCCACTTCACGTGGCAGGTGCGCCAGCAGCTGGAGCAGATCCTCGGTTCGGCCGACAAGGTGGAGACCGGCGGGTACCGCGTCATCACGACCCTCGACTGGCGGGCGCAGAAGCTCGCGGAGCGAAACGTGGCCGCGGCCGTCATCTCGACCAACATGAAGCGGTCGCGGGCGCAGCGCCTGCTCAAGGACCTGAAGGTGCCGAAGGCGGACCGCGGCTGGATCGCCGCGCTGCGCGGCAAGGACCTCCACAACGCCGCGCTCGTCGCGCTCGACTACCGCACCGGCGACGTCCGGGCGTACGTCGGCTCAGGCGGCTACTACCGCGACAGCATGACCAGCAAGAAGTTCAATCCCAAGTACGACGCCGCGGGCGTCGGCACTCGCCAGCCGGGCTCCGCGTGGAAGCCGATCCTGTACGCCACGGCGTTCGAGCGGCGCGCGCTGACCCCGGGCTCGCTGCTGCTCGACATCACGACCGAGTTCGCGCCGTCCGCGAAGTGGGCGCCGAAGGACGCCGACCA
Organism: Candidatus Limnocylindrales bacterium; assembly: GCA_035701885.1. Taxonomy (GTDB): domain Bacteria; phylum Chloroflexota; class Limnocylindria; order Limnocylindrales; family CSP1-4; genus CAIXZV01. The sequence continues at coordinate 2,317 of DASSRG010000274.1, forward strand.
GCTCGACCGCGGTCCGGTCCTCGTCCGCAACGCCCTCCAGATGTCGCTCAACGTGCCCGCGATCCGGGCGCTGGAGCGGACCGGCAACGAGGCCGTCGCGAAGCAGGCCGAGAAGATGGGCATCCGGTTCGCGGGAGGCGAGAAGGCGTTCCTGCAGTCGGGCCTCGCCGGCGCGATCGGCACGGTCGAGGTCCGGCCGCTGGACCTCGTGAGCGCCTACGGGACGCTGGCCAACGGCGGCGTCCGCGTGCCGCCGAGGATGATCCTCGAGATCCAGGATCGGAGCGGCAAGAGCGTGTGGAAGGCGCCCCAGCCGAAGGGGGAACGGGCCCTCTCGGCGGCGTCGGCCTACCTCGTCACGGACATCCTCGAGGGCAACACCGATCCGCGACAGAACAAGATCTGGGCGGAGAAGCTCGAGCTTCGCAACGGCCCGGGCGGGAAGCGCCGGCCTGCGGCGGTCAAGACGGGCACCTCGAACGACGCCCGCGACCTCGCGACGTACGGCTACCTGCCGGCGCCGAAGGATGACAACGAGCCGGCGTGGGCCATCGGCGTGTGGATGGGCAACAGCGACCACTCCATGCCCCGGACGCGCAAGCCGGCGACGTCGCTGACCGCCGCCGCGCCGCTGTGGCGGTCCTTCGTGCGGTCGCTGACCAACGACGACCCGGTCGCACAGTTCAAGGAGCCCAAGGGGGTCGTGAGCGCCCGGATCGACGCCTGGACGGGCGGCAAGCCGGGACCGTGGACACGCGACATGAAGAAGGAGCTCTTCCGCGCCGGCACTGAGCCGGGGGGCAAGCGCCAGGTCGACCAGCCGGGGCTGCTGTACGAGCGCAACTGCGGCACCTGGCAGGTGAACCCGTTGAAGGCCGAGCTCGGCCCGCGCAGCTGGGACGACGATGTCCGTGACTGGCTCAACCGGGCCCGGCGTGGCGTGGGCGTGGGCGGCCACCTGGGCTCGCGGACGGCGTACTTCTGGGATCGCTCCGGCTGGGGTGGCCCGCTGTACGGCGCGTGCGTGGTGCACCGGCCCAAGCCAACCGACAAGCCCAAGAAGGACCACCACAAGGACGATGACAAGGGCGGCGGCCACGACAAGGGTGGCGGCCACGACAATGGGGGCGGGAACGGCAACGGGGACGGCGGCGACAAGCCCAAGGATCCCGGCAAGCCCAAGCCGCCTGATCCCCCGGCCACACCCTAGGCGTCGTGCGCGGCCTCGTCGTCTCCTGGGCGGCCCGCGGTGCGGGCCTCGCGATCGGTGTCGGCCTGGTCGCGCTCGTCGCCGGCCTCGCGGCCTCGTCGATCAACGTCCTGCTGCTGACGTTCATCGCCGTGCTGCTCGCGGCGGCGCTCGAGCCGTTCGTCGGCTGGATGCGGGCGCACACGCCCATCCCGCGGGGCCCCGTGATCCTGCTCGTCTATCTCGCGTTCTTCGCGCTCGTCGTCCTGTTCGCGCTGTTCGTCCTCCCCGCGGCGTTCACGCAGGCCGAGCAGGTCATGCGCCAGCTGCCGTCGTTCCTCGACGAGGTGGACGCCTGGGCCGCGACCCTGCGTTCGGACGCGCTCGAGCAGGTCATCACCAGCCTGACCCGGATGGCCCGCGGGTACCTCGACGTGGAAACGCCGGCGACCCAGGACGTCGTGCGGATCGGGCTGACGCTCGCGGAGGCGATCACCTCCCTCGGAGCCCTCCTCGCCATCGTGTTCTTCTGGCTCGTGGGGCACGCCCGGCTCCAGCGGTACGTGCTCGCGTTCGTCCCGCTGGCGAGGCGCGGCGGAGTGCGCAACGCCTGGAACGAGATCGAGGGCCGGCTGGGGATGTGGTTCCGCGGCCAGCTGATCCTGATGGGCACGATCGGGGTCCTGTGCGGGACCGCGTACCTCGTCCTCGGCGTGCCGTCAGCCCTGTTGCTGGGCCTGATCGCGGCGGTATGCGAGGCGATCCCCCTGGTCGGACCGATCCTCGGCGCCATCCCTGCCGTGCTGGCCGCCGCCACCGTGTCGCCCGAGCTCGCGCTGCTCGTCATCGCCGTCACCGCGGTGATCCAGGTGGTCGAGAACAACGTCCTCGTGCCCGTGATCATGCGCAACACGATCGGCCTGTCGCCGCTCATCGTGATGCTCGCGCTCCTCGTGGG
>DASSRG010000275.1:0-6558 GCA_035701885.1 Candidatus Limnocylindrales bacterium
GGCCTCGAGGGCGTGGCGAGCGTCGACCTGACCGGGGGCGAGGAGCAGCAGGTCCTGATCACGCTGGACCCGGAGAAGCTCGCCGCGAACAACGTCACGCTCGGGCAGATCACCGGTGTCCTCGCCGCCAACAACCTGACCTTCCCGTCCGGGCAGGTGGAGACGGACACGACGCAGATCCCCGTCTCGACGATCGGGCGCATCGACAGCGTCGAGCAGGTCGAGCAGCTCGTGGTCGGGGTCGCGACACCGTCGGCGCCCACCGGCGTCCCGACCGAAGGCGCCCCCGGCGCGACTGCCGCCCCCGGTGCGTCCGCCGATCCCGGTGCGTCTGCCGCTCCCGACGCATCTGTCGCCCCGGGCGGCTCGGGCGATCCCGGCGCGGCCGAACCGTCGGCCGCCCCGGTCGCCCCCGCGGCGCCCACGCCGATCACGATCGGCGACCTCGGCACCGTCGAGATGGCCGGCGTGGCGACGACCGGCTACGCGCGCACCAATGGCCAGCCCGCCCTCTCGCTGTCCGTGTCCAAGTCGTCGAACGCGAACACCGTGCAGGTCGCGGACGACGTGACCGCCGCGCTCGCCGAGCTCGGCGCGCAGCACGCGGACACCGTCACCATCAACGTGATCTCGGACCTGTCGACGTTCATCAAGGAGTCCCGCGACGGCCTGCTCCGCGAGGGCGGCCTGGGCGCCGTGTTCGCGGTCATCACGATCTTCCTGTTCCTGTTCAGCATCCGCGCGACGCTGGTCGCCGCGATCAGCATCCCGCTGTCGATCCTGGCCGCCCTGGTGATCATGCAGGCGACCGGGATCAGCCTCAACGTCATGACGCTGGGCGGCCTCGCCGTCGCGGTCGGCCGTGTCGTCGACGACTCCATCGTCGTGCTCGAGAACATCGACCGCCATCGCGCGATGGGCGAAAGCCGGCGCGACGCGTCGATCAACGGCCCGCGCGAGGTGGCGGGCGCGATCACGGCGGCCACGGTCACGACGGTCGGCGTGTTCCTCCCGCTCGGCTTCGTCGGCGGTCTCGTCAGCCAGTTCTTCCTCCCCTTCGCGCTGACCGTCACGTTCGCGCTCCTCGCCTCCCTCGTGTGCGCGCTGACGGTCGTCCCGGTGCTCGCGTACCTGTTCATCAACCGCGTCCGCCCGAACGTGGACGAGGACGGCGAGCCCAGGAACAGCCTGTGGATCCGCGCCTACACGCCAACGATCCGGCTCGCGCTCCGCAACCGGATCACCAAGTGGGGCGTCGTCGCCGTCGCGCTCGTGCTGTTCGTCGCGACCGCGGCGCTCGCGCCGCTCCTCCCGACCACGTTCATCAACGCGGGCTCCGAGAAGATCCTCTCGGTGACCGTCGCGCCGCCGCCGGGCACCAGCTCCCAGGCCGTCCTCGATCGGGCGATGGAGGCGGAGCAGATCCTCGTCGACATCGACGAGGTGACGCTCGTGCAGACGTCCATCCCGGGCGAGGGCGACGCCGGCTTCCAGACGATCGTCGCGGCCCAGTCGGGCAGGCCGGCCAACAGCGCGCGGATCACCGTCGTCCTCGACGACTCCGTGGACCTCAACGAGGCCGCGCAGCAGCTGTCCGAGGCGCTTGCTCCCGTGAAGACCGACGGCTACGACGTCGCGGTCTCGCAGGCCGCGGGCTTCACCTCGAACAACCTGAACGTCATCGTGTCCGGAGACGACCGGGACGAGGTCAAGGCGGCGAACGACGCGGTCGTGGCGGCCCTGGCCGACAACCCGGACCTGCTCAACCTGAAGTCGGACCTGTCGACCGGCACGCCGGAGATCCAGGTCACGCCCGATCCCAACAAGGCGATCATGGCCGGCCTCACCGCGGCGCAGGTCGCCCAGGACGTGCGCGCCGCGCTGGTGGGCACGACGGCGACGCGCATCGTGCTCGCCGACGACGGCGCCGCCACCGACGTGTTCGTCCAGGTCGACCCGGCGTCCGTGGCCAGCGTCGAGGACCTCCGCGAGCTTCCCGTGGGCACGGTGGCGAAGGTGCCGCTTGGGACGGTCGCGACCGTCGAGGAGGTCACGGCCCAGGGCTCGATCACGCGCATCGACGAGGCTCCGGCGGCGTCGATCTCGGGCGAGATCACCGCCGTCGACACGGGGGCGGTCAGCAAGGACGTGCAGGCCGAGATCGACGCGCTGGTCGCGGACGGCACGATCCCCGAGGGTGTCGACGTCCGGCTCGCCGGCGTCTCGCAGCAGCAGGCCGAGGCATTCGGCGGGCTGTTCTTCTCGATGGGCGTCGCAGTCCTCGTCGTCTACGTGGCGATGGTGCTGACGTTCAACTCGCTGATCACGCCGTTCATCATCCTGTTCAGCCTGCCGCTCGCGACGATCGGCGCCTTCCCGGCGCTGTACCTCACGGGCCGGCCGCTCGGCGTCAGCGCCCTGATCGGGTTCCTGATGCTGATCGGGATCGTGGTGACCAACGCGATCGTCCTGCTCGATCTCGTTGAGCGGCTCCGAGCCCAGGGCATGTCCACTCGCGACGCGCTGATCGAGGGTGGGCGGACCCGCGTCCGGCCGATCCTCATGACCGCGATCGCGACGATCCTCGCGCTGATCCCGCTCGCCGCGGGCTTCAACGAGGGGTCGATCATCGCCGCGGAGCTCGGCACGGTCGTCATCGGCGGCCTGTTCAGCTCCACCTTCCTGACGCTGCTCGTGATCCCGGTCATCTACTCGCTCGTCGACGGCGGGCGGTCGTGGTTGGGCGATCGGTGGCGGCGCGAGGGCGAGGCGGCGCGGCCCGTCGTCGCCACCGGCGGCGACGCCGGCTGACGCCCGCCTCGGTTCGACCGGGCGGCGGACGGCGCGGAGCCGTTCGCCGCCCGCGGCCGCCCATGGCACGCTAGGGGTTCGCGGCCCCCGCCGCCCACCCTGCCCCCTCCCTGCCCCAAGGAGATCCGATGGAGACGACCCGCAACGCCGAGGTGACCTGGTCCGGCGACCTCGCGTCTGGCAGCGGCACGATCAACTACGTCTCGTCCGGCGCGTTCAGCCGCCTGCCGGTGACCTGGGCGTCCCGGACCGAGGAGCACAACGGACGCACCTCGCCCGAGGAGCTCCTCGCCGCGGCCCATGCGGCCTGCTTCTCGATGGCGTTCTCGGCGCGGCTCGGCAAGAACGGGACCCCGCCGTCGAAGCTCGACGTGAAGGCCGTCGTGGCGTTCGCGAAGAGCGACGCAGGCTGGAAGATCGCCCGCAGCACGCTGGTCGTGAAGGGGGACGTGCCCGGGATCGACGCGGCGACCTTCCAGTCGCTCGCCGAGGATGCCCGGGACAACTGCCCGGTCTCCGCCGCGCTCAAGGGCAACGTGGAGCTCGCGGTCGAGGCGACGCTCCTCTAGGTTCGGCTGGTTCGCGGCCGGTCGGGTGCGCCCCGGCCGGCCGTTTCGATTCACCCGGGGTGCGGCTGCGCGACCACGCTCGCCTCGCCGCTGCTGGCCGGCGGGTCCTCGCTCACGCTCCTCGCCGGCTCCGGCGCGAGGGCCGCGCCTGCCCGCGTTCCTCGCTCGGCGAATCTACGGTGGCGGCGCGCCACCGTTCGCCCGCTCCGCGACGACGCCATGGCGTACCGAGGCGCGCTCATGCCAAGGCTCCTTCGCCTACCGCCGAATCCGTGGCGGCGCGCCACGGTAGAACCGCTCGAAGCCAGACGGCCGGCGCCCGCCCCGTTACCCGATCGTCAGGATCCGGCGCGGGTTCTCGATCGTGAGCTGGTCGATCTCGGCCTGCGACACGCCCCGCTCGCGCAGCCGGGGCAGAAATGTGTCCTGCAGGTAGGTGTAGCCGTTCCCGCCATACCGCTTCAGCTGGCTGTTGTGGCACACGTCCTGACTGAGCAGCACCCGGTCGCCGTGGCCGCGGTGGAGCAGCTCGAGCAGGAGGTCGATGACGCGTCCCTCGCCGTGGACCTCGGTCGGGGTGAACGACATGCCGAGGAAGTCGAGCTCGATCGAGGCGCCCCGCTCGATCAGCGACAGGTAGTGGTCGAGGACCGGGTAGCTGTCGGCGTGCCCGATGACCACCCGCCCCGGGTCCACGCCCTCCTCCTCGAAGATCGTCAGCTGGGCGGCGCCAACGTCGGACATCACGGCGTGGGTCGTGATCGCGAGGCCCGTCCGTCGGCTCGCCCGCGCCGCTGCCCGGTGGACCCGCTCCTCGGCCGGAGTCACCCACGGCTTGTCGGTTCCGATCTCGCCGAGGATCCCCGGCCGGATCCCCGTGTCCCCCACCCCGTTCGTCGCCTCCGCGACCAGCTCCTCGGCCAGCGACTCCACGGACCGCCGGTCGACGAGGAGCTCCGGCGGGTAGTAGGCCGTGCGATACCACCCGGCACCCATGACGAGGTGCAGCCCGGACCGCTCGGACAGGCCCGCGAGCCAGCGGGGGTCGCGCCCGACGCCCGGCGCCGTGAGGTCGACGAGCGCGGTCCCGCCGGCCTCGCGGTATCGCGCGAGCTCCTCGAGGATGACCGGCTCGTCACGCGTCAGCTCCCAGTAGTCCCACCGGTTCGCGATGTGCCAGAGCTGGATCTGGGTGTGCTCGTGGGGCAGCGTGAAGCCGAGCGCTGACGGATCGACCGGACCGCGGACGGTCATGACGTGGGCCATGGGCGGATGCTAGCGCCGGGCGGTCGCGACGATCGAGGGCGGGCGCGCGAACACCACGTCGAGCGGCTCGGCCCAGCGGAGGTGCGGCTCCCCGACGAGCGGTGGGAGCCCGAGGGCCGCGGTGACATCGAGCGTGATGAACGATGCCTCCGCCTCGTGCAACCGCCAGGGCGCATGGCGCACCTCGGCGCGGAGGAGGCCCCTCCCACGCCGCCCGAACATCACCAGCCGGTCGGTGAGGAACGCGTCGAGCGGCGTCGTCGCGGTCGCAGGACCTCTGGGCCGGTAGCGCACGTCGAGCGCGGCCGGACGACGGCCGCCGCGACGCATCGAGAGCGCCGACTCGTCGCGGGCGAACGTGGTCAGCCGCACGGAGGCGCGCCGGTAGTTGATGCCGTACATCGCCCGTGCCGCCGGCGGGCCGAGTCTCGTGTCGCCGTCGAGCGAGAAGAACCAGACCGCCGGCGCGCCGTCCGGACCGTGGACATAGGACCGCACGTTGACCTCGCCGAAGGCGATCGCGTCGCCGGGGAGCGGGACGCCCAGCGGCCGCAGCCGCGCATTCCCGAACGGGATGACGCCCAGCCAGGCGGACCCGTCGAACGTATCGAGCTCCAGGCCAGTCGGGACGAGCGGTCGGAGCGCCGTCGCCTCGACACGCCAGTGCGCGAACAGGAGGTCGTGCCAGCGCATCGTCATCAGCGGCATCAGCGCACCGCGAGCCACACTGGCAGCGCGCCGAGCCCCGCGAACACCCCCATCACGAGCAGGTCCAGCCGGCGCCGCCCGAACGCGATCTGCGCGGCCGCCCGAACGAACCACCACCCGGCGATCCAGAACGCGACCACGCGTCCGCCGGGCGTCCCGGCCCACAACGGCGCCGCAAGCAGCGCGATCCCGATCGTGATCAGCCCGTACGACGCCGCGAGGTTCATCACCCACACGACGGCGACGACGTCGCGAGCAGTCGTCCCGTACCTGACCGGCGCGAAACGAACGTGCGGGAGCGGGCGGCGGCCACCCCGCTCGACCGCCGCCCGGACGTGGAACCAGACCGGGACGCCGAGGTGCCAGATGCCGAGTGCCACCGAGCCGAGCCCGGCGAACGCGACGAGGACCTCCACCCGCGTGCTCCAGATACGTGCTACTCGCCCGTAGCATGATCTTGGCATGGCTTCCTGTCAACTGGAGCCCGGTACGCTCGCCGAATGGATGACGCGCGGTCCGCCGTCCCGGATGTCCTGGCGCCGGATCTCCGGCTGGTGCTGGTCGGGATCAACCCCGGGCGGGCGTCCGCGGCCGCCGCCGCCCACTTCGCCAACCCCCGCAACGACTTCTGGCGGCTCCTCCACGCCTCGGGTCTCACGTCCCGCGAGCTGGCCCCGGCCGAGCAGGAGCAGCTGATCGGCTTCGGCATCGGCGTGACGAACGCGGCGCTGCGGACGACGCCGGGCTCGGGCGACCTGCGTGCCGCGGACTACGCGGACGCCGCCTCCCGTCTCGAGTGGATCGCCACGACCCTCCGCCCGCGGGTGATGGCGTTCGTCGGCAAGGAGGCGTACCGCGGTGCGTTCGCGGAGCGGCCGGCGCTAGGCGCCCAGGCGAGGACGCTGGGCGACACCCGGCTGTTCGTCCTCCCCTCCACCTCGCCCGCCAACGCGGCCGTCCCGTGGACGGAGCGCCTGCACTGGTTCCGGGAGCTCACCGCATTCGTCGACGAGGTCGCGGGGCCGCGGCGCTGAGCGCTACGCTGGCGCCCCCGAACGACTGGAGGAACCGATGACCGAGCGGCGCGACCAGCCCGTCTCCGGCGACGTGATCGAGAGCGGCGACGTGCGCATGTACGGCTGGGAGTGGTCCGAGCTCCCCGGCACTCCGTCGCGATCCCGGCTGCCGTGGTTCGGGATCTTCC
>DASSRG010000276.1:0-3669 GCA_035701885.1 Candidatus Limnocylindrales bacterium
CGCGCAGATCCGCGTCGACGGGACCCTCGTGGCGACGGTCGACGTCGACGGAGCGAAGACCGGCTACCGGCGGATGGTCTGGACCCGCCACCTGGGCAGCGGCGGGTCGCACATGCTCGAAATCCGGCCGCTGGGCGACGGCCGGGTGACGGTGGACGCATTCATCGTCCTGCCGTAGGGCTGTCAGCGAGTCGTAAGGTTCGGTCGGCAGGCTGTCCGCACCGCTCGGACGAGAGGGCCCACGGAGACTGCCGATGACGACTGACACAAGCCGACCCGCCGCCATCCAGACGTTCGAGGGCCGTCCGCTCCCCGACCCCACCGAGCCCGCCTGGGACCAGGGCCTTGCGTTCGATGTCGAGACGCTGATCGATCGGCGTCGGGTGCTCAAGGGCATCGGGCTGGCCGGGCTGAGCATCGGCATCGCGGCGTGCGCGCCCGGGAGCAACGGCTCCTCGGCGAGCGCAACCGCAGCCGCGTCGGAGCGCGCGAGCTCGACGGCCGCGGCCGCCGCCGACTGCGCGACCGAGATCCCCGAGGAGACCGCCGGCCCGTTTCCCGGCGACGGCTCGAACGGGCCCGATGCGCTCGGCCAGAGCGGCGTCGTGCGCAAGGACATCCGCTCGTCGTTCGGGACGAGCTCGACGGTCGCCGCGGGCGTGCCGCTCACGGTCCGCTTCGCCGTCCTCGATATGGCGAAGGCCTGCGAGCCGTTCGCCGGCGCGGCGATCTACGCCTGGCACTGCGACCAGGAGGGCCGCTACTCGATGTACTCGCAGGGCGTCGAGAACGAGAACTACCTGCGTGGCGTCCAGGCGGCCGGCGCCGACGGCATCGTCGAGTTCACGAGCGTGTTTCCCGCCTGCTACCAGGGCCGCTGGCCGCACGTCCACTTCGAGGTCTACCGCAGCCTGGAGGCGGCGTCGAACAGCGCGAACCGGATCGCGACCTCACAGATCGCGCTGCCGAAGGCGATCTGCGACGAGGTGTACGCGACGCCGGGCTACGAGCAGAGCGTCAGCAACATGAGCCAGGTGAGCCTCGAGCGCGACATGGTGTTCGCGGACGGCGCCGAGCACCAGCTCGGGACGATGTCAGGCACCGTCGCCGATGGCCTGACGGTCGAGCTGGCGGTGCCGGTCCAGGCGTAGCGAGCGGGCGTTCAGTCCGCGCCCATCACCAGCCCTTCGATGTCGTGCTTCTGGACCACCGGCACGAGCTCGTCGACCACCCGGCAGACGAGATGGTCGCGGACCGGCTGCGGCAGGGCGTCGAAGTAGTCCTGGGTCACCATCAGGTCGTGGAGCTCGGCGTGACCGGCGCCCGGCGCGTCGACCCCGAGGACCAGCACGGGCCGCGCGATCGGCGAGTCGTGCTGCGTGCCGCGGTGGATCGTGAGTGCCGAGCGGCAGGAGATGTCGCCGCGGCTCGGGTACTTGCGAACCCCGCGCTCCGCGAATCGCGGCCACTCGGCCTTGTCCGGAAACATCTCGTGCTTCCACTCCCGGCCGTCGTCGTACAGGGTGCCGGGCGCGATCTCGAACGGCCCCATGTCCTCGGTGACGTCGACGCCGGTGAGGTTGAACGCGAGCGACGTGATGCGCCGGTCCTCGTACGTCTCGGGCGGGCTCGGGAAGTCGCGGTGCCACGGCTGGTTGCGGGCACCCTGGAACGGGACGTCGAAGCCGATCTCGACGATCTGGTAGTCCGGCCCGAGCACCGCCTCGCTCATCGCGGTCACCCACGGATGGGTCACGAGGTCGACGAAGCCCGAGATGTCCTGCGGGTGGACCTCGACGTACCAGCGTCTCGGTCCCCGGCCGACGGCGCCGCCCGGTCGCTGGATGGCGGCCCAGAAGGCCGTCATCATGTCCTCCCGCATCTGGTCCACCCACTCCGGCGTGAAAGCGCCCTTGAGCGCGGTGATGCCGTCCCGGTTGAGCGCCTCCACGTGGGACGCGGTGTCGAACTGCGGGGCGCGCGTCGCGAGTGCCATGTCCGATCCTCGACGGATGGGAGCGCGAAGTTCAGGCGGGATCGCCGCCTCCGACGGGTGCGGGGTTCAGCCGCCCTCGAGCGAGCCGTCGTCGCCCGGGATGCCGCCGGGAGGCGCCTCGCCCGACCGGCCATCGCTCGTCCCTGTCGTCGCCTCGTCGGCGTTCACCCGGCCCCCGGACTGGGGCGGGTCCTCCTGGAGCTTTGCGGCCCCGGACGTCGGCTCCTTGCCGGTGGGGTCGTCGGGGAAGGGCTGGCGTTCACGAACGTGCGGCATGGTCACCCGTCCTCTCGCGTCGGGTTGTCGAGTCGGAAGAAGTTGGAGTCCGACCCGTCCCGGCGGCGTTCCTGGTAGAGGAACACGAGGTTACGGGAGTCGAAGACGCGAAGCCACTCGTCCCACCCGATCGGCTCGAGGCGCGATGAGCGGCCGTTGCCGCCCTCGCCGTCGAAGTCGAGCCTGAGCGTCCGAGGCTCGCCGTCCGTGCCACGGGTCGCGGTGACGGGCACGGCCTTGCGCCGCATCGCCCAGTCGCGGATCACGTCGGGCGACCGGGTTGCCAGCGTCTGGCCGTTGCGATCCGGCTGGTCGCCCGCGGCGTGCGTCCACTTCGCGCGGAGCGTGGACTTCGACAGCCTGCTGCCGTGACGATCGATGAACTTCCGGTCTTCTGCGGTGGCACCCGGCGGACCGTCCTGGCGCTTCGTCGGCATGGCAGACCTCCTTGTCGCGGAGAGGTCTCCACGATCGATCCGCCTCCGGCGCGTCGGCGCAGTGACCGCGTCGGCGCGCCTTGCAGCGCTGTTTCGTGTCCGTCGGCCGCGTGCCGGGTAGACTCGCGCCAATCCCGTCACGACCGGAGTCCCGATGAGCCTGTTCCGCCGAGTTCTCAACCTCGATGAGCCCGAGTCGCCCGAGCTTCCGGTCGCTCCCGACGCTCCCCTGCCGAAGAGCCTCGTCGGCGACACCGACAGCGTTCGCGTGATTGCGGCACAGCTCGAGACGCTGCCGCCCGCGCGCGCCCGGTACGTGGCGGCGTTCGCCTACATCCTGGGCCGGGCCGCGAACGCGAGCGGCGCGACGAGCGATGCGGAGCGGGCCGAGATGGTGCGCATCGCGGAGCAGGCTGGCCTCGACCCCGAGCACCGCGATCTCATCGTCAACATGGCCTCCACCCTGTCGGGCGAGTTCGGCGCGACCGAGGACTTCCTCGTGGCGCGGGAGTTCAAGGCGATCTCGACGATGGAGGAGCGCGAGCTGCTTCTCCGCTGCTGCTTCCTCGTGATGGCCGCGGACGACGAGATCGACGCGACCGAGTCCTGGCTCGCGAACCGCCTCGCCGAGGAGCTGGACGTGGAGCGGCCGGACCTCAACGCGATCCGCGCCGAGTTCCACGAGCAGCTCGCCGAGGTCAGGGCCGTCCGGGGGTTCGCCGCGGGCTGATCGCCCGCGGGCGTCTCACGGCGCTCGCCCCGACATCGTCATCTGTCCATGCCGCGGGTCCACCGTGGGCGATACCGGCCGCGCTCGGACCGGCCGAGGATGGCTCCAGCGCCGGTCGCCCGACCGGAATCCTGGGAGACCTCGAACAGATGACTGCCTCCGCCCCCGTCGCACCCTCCGCGGCCGGCTGGATCACCGACAGCCCCGCCCGCCCGGGCCTCGCCTCACGC